>NZ_JBVJNS010000008.1:0-123648 GCF_055583565.1 Corynebacterium sp. NPDC104732
CACCCGATGTGGTTTGACCCGAACAGTAGGGGCAAGCTCGTTAGACATTGATGATCCTCTCTGTAGGAGGGTCACAACTTCACTGGCAAACAGGGGGCAAAACAAATCCCTACGCCTATCCTCAGCAAACATGCTGGTCAGATTTTTGATAAGCGTAGGGATTTGTCACGCGGCACGAATCGCTATCGCATTACTTCCGGCGCATCACCAACAGCGCGACAGCTACGAGGACGATCACACCTAGCACTGCCCCGCCACCGATGGCGAGTTGGCCCAGGCTCAGCCCGGTTTTCTCCACTGGCTCGGCGGACACGGCAGGCTCGTCAGAAGCGCTTGACGGCGCGGCCGCTGAACTCGTGGCGGCACTGGCTGGCTTGTCCAGTGGCTTGGGCCCGGGCACGAGCTTCGGGCGCCATTCCGGCCCATCAGCCGACTTGCCGACGACATCGAACGCAATCTCGAACGGCTGGTCAACACCCTTATCTTTGTCTGAGGAGGAGTTGTACATCGATATGCCTATGAAGTAATCGCCGGCCATGGCTTGCTTTTCGCCTCCTGCGTTGGCAGTCCGGTTGTGGTACTGGATCGCGCGGTCGAGGGTGGCGGTGGATGGTTTGACGTCTTCCTTCTTCCACGCACTAGCGTCAAAGCTTTCGATGTCGGCACGGATGGGTGAGTAGATTGTGGCGCCGTAGTGTTCAGTTTCGTTGCGTTTGGATTCGCTTGGTTTCAGGGTCACCACCGGTCGTTGGCCCCAGTTCACGGGGATGCGGTAGAACTTGTATTCTCCTGGCACGAGGGAGTCTGAGTAGGCGCCTGGGGTGACTGGGGTGGCGTCGTTAAAGCCTGTGCCGCCAGTGATTGGCTGGACATCCTTGAAGGGCAGGTCTGCTGGGTTTGGCTTCGCACCTGTGTCGCCTGCCGGGAACTTTTGGGCCTGGTCCTTAGGGACGATGGGTTCGAAAGAGACCTGGATTTCGACGGAGACTTCCCCGCCACCGGGCTTGGTGGTGTGGATGTCGTAGCCGAGGTACCACTGGTCCATGTCGCAGTCGGTGGCGCCTTCTCCCCTGATGACGGCTGCTTCCGGCTCTGGAGGAGAGTACGCGTCCGAATGGGTTTGTCCGAGATCGATGAACAATTTGTCCCCGTCACAGTCTTTTCCATTGGACGTGTTCCCGATGTCTTCCAACCAGTAGTTGAGGTCGCCGTCGGTGTCGGAAGTACCGGTTTTGTCGCGGTCTGGGATGCCGGTGATCGAGACGTAGGCGTCGTGTCCCTTCGGCACGGCTACCCGGATGTAGCGTAGTTTGCCGTCTTTCTCAGCGTTGGGGAGGACGCGGGTCTGATACAGCCCTTCGCCAAGCCATTTGGCGCCATCGATGGTGTCGGCAAACTCGAAGTCGGTTCCGGCGGTCTGGTAAGTCACTGCGGCGCGTTTAGCTAGAAAATCCAGGCTTTCAGTGAGCTCAGCGGCGTCGCGCGCTTCGCGGTACTGCCCGCCGGAGGCCTGGGCGATACACTGCAATTCCGCGCGGGCGGCCTCATCGATCTGGAAGCCGACGGTGTGGATCGTCAGACCGACGCCTTGTTTGGCCAGATCTTTAGCCACGGTGCACACCTCGGGTGGCGCGCAGGAATCGATACCGTCGGAGACGAGGATGATGGATCGCTCCCCGGTAGCTGGCAATTCTTTTGCTGCCTTGAGCAGCGAGTTCGCCATCGGGGTGTAGCCCTTAGCTTTCAACCCATCGATCCCGGAGTGGAACGCTTTTCGGTTCAGCGCTCCCACTGGCACCAGGGTTTCGATGTCCTGGCAGCCCTTTTCCTTGTTCTCGGGGGCGTTTGATTCCTTCGCGCCGTAGGCCATGAATCCCACGTTGGCGGTCTCCGGCAGGGAGTCCACCAGCGCGTGGGCTGCTTCCTTGGCAGAGTCCATTCTGGTGCGGGAGCCATCGGGGGCTTCCATGGATCCGGATGCATCCATGATGAGCATGGTGGAATTCGTGGGCTCTTGGGCCTGGGCTATCGGCAATGGCAGCAGCATAAGCGCCACTGCCAGCAAAAAGGATCTCAACATCTCTACTCCAATGCGGTCACAGGTAATAACCGCACCTTAATACAGAGTTGTGATAGCCGCCACAGGAAAGAGCTATAGACCGTAGAAGTCCCACAGGGCACGTGCCCAGGGATGATCGGATCCGAGGATAAATTGCACGGCGCGCCATTGGGGGTGCCCAAAGCGTTGCCACCAGGTATCACGTTCGGCATAAGGCACCGGTGCCACATGTTGTGCAGCCCCCAATTCCTTGGTGATAACGGCGTGCATGTCGGATTCGAGCCAGTCGTCGGCCCGCGCGCCGTCGATGCGCACCACACTGTCGCGACTCTCACCTGTGTATGCGGTGTGGTTGCGCGACATGGCGGAGGCGTACCTGAGCTCTCGGTTGGTGGTGAGGTAAACGTTGATCAACCTGTCTACCGCAGCGTCCCCGGTAAAAGATTGGTCCGGGATGTCCACGCCGAGCGCTGTGCCGAGCAGTTCGTGTCCGAACAGTGTGATGGCGGCAGCTTGCTCAGGGCTCAGACCCGGTGTGCCAGCAGCCTGCGCGAACATCTGCTCGGCTTCCTGGAAGCGTCCGAAGGTCACGGCGTCAAGCAACTGGGCACCGTGCGGGCCGAGGGCTCGGTGGAGGGAGCCGTCGATAAGCATGCTGCGCAGGGTCGCGGGGTGTCCGTCGTAGCCGTCGGCGGGGTCGGCATTTGCCCGGGCCGCGGCACCCGCAAGCAAGCCGCCAGGTGTGACGGCGCAGGCTGGGTCATCGCCGGCGCAGATGTGCCGCACCTTGCCGGGCAGGTTGCTGAAGGCGCCGTTGGGGCGTGCACCGGCAAGACCCACCGTCCCTGGCGCGGGGGACGACGCACTGGTTCGCACCAACACCGCCCCATCAGCGGTCATGGTGCCGGAGGTCCCCGTGTCGGTCATGCCGTCCTGGTCCAGTACCCGTGCCCGCCCCGGATCCGCAACGAGGTACGCCGCCAGCAGCCGGTCGGGGCCGATGGGGGCCTGACGGGAGGAAATCAGCTGGGCTACGTCCCCGGTGATGTCGGCCCCTTGGGAGAATCGGACCAGTATCCACTTCGTATTCGGGCACGCCGGGGCCATCTCAGAAAGCCGACCGACCACGCGTTCCACGCCGATCTGCTGCGACTTCCCATATGGCAGAACCACGGTGTCCTTGTTCGGCCCGACGGTCCCCGCCACGCCTGCGCTCGCGGGATAGGGAGTCTGCCACGCACTCACGTTGCCGAAACGCTCAACCACGTGGGCCACGAAGTTAGTCCCCACCCCGAAGCTGACGATGTTCGCAGGGTCGTCGTACACCGAGGCCGCCCCTGTCCCGGCCGTAGCGATGATTTCCACGTCAGCGCAGGTCTGGGGCTCGGCCGCATGCGCAACCGGGGCAGTGACAAAGAACAATACGGCCGCTAACAACCGACGCATGGTGCCACCTTTCAAGGCTATGTATCTGACTGAAATCATAGCCCGTGCGCTGAGTTTGCTCACCCCACCCCCACCTGCATATATTACTAGTAACTGCAAATTATTCAGAAGGTTACTACTATGCGACGATTCCTTACGTTGTGCGCCGCGGCCGTGCTCACCTGCACACTCACCGCGTGCGTCACCAACGAGGAAACCGGGAACCCCGAGGGCTGGCAAGAAATAAAGCCAGCCGCGGTGCCTGAGATCCAGGCGATGGTTCCGGAGAATATTCGACAACGAGGCACGATTTCCATCGGCACCAACCCGCCGTTCGCCCCGATGGAGTTCAAGGACTCACATGGCACCATCATCGGCATCGATGTCGATTTGGCGCGCGCCGCTGCCGCGGTGATGGGGCTTGAGCTTATCGTGCAGGAACAGGATTTCAGCCTGATTCTGCCGTCGATTAGCGCTGGCACCGTCGACTTTGGCGCCTCGGGGTTCACCGACAGCGAAGAGCGGCGGAAGAACTATGACTTTGTCAATTACCTCAGCGCCGGCCTCCAGTGGGCGCAACAAACCGGCAAGCCCGTCGACCCAGACAACGCTTGTGGCTTGACTGTGGCCGTGCAGAAAGGCACTGTGTCCGAATCCGACGACGTCGCAGTCCGCTCCGAAGAGTGTGTGAACCAGGGCAAGGCTCCGATCAAGATGCTCTCCTACGAGACTTCCGACCAGGCCTTTACCGCCCTGGTGCTCGGTCGAGCTGACGCCGTGTCTGCGGACTCTCCGATCACCGCTTACGCTATTGCGCGCGCGGACGGCAAGATCGAGAAAACTGGCAGCATCTTCGACGCCGCCGACTACGGCTGGCCGGTACCCAAAGGCTCCGAGCTGGCCCCGGCCCTCGAAGCAGCACTGCAACACCTCATCGACACCGGTGACTACGCCGAAACCCTCAAACCGTGGGGCGTCACCGAAGGCCTCAAACCCCAAGCGACCATTAACGGCGAATAGAAGGACTCCATGACTCAATCAGAAACCATCCAGGCGAAACCGCTTCGCCACCCGGGCCGCATGGTCGCCGCCACCATCCTGCTGGCGCTCGCCGTGCTGTTCGTCATTAGCGCCGCGCGTAACGACGCCTACGGCTGGGATACCTACTTCCAGTACCTCTTCGATACCCGCATCGCCACCGCCGCCCTGCACACTCTCGCCATCACCGTGTTGGCCATGCTCATCGGCGTGCTTTTGGGCGCATTACTCGCCGTCCTTCGCATGTCCCCGAACCCCGTGTTGCGCGGCGTGTCCTGGGTCTACCTGTGGATTTTCCGCGGCACCCCGGTGTACGTCCAGCTGGTGTTCTGGGGTCTGATCGGCGCGATCTACTCCAGCGTGAACCTCGGTTTCACCGAAATCAGCCTCGAGTCCGCCTTTAGGAACGCGTTCCTCCTCGCGGTGATGGGCCTGGGTCTGAACGAAGGCGCCTACATGGCCGAAATCGTCCGCGCCGGCATCCAAGCGGTGCCAGAAGGGCAAGTGGAAGCCTCCAAAGCGCTGGGTATGAGCTGGTGGCAGACGATGCGTCGCACGGTACTGCCACAGGCCATGCGCATCATCGTCCCGCCAACCGGCAACGAATTCATCTCGCTGCTCAAGACCACGTCCCTGGTCATCGCCATCCCCTACGCCGGTGAACTGTACGGCCGCGCAATGGACATCTCGAACGCCCTCTTCGAGCCGGTCCCTATGCTGCTCGTCGCCGCCACCTGGTACCTCGCCATCACCTCCCTGCTCATGGTCATCCAGACATACGTGGAGAAGTACTACGACCGCGGCGCCCGCCGGCAACTCACCGCCCGCCAACTAGCCGCGCTTGCCGACGCCGAAGGTCGACTCCCAGGCAACATCGAAATCACCGAGGAGAAGTAATGTCGGAACTGATGATTGATGCCCAGCGCATCCAAAAGAAATTCGGCCAACTGCATGTCCTCAAAGGCATCGACCTGCAAGTACCGCGCGGCTCCGTGACCTGCCTCATCGGCCCATCCGGCTCCGGCAAGTCCACCATCCTGCGGTGCGTGAACCACCTGGAAAAGATCACCGCCGGCCGCCTGTACGTCGACGGTGAGCTCATCGGCTACCACGAAAAAGACGGCGTCCTCTACGAGATCTCCGAAAAGGAAGCTGCCAAGCAGCGCCAAGACATCGGCATGGTGTTCCAGCAGTTCAACCTGTTCCCACACCGCACCGTGATCGAGAACATCATTGAGGCTCCTATTTTGGTGAAGGGAGTACCGGAGTCCGAAGCCCGCTCGCTGGCCATGTCTTTGCTGAAACAAGTTGGCCTCGAGCACAAAGCCGACGCCTACCCAGTCCAGCTCTCTGGCGGTCAGCAACAGCGCGTCGCCATCGCACGCGCCGTGGCCATGAAGCCAAAGCTCATGCTCTTCGACGAGCCAACCTCTGCCCTCGACCCAGAACTCGTCGGCGAAGTTCTGCGTGTGATGCGCGAGCTGGCGGATGAGGGCATGACCATGCTCGTCGTCACGCACGAGATGGGCTTTGCCCGCGAGGTCGCGGATCAGATTGTCTTTATGGATGGCGGCGTCGTGGTGGAGTCCGGCACCCCTGCCGAAGTACTGGACAACCCGAAGCACGAGCGCACGCAGGCGTTCTTGTCTTCCCTGCTTTAGAACCCTGCCAAATCTCCATATCCATCCGGATATGGAGATTTTGCGTTTCTTGCGTTCCTCAGTAACCCCACCTACAGTGGTGAACATGTTCACTGAACACGTTCACTCACCAACTCGAGCTCACCAACGCCAGCAGACAGAGGCAAAGATTCTCGATGTCTCACGCGAGCTATTTGTGAGCAACGGATATTCCGAAACCAGCATCAGAGACATTGCCACCCAGGCAGGCGTCAGCGTTGGAACCGTGATGAAAACTGGCTCGAAACAATCCCTTTTGATCAGAGTTGTCGAAGACTGGATCAGCGACATTCACAATGAAATCACGGGTTTGAACCTCACCTCCAGCATTGAAGCCTTTCTGGATTTTTTCACCAGCCACGACGAACTCTCCCGTGCATATTGCGCAGCGCTCATCAGCGAACGCTCCGCTACGCTCAGTCGACTGCAACCGCTGTTTCTTGGCATGACAAAACAAGAAGACATGGTTGCCGGCGACGTTCTATACGACGCCTACCTGGGAATCCTCATCGGCTGGGCTGCAGGGCTGTATTCCGCGTCGGAAGCCAGAAGCCGAATAGCGATCGCAGTGAAGACATTGGAGGCGCGATGAACCTGGTCTACCTTCCGCTCGCGTTCATACTTCTCGCTGATGCTGCGATGTCAGTAAAACCGATGCGTTTCATTGCCGACTGCCTCGATGGCGTTCAATTCCCGCGGCAATGGTGGTGGGCACTGATTTACATCAAGATGTTGACAGTAGCAGGACTGATAGTTGGCCTGTGGCATTACGGCATAGGTATCTCAGCCACCGCAGGAGCTGTGGCCTATTTTCTCGCTGCATCCATCGCCCACTTCAAGGCCAAGTTTCTCAAGCAAAGCTTTTGGGTCAACTGTCTCGGAATGCTGATCTTTTCCGGAGCCACCCTTGCAGTCGCGCTCAGCTTCCGTTAGACCTCGAATCTCCATATCCATCCGGGCGATTTCATTCTGATTGCACCGATGCGGATATGGAGATTTTGCGTTTCTACAACGCGATAACCCCTCGTACCAGTGCGGAGACGCCACCGGCAGCGGCGAGGAACAATGCCATTTTGTGGGCCTTATCTCGAGGAATGATCTTAGAGAACTGGGTGCCCAAGAAAATGCCGATGAACATGCCCAGCAGGCCAACCGGCCACACCCATGGGGATGTTCCGCCGACGTTTCCGGCACCCATGAGGGTCTTCACCAGGAAGGACATGCCTCCGGAGATCACGAAAAGTGGCTGCAAGGTGGCGGCAAAGCGTTTGTGCTCCCAGCGGGCAGCCTGCGCGTAGACGGTAATGACGGGACCGGCCACCGCGGCCAGTGTATTGGTGAAGCCGCCGATAATGCCGGTGACGAGCATTGGAGCGCGACCCTTCGGCTCAGGCATGCGTCCCTTCAAAGCAGACACCATGAACAGGGCCGCCAGGATCAATCCGCCGAAGAGGATGAGCAGCAGTGCGTTGGAGACTTGCTTGATCAGCAGGGCGCCGGCCATTGCACCGATCACCATCGGCGAGCCAATGTAGAGACACCGCTTCCAGTCGATATGTTCGCGGACGGTGTATGCGGTCATCGCTGCGTTCACCATCGCAAGTACGTTGACCACCATCACGCCGTGGACCGGGCCCATGGCGATGGCCAAAATGGGTGCTGCAATCAGCCCCAGCCCCATGCCAGCAACGCGCTGCAGGCCAGAACCGAGGGCGACAATGAAGAGAATCAGAAGGAGAAGGGCCACCCACGACATTTTACAAGCGTAGATGTACGATAGACTCCAAGGCCAGTTTGTGCGATAATCGCACACGTGGAAGCAGTCTCAACTCAGGAACTTGGTCGTCGAATCTCGCAAGCCCGTGAGCGTGCTTCGCTTACCCAAGATCAACTTGCAGATCAGCTATCTGTCGACAGAACGGCCCTAAGCAAGATTGAACGCGGTACACGACGCATTTCTGCATTAGAGCTCCTAGACCTCAGCCGCGCGTTGGGAATTAGCATGGATTCTTTGTTCCGTGATCCCATTCCGGCCATTGTTTCTCACCGATCTTCCCATGGTTTATCCACTGCGGATTCTGCTATCGACAAGATCCTCGATTCCATCGCATCGGATGTTGAGTTTGTGGACTCGGAGACCGGATTCTTACCTGAACCTCCGGAAGCCTTTCACTCCCCCTCCTGCCCCGAAGAAGCGGAAGCAATGGCGGCAAAAGCTCGCGCTCTTCTTGGCGAAAGCACATCCGAACCGCTGACCGGGCTCGGAGAAGCACTAGATCGAATCGGATTGCTGATCTTCTCCAAAGACATTGGCGCCGATTCTGCAGATGCAGGCCTCATCATGCTCAGAAAAGGAGCAGTAGGATTTGTCAACAGCTCGGCCAAGCCGGGCCGGAGGCGACTAGCTGCCGCACATGAATTTGGCCATTTCTTGTTGGCAGATGACTACGTCATCGATCACAAGATTGCAGGTGTTGATGAGACCCGTCTAGAAGGACTGATCGATCGTTTTGCACGTGCGTTGCTGCTTCCACCGAAGATTGAAACCCTGTGGCGCTCACTGAGATCCGAAAAGGGAGACCGGTCTGCTGCTGTCATCATGGCCAGCATGTACCGGGTTGATATGTCGACCTTGGCTCATAGGCTCCGTGACTTGGAACTGATTTCATTCCCTGAGATGAATGACATTCGCGAATACCGAACAACCCAAGCGGACATCGTCGAGTTCGGCTTGCTCAACACCGAGGAGTTCGGCGATACAACCTTGCCACGCTCTTATCAAATGGCAATTCTCGACATGTACCGCAAAGAACTATTGACTGACCGGCGCGCATTGGATTTGCTAAGAGGGACCTTTGCTCCAGATGACCTACCCACAAGGTCTCAGCATGCAAAGGAAGAAATTTGGGGCTATCTCTAATGTCCGATGTTCTGGTCTTCGATACTGGCCCACTCCTCCATTTCGCTAAATGCAGTTGGGTGGGAATACTCAAGTACCTCACACGAGACCGGACAGTAGTAGTTCCTCAGCACGTTCACGTCGAATTGAAACAGAAGTCTCACCAACTACCTCAAGTGAACTCTGTTCTCGATGCCTCGTGGATTTCCGTCGACCGCTGCGAAGACCTCCGCGTCCTCCAACGATTTGCTCACTACGCTAACTACCTCGTCGACGAAGAAGGACATAACGCCGGAGAGTGCGCAGTGCTGGCATTAGGGTATGTGCATGGCCATACGATTGTTGTCGATGATGCAGAAGCACGCCGACTAGCAAAAAGAGACAAGCTCACCATGAAAGGCACCTTGGGCCTCGTGTGCGAAGCTATCAACGAACAGCTCGTCCCCGAGGACATGGCATCTGCCTTAGCGGACGATCTGTTGGAAAGCGAATACAGACTGCCCTTCAAACGAGGAGAGTTTATCCCATGGGCCCGAAACAGTGGTCTGCTTCGCCCCGTTATTTAAGCTTCTCCCGCAGCGCTTCCTGCACCTGCAGCGGCAGCAGCCCTTCCAGCGATCCGCCATACTTAGCCACCTCTTTGCACAAGGTCGAAGAGATGTACCCGAGCTCCGGGTCGGTCATGAGGAAGTTGGTTTCCACTCCGGAGAGGCGCTTGTTCATTTGCGCCATCGGTAGCTCGTACTCGTAGTCGAGTGAGGAGCGCAGCCCCTTGACTAAGGCCGGGATGTTGTGCGCGGTGGTGTAGTCCACGAGCAGCCCGGACCAGGAATCGACGGTGACGTTCGGCAGGTGGGACACTACGGATTCGATGAGGGTGACTCGTTCGGACGCCGTGAACATGCCTTGCTTGTTCGGGTTGTACGTCACCAGGACCACTACCTCGTCATACAGCGCCGCGCTGCGCTCAAAAATGTTGAGGTGGCCGAGGGTCACCGGGTCAAAAGAACCAGGGCAGGCTACTCGCATACTAACTCCTTGTGGAAGACGGCCATATCCATGCGGGCAATGCCGTAGGTCCGCTTCTTGAGCTTCTGGGTCGTCGGCACGAACCACTTCGGCCACGCCGTTTCCGGCGAGTCTACATGGCGTTCCACCACCACCGCGGCCCCATCGGCCAGGCATGGCGTCAGCGCGTGCAGCATGTCAAGCACTGCGTCGTCGGCAAGCTCGTAGGGCGGGTCGATAAGCACCATGTCGAAGTAGTCGCGGGGCGCGCCGGCCAGGTAGACGGACACTTTCGCCTCTACAATGTCCACGCGCGGGTGTTTCACGACGCCCGCGTTGTACCGCATCACCTCGCACGCCTGCGGGGAGTTGTCCACCAGCACCACGTGCTCCGCGCCACGGGACGCCGCTTCCAACCCGAGGGCGCCGGAGCCGGCAAACAGGTCAAGGACGTTAGAATCCTCGAAACCGAAGCGCACCTGGAGCGAGGAAAACAGCCCTTCGCGGGCTCGGTCGGACGTCGGGCGGGTGCCCTCTGGCGGGACCTTGATCTTACGGCCACGGGCTTCGCCGGAAATGATGCGGTTCACAGCTCTCCGACCTCCAGCAGCACGTCTCCACCGGTGACGTCAGCAAAATCCTCGAAAGCAAACGGGCCCACTACCCCTGGCCCCGGCGCGACGACGGGCGCCTCGAGTTTGACGGTTTCGACCATGGCGAGGGTGTCTCCTGTGGCGACGGTGGCGCCAGGTTCGACGACATAGCGCACTATTCCTGCGAAGGGGGCACAGATTTTCATGCGTCTAGTCTAACTCTTGTCCAAAAAGTCTTGACCCTCGATCCCGGTCACGAGTTTTTCGGCTAATGTCCGATTCCTGGCCACCATGGCGGTGGCGTCCGTGGTGGCCCGTTCGATGATGGGGCGGTCGTGAATGAGGCTGAGGAGTTTCATGCTTCTGCGGGTGCCGGATTGGGCGGTGCCGAGGACGTCGCCTTCTTGGCGGGTGCGCAGGTCGAGTTCGGCGAGTTCGAAGCCGTCGGTGGTGGCGGCGACAGCTGTGAGGCGTTCGTAGGAAGCGGATTCGGGTGGCATGTCGGTGTGCAGCAGGCACAGCGATTTGTGGGATCCTCGTCCGACGCGGCCGCGGAGTTGGTGGAGCTGCGACACACCGAAGTTGTGGGCCTGCCGGATGTACATGACGGTGGCGTTGGGGACGTTGATGCCGACTTCGATGACGGTGGTGGCAACGAGGATGTCGATCCCTCCGGCGGCGAAGTCTGCCATGACGTGGTCTTTTTCTTCGCCGCTCATGCGCCCGTGAAGCATGGCCACGGATAGCTCCGGATACACTCCCCGGACCACTTCCAGGGTTTCCAGTACCCCGCCTTCGCCTTCGATGCGCGGGCACACCACGAACGCTTGCCGTCCTGCCGCGACTTCTTCCCGGATCCGCTCCCAGGCGCGCGCCACCCAGTCGGGTTTGAATTCGGGGACCACGGAAGTTTGGATTTCTTGCCTGCCCTGCGGGAGTTCTTTGAGGGTGGAGGTGGCGAGGTCCGCGAAGAAGGTCATTGCCACGGTGCGTGGGATGGGCGTGGCGGTCATGACGAGCAAGTGCGGGGTGATATCGCCCCTCCCCTTACCGCGCAGGCGGTCGCGTTGCTCCACGCCGAAGCGGTGCTGCTCATCGACGACCACGAGCCCCAAATCGAAGAATTCGACGGTGTCCTGGAAAAGTGCGTGCGTGCCAACGATGATGTCGGCTTGCCCGGAGACAATGTCGAGCAGCGCTTGTTTTTTCTGTTTGACGGGCATAGATCCGGTGAGGGCGACCACGGAGGTGGGCAGTCCGGCGTCGGTAAGCGTGGCGGTGAGGCTGCGGGCATGTTGCACGGCGAGTACTTCGGTGGGGGCAAGCAGCGCGCATTGGCGGCCTGCATCGATGGCTTGGAGCATGGCGATGAGGGCGACGATGGTTTTTCCGGAGCCGACTTCGCCTTGAAGGAGGCGCTGCATCGGGGTTTCCTGGGCGAGGTCGCCGGTAATGTCTGAGACCACCTGAGATTGCCCGGCGGTGAGGGGGAACGGCAGCCGTGCCATGAAGTCGGCCCGAACTCCAGTGTCGGTTGCTGCGCACGCGGGTGCGTTTTGGGCCTCGGTGTCGGCGCGGCGTAGCGCTAGGACCAAGGCGAGCCCGAGAGCTTCGCTGTATTTCAGCCTGTCGATGAAAGGTTGTGGCCCGCGTTCGTCTGGGAAGTGCGCACCGCGCAGGGCGTCATCGAAGCTGACGAGGAAATCCGGAAACTCATCGAGGGGCTCTGGGATGGGTGGTGTCTGGGCGAGGAGGTGTCGCACGGCGCCCATCATGCCCCACGCGGTGTAGCCCTTTTTCGCGGGGTAGATCGGGATGTACTCGAGGGTGGCCAGGAGTGCTTCGAGTTCTTCGGTGGAGGCGAAGGCGGAGAGGTCTTTGAGTTTACCGGTAGCTTTGCGGGGTTTCTCCCCTGGCTGTGGCAGCACCACAAAATCGGGGTGGGAGATTTCGATGTTGCCGCGGAAGTATTTCACTTTGCCAGACACCATGACGTTCACGCCCTGGCGGAGCTGTTTTTCGGCGAGCCAGGAGTTAAAGAAAGTGGCTTCAACTTCACCGAGGCCGTAGTAAATGCGCACCTTGGTGAGCTTCTTTCCACTGCGGGTGCGGATGGTTCCGCCCGAGACCACCGTGCCGATTAGCGTGACTTGGTCGCCTTCCTCAGCATTGTCAATGGAAACGGCGCTGCCGTGGTGCGAGTAGGCGCGCGGGAAGTGCGTGAGGAGTTCATAGGCGGTGGTGTAGCCGAACGCTTTGGTAATTTTGGCTGCCTCTTTCGCGGGCAGCAGGTCTGCCAGGGCGCGTTCGTCAGACCAGCCGAGCATTATTCCACGCCAATCTCGGCAAGCTTGTCGATGCCGTCCGCCGGATACACCATGATTTCCACGTCGCTGCGGGTGCCGAGCGACGCACGCAGCTTCTCGAGGTCCAATTCCCGCGCCGCCTCGTTCGTCACCAGGAGCGTGACCAGCTCTCCCCCGCCCTGCAGCAGCCGCAATACTGTTTTCTCCGTGGCATCTTGGACATCGTCGGCCACCAGCACGGTGTCCGCGCCAGAGGTGACCAGGACGTCTCCGCGTGAACAGGCTCCGGCTTGGGTGAGGCGTGCCTTGTCGGCGCGGGTAAGCACGGCCGTGCGCATGGAACCGGCAGCTTCCGCCATGGCGTAGGTGTCCACGGCTAACGGTTGGCCAGGATCGTGCACCGCCAGCGCCGCGATCCCGGAAACGAGCCGGGCGGTAGGCAGGATGTGCATGGCGGCATCGATGGCGTGGCTGGCCAGTTCCGCGTTCACCAGCTCGCCGTATTCCAGCATGCCGTTCGGCAGCAGGATCACCTCGTCCACCGCGGCAGAGCGGACCTTGGCCACGATGTCAGACACGATGTCTCCGGTGCCCCGGGTGATCACCGTCGCTCCCGATTCGGAGTACAGCTGGGCGATCGGCCCCGCCGGAGCGATCGCGAGCACCAGCCGGTTGACCTTCGGCGCTTGCTCCACTCCGGGCAGCACCTCAATGCGCAGATCAGTGATGGTGCCGCGCTGGTAGGACTGCTCAATGACACTACCGGCCACCGCGCTGTGAATGTGCACCTGGCCGCTCGTTTCGGAGTCGCGGGCGATGAGCAGACTGTTGCCCAACGGCGTGAGCGTTGCCGTGAGCTCATCCAGGTCAGCGTCCGAAATATAGAACATCACTTCCAGCTCGGCCGGGATGCTGTGGTGACCGTGGGCAATGGTGTGGGTGCTTGAGTTCCAATCGGTACCCCCGATTTCGTCGGCCAGGGCGTCGAGAAGCAGCACAAAGCCTTTCCCGCCGGCATCGACGACGCCCGCCTCCCGCAACGCCTCCAGCTGCGACGGCGTTTTCTTCAGCGCCACCCGGGCCGCACTGACCGCGGTGCCCACGATCGCTTCGAGGGAGCTATCGGCAGCATCGTTGACCGCGGCGACAGTGGCGCGCAGCACGGTCACCACCGTGCCATCCACCGGGTCCACAATCGCCCGCAGCACCATATCCAGTGCCACGTTCAGCGCCTCCCGGACCGCCTCACCATCCAGCTCGCCACTGGCAGCAGCCGTGGCGATGCCCCGAAGCACCTGGCTGATTACCACACCTGAATTTCCCCGGGCGCCCCGCACCGCACCGGCAGCGAGCGCCGCAGCTACCTGTGCAACATCCGCCTGCGCTTGCTCCGGGAGCCGCTGCGCCTCAGCCAGCGCGGACTCCATCGTGTGCGTCATATTCGAGCCGGTATCGGCGTCGGGAACTGGGAACACATTGAGCGCATTGATCTCTTCACAGCGCTGTGACAGCAATGCCACAGCTCGGCTTGCCCAATTAATCAAGCCATGCCCATCAAGTCGTGCTACCCCAGACATAGTTGTTTAGTTTACAACTCCCACTGCACCGGCTCAGCGCCTAGTGCAACTAGTTGTTCATTAACGCGCGAAAACGGCCGGGAGCCAAAGAAACCCCTGCGCGCTGATAGTGGCGACGGGTGCGCAGACGCGATGATGGGGGTATCCCCAAGAAACCGCGTCGCGGACTGGGCATCGCGCCCCCATAGCACCGCCACCAGCGGGGTACCCCGGGCCACGAGCGCCTCAATCACATGCTGGGTGATCGGTTCCCACCCCAAACCACGATGCGACCCCGGTTGCCCCGGCGCGACAGTGAGCACTCGGTTAAGCAGCATCACTCCCTGCTCAGCCCAGGCGGAAAGATCCCCGTGCTGTGGAACTGGGATGCCGAGGTCTGCGTTGAGCTCCGCGTAAATATTGTTCAGGCTACGTGGCAGTGGGCGCACGTCGCGGGCCACGGAGAAGGACAGCCCCATCGCGTGGCCGGGGGTCGGGTACGGATCCTGGCCCAGGATGAGCACCTTCACGTCCTCAAACGGGGTGCGGAAAGCACGGAAGACGTCGGCTTCCGGGGGCAGAAAATTCTGGCCCACTTTCTGGCGCATCGCCACGCAGTCGGCCTTGATGTCCGCGAATACTGGTTCCCACGATGGATGCATTAGAAGCTCACCCACCCGGAGGTTACGGCTGGAGTTTCGCCGCCGAGGAGGACGCCGTGGGAGCTGGCCTTGAGTACCCGGCCGATGGGCCGGAAACCGCTGGGCACCGCGCGGGCAGTGGTGGCGAGCAGGGTGTGGTCTTCCCCACCGCCGAGGATCCAGGTCCATGGGTCAACGCCGAGGAGCTCACCGGCCTGTGTTTGCAGTTCATCTGGTGCAATAGCAACAGGGTCAAGGTCGATGGTGACGCGGGATCGGCCGGCGATGGTTCCTAGATCCGCGACCAGCCCGTCTGAGTTGTCCGTCATGCAGGTTGCGCCGGTGGCGCGGGCGATCACGCCACGTCCAGGGAGCAAGCTGGGGCTGACGAATGCGTGCACGAGGGGCATGAGTTCCTCGGGTACTGCCTCGCGTCCGTATTCGCTGAGCAATGCCAGCCCGGCGGCCGAGTATCCGATGCGGCCTGCTGCCACCAACTGTTGCCCGGGCCGGGCCCGATCCAGGGTCAGTGGTGCTGCGGAGCCACCGAGGGACCCGATCGCTGTGACGGACAGGGTGAGAATGTCACCACTGGTGATGTCGCCGCCCACCAGTTCTGCGTTGTAAAACGCCACCTGGGTTTCCACACCGCGGGCGATGCCTTCTACGGTGTCGATCGGAGTGCTTTCCGGGGCAGAGAGCCCGAGTACCGCTGCGACAGGGCGGGCGCCCATCGCTTCAATGTCTGCGAAGTTCTGCAAGATCGCCCGCTTGCCGATTTCTTCCGGCGTGGACCAGTCCTGCCGGAAGTGTCTCCCTTCCACCAGCATGTCGGTGGTAACCACGGTGCGGGAGTTGGGCGCCGGTTGCCCCAGGACCGCGGCGTCATCGCCATTGCGGGACGACGGCGCAACCGCCACGATTCGGGCGATGGTTTCGCGCTCCCCAATATCGCCGATGGTCTGCTGGGGGTGTTTCATGTGGCTCCTTCACTTCACTGGCTAAGCTGGGTATTTATGACCGAGCCTGCAGCTTCCCAACTTAATAGAACACCTCTTTATATCGCACTTGGATTGGCCGTCGTGTTGGCCGTCGGTGTCCTGGTCGGGGCAAAGCTAGTGTATTCCACCGCAGCGAACCAGCCGGTGAGTATGACCGCGTTGGATTCCCCCGACGCCGATTCTGCTGAGTGTCAGGCGTTGTTGGACAATCTTCCGAAGAAGGTGCTGGGGCATGGTCGCGCTGAGTTGGCGGAGCCTGCCCCGGCGGGCGCTGCGGCCTGGGCGTCCAACTCCCTGGACCGGGTCACTTTGCGCTGTGGTGTGACGCTGCCGCTGCAATACACCGAGCTGTCGACGCTGACAGAGGATGCCGGCACCAAGTGGCTGCAGATTATCGACGCCACCCCAGGATCGACAATGCAGACCTGGTACTCGGTGGACACCTTCCCAGTGGTGGCGGTGACCATGGATTCCACTGCCGCCAAGCGGGCGGACACCCCAGTGGCGGACCTGTCGGATGCGATGGCGCAGCTAAAGAAGACTGATTCCGCACCGAACCCGATCCCATTGACGCAGCTCGCGGCCCCGCACGCCACCGACCCGCAGTGCCGGGCCCTGCTGCCGGCGCTCCCCCAGGATCTGGCGGACGGCTACACCCGGGCGGCCCTGCCAGAGGACTACCCGGGCCTGCTCGCCTGGGTCAAACCAGGGCACGAACCAATTGTGGTGCGGTGCGGTGTAGCGGACCCGGCAGGTTACCAGGCTGGCGCGCAGCTGAACCAGGTGGATGAGATCCCATGGTTTGAGGACACGCTGCTTGCCAATGGCACCACTGCGGGAACATATTTTGCCCTCGGCCGGGATGTGAACGTGGCGATGTCCATGCCGAGCAGCGCCGGAAACGCCGCGATCACCTCTGTGAGCAAGGCAATCGCGGCGAACACCACGGCGCGTTAGCGCACCCGCACCAAGGCCCGCTGGATCAAGGTATCCAGTAGGTCCGGGTAGGCGATGCCGGAGGCCGCAAACATCTGCGGATACATGGAAATTGGGGTAAAGCCCGGCATGGTGTTGATTTCGTTGAGCACCGGCCCCTTGTCGGTGATGAAGAAGTCAACGCGCGCCAGCCCGTCGCAGTTCATCGCTTTGAATGTTTCAATCGCAAGTGATTGCACCAACTCCAGCTGCGCCTGCGGCAAGGCAGCCGGGATGTCGGCGGTGACCACGTCGTCAAGGTATTTGGTGTCGAAGCCGTAGAAACCTTCGTCGGAATCCGCGGTACCGCGCAGCTGCGCCGGGTACGAGGCCACCAGAGTGCCGTCTGGGTGCTGGAGCACGCCGCATTCCACTTCAGAACCCACGACCTCCGCCTCCACGATGACCTTGCCGTCGTGTTCGAAGGCAAGCGCCACGGCAGCAGGCAGATCCTCCCACTGGGTGACCCGGGAAATACCAATGGAGGAGCCTCCGCGAGCAGGTTTCACGAACACAGGCAGGCCGAGGAGCTGCTGTTCGGCGTCGGTAAGCTCGGTGCGCCCCCGCAGGATCACTTCCCGCCCCACCGGCAGACCTTCGGCCGCCATCAGTTTCTTGGTGTATTCCTTGTCCATGCCGCAGGCGGAGCTGAGTACGCCCGGGCCGACGAACGGGATGCCGGAGAGCTCGAACATGCCTTGGATCGTGCCGTCTTCACCATAGCGGCCGTGCAGAACGGGGAAGATGACGTCTGCGGTGGCGTAGAGTGAGCCGTCGTCGAAGCGGAGCTGCCCCTTCGTACCTGGCTCCACGGAGAGGCTGATGCGCCGGGTGAGTTCAACGCTAGGCAGGGTGCGGTCGTGTTTCACCAGCTTGCTAGGGTCGGTTTCACCGACGGTCCACTGGCCGTCTTGGGTGATGCCGACCGGGATGACCTCGTACTTTTCCTGGTCGATGTGGCTCATGATGGCTCCTGCGGACACACAGGAGACGGAGTGCTCGGAGCTACGGCCTCCGTAAACGACTGCTACTTTAATACGATTGTTGGGCACGGGTACATGGTACCCGGGTTAGTTCACTTCCGATTTCTTTGACCTGCCCATGAGTGCCGAAATCATGTCGTCCACGCCCATACCTTCATGGCAGACAGCGAACACCGCGCGGGTAATCGGCATGTCCACCCCCTGCTGCTGCGCCAGGGCCGCCACCGCTTGGGACGCGATGACGCCCTCCGCGACCTGACCGTTCGTTGCCGCCCGGGCGATCTCCAGGGTCTGCCCCCGCCCCAGGCGTTCACCGAAGGTGCGGTTACGCGACAGGGAGGACGAACAGGTGGCAACTAGGTCACCGAGTCCCGCCAGCCCGGAGAAGGTGCGGGGGTCGGCGCCAAGTGACGCCCCGAGCCGGGTAATCTCCGCCAGCCCGCGGGTAATGAGGGTGGCCAGCGTGTTTTCACCTAGCCCTTTACCCACGGCCATGCCACAAGCCAGGGCGATGACGTTTTTACAGGCGCCCCCGATTTCACAGCCAATCACGTCGTGGTTGGTGTAGGGCCGAAAGTAGGGCGCCGACGCTGCCGCCTGCACTAGCTTCGCCCGGTTTTCGTCCTCGCAGGCGATCACGGTGGCGGCGGGCTGCTCCAGTGCCACCTCTCGCGCCAAGTTCGGTCCGGAAAGCACCGCGACCCGCCCCCGATCCGCGCCAGTGACCTGGGCAATCAGCTCAGACATACGCAGGTTGGTCTCCCGTTCCACACCTTTGGCCAGGGACAGCAAGGTGGCGTCCGTGGGGATCAGGTCCCGCCACTTTTCTAAATTGCTGCGCAGGCTTTGCGACGGCACCGCCAGCACCACAATGTCCGCGCCGTCCAGGGCGACAGCAGCGTCGGCGGTCGCACTTATCGACGGCGGCAGCTGCAACGACGGCAGATAGTCAGCATTTTCCCGGGTGATTTGGATCCGATGCGCCTGCTCTTCGCGCCGCGCCCATAAGTGAACCGTGTTCCCGGCGTCGGCAAACACCTTCGCAATGGTGGTGCCCCACGAACCCGCCCCCATCACTGCGACGTTAACCACGGCTTCACTTCCCTCGTGTTTTAATAGTGACTAATACCGTCCTTCATCTTAGTTAAGGAAGAGATCATGTCGAAGAATCCTGCGAAGAACCGCCACGAAAACGACAAGGATGTGGACAATGATCTCGCTGTGACCGGCCGTTTTCAGCGGATCGCGTCCAACCCGGCCAAGGAGTTCAAGCGCTCCACCCTAGCTGCCGGGGCCGTGTTGTGGCGTGGCGACGTCACGGATCTGGACTCCATCGAGGTCGCCGTGATTCACCGCCCGCATTACGACGACTGGTCACTTGCCAAGGGCAAAGTGGACCCAGGCGAGTCCCTGCCTGTGACGGCGTACCGCGAGATCAAGGAAGAAACCGGGTTTGAGGTGCGGCTCGGCAAGCTGCTCGGCAAGGTCACGTACCCGGTGCTCGATCGCACCAAGGTGGTGTACTACTGGACCGGCGAGGTGCTCGGTGGCGAGTTTATCCCCAACGATGAGGTGGATGAGATCCGCTGGGTGAGCATCGCCGAGGCTAAAGAGTTGCTCTCATACGAGGTCGACCGCACTGTGCTCACCAAGGCGGAGAAGCGGTTCCGACTCCCCGCTACCACCCGGATCTTGTATGTCCGCCACGCCAAAGCCCATGATCGCCAGACCTGGGCTGGCAATGACGATTTGCGTCCGCTGGATAAGAAGGGGCGTCGGCAAGCGGAAATGCTCGCCCCGATGCTGCTGCCGTTCGGGCCCACCGAGGTGTACTCCGCAGTACCTGACCGCTGCCAGTCCACGGCGGCTCCCATCGCGGACGAGCTGGGGGTGCCGGTGGTCGTCGATCCGCTGCTCGGGGATGATGCCTGGATCAGCGAGATGGCCAATGCGCAGCGTCGCTTTGAAGACCTGATTGCCGAGGGCGGCACCAAGGTCGTGGTGGCCCAGGGCACGATCATCCCCGACATGATTGCAGCCCTTTCCGCGAAGGGACGCCTCCCGCTAGAGGAAGTCCCGTGCAAAAAGGGCTCGGTGTGGGTGCTCTCCTTCAACAATGGGGAGCTCACGGGCGCCGACTACTTGGCCAGCGCCCTCCCGGTTAAATAGTTGCCGGTTTGAAGGTAGGGCGCTTCGCCTCAAAGGCGGAGATCTCGTCCTCGCCGCGCAGGGTGAGGCTGATGTCATCTAGGCCTTCCATGAGGCGCCAACGGGTGTAGTCGTCGATGTCGAACGGCACGACAACGTCGCCTGCGGTGATGGTGCGGTTTTCCAGGTTCACTTCGAGCTCTAGGCCTGGCTGTGCCTCCATCACCTTCCACAGCAGCTCCACGTCTTCCTGGGAGCACTGGGCTGCCAGCAAGCCGGCCTTGCCCGAGTTGCCACGGAAGATGTCAGCGAAGCGGGAGGAGATAACCACGCGGAAACCGTAATCCATCAGGGCCCACACGGCGTGCTCGCGGGAGGAGCCTGTGCCGAAGTCGGGACCCGCGACCAGGACGGAACCTGATTTGTAGGCGTCCTGGTTCAGGATGAAGTCGGGGTTTTTGCGCCAGGAGGCAAAGAGACCATCGTCGAAGCCGGAGCGGGTGACACGCTTGAGGAAGACCGCTGGGATGATCTGGTCGGTGTCGACATTGGAGGCCTTCAGTGGAACGCCAACGCCGGTGTGAGTGGTGAACTTTTCCATGATGACTCTCCTTTAGATGTCGGCTGGGCTGGCCAGGTGGCCGGCGACGGCAGTTGCGGCAGCAACGGCTGGGGACACGAGGTGGGTGCGGCCACCGACGCCCTGGCGCCCCTCAAAGTTGCGGTTGGAGGTGGATGCGGAGCGCTCCCCCGGCGCGAGCTGGTCCGGGTTCATGCCAAGGCACATGGAGCAGCCCGGCGCACGGAATTCGGCGCCGAAGTCGGTGAAGATCTTGTCCAAGCCTTCTGCGATAGCTTGTTCGCGGACCCGCGCGGAACCTGGGACGACCAGCATCCGGGTGTCCGGGGAGATGGTGCGACCGCGGACGATGTCGGCGGCGGTGCGTAGATCCTCCAGGCGGCCGTTGGTGCAGGAACCGACGAAAACGGTGTCGATCTTGATCTCCCGCAGTGGCTGTCCAGGGGTCAGCCCCATGTAGTCGATCGCCTTTTCGGCGGCGGCGCGCTCGGAATCCTCGGCGATGTCTTCTGGGTTCGGGACGGCGGACCCCAGTGGCGCGCCCTGGCCAGGGTTGGTGCCCCAGGTGACAAATGGGGTGAGGGCGGAGCCGTCGATCTCGACGACGGTGTCGAACTCGGCATCGTCATCGGTGCGCAGGGAGTTCCAGTACGCCACAGCCTTGTCCCAGTCCTCGCCTTGTGGGGCGTGGGGGCGGTCTTTGAGGAAGTCGTAGGTGACCTGGTCTGGGGCGATCATACCGGCGCGGGCGCCTGCCTCGATGGACATGTTGCAAATGGTCATGCGAGCTTCCATCGACAGCTTCTCGATCGCCTCGCCCCGGTATTCGATGATGTGTCCCTGGCCGCCGCCGGTACCAATCTGGGCGATAATCGCGAGGATCAGGTCTTTGGCGGATACGCCGTCGGCAAGCTCGCCTGAGACGTTGACGGCCATGGTCTTGAACGGCTTGAGCGGCAGGGTTTGCGTGGCCAGCACGTGCTCCACTTCGGAGGTGCCGATGCCCATGGCGATGGAGCCGAAGGCACCGTGGGTGGAGGTGTGGGAGTCACCGCAAACGACGGTCATACCGGGCTGCGTCAGGCCAAGCTGCGGGCCGACGACGTGCACGATGCCCTGTTCGATGTCCCCCATCGGGTGCAGGCGGATGCCGAACTCTTCGGCGTTTTTCCGCAAGGTTTCCACCTGTGTGCGGGAAATCATGTCCTTAATTTCGGAGATCGCGCCGGTTTCCACCCCTGTTGTGGGGACGTTGTGGTCCTCGGTGGCGATGGTCAGATCCGGGCGGCGCACCTTGCGTCCGGCAAGCCGCAGGCCGTCGAAGGCTTGGGGCGAGGTGACTTCGTGGATAAGGTGGAGATCGATGTAGATTAGATCTGGCGAGCCGTTCTCGCCTTTTGTGACGACATGGTCGTTCCACACCTTTTCTGCCAGGGTTAATCCCTTACCCATGAGAGCCTCCTCCTTAGATATTGAATTCCATATATTGAGATGTTAGTATCATAACATGGAACACGATAGCACAGGTGACATCACAAGCGGAATCAAAGTACTGGATCGCTCCGTACTGATCCTGCAGGCCGTCGCCGATGGTCCTCGCTCCCTAGCCCAACTCTGCGAAGACACCGGGCTGCCACGGGCAACCACGCACCGCCTCGCGACGGCCCTCGAGGCCCACGAATTCCTCTCCCGCACCGATGACGGTCGCTGGCGCATCGGCCCCGGCCTCGTCTCCTTGAGCTCCGGGCACGGCGACCTCCTCATCGAAACCGCCACCCCGCTCATGCACCAGATTATGGAACTGACCGGCGAATCCGTGCAGCTCTACCGCATCTCCGGCAATACCCGCCTCTGCGTCGCCACCGTGGAGCCCACCTCGGGGCTCCACAACTCCGTGCCCGTCGGCTCCCGCCTCTCCCTCACCGCAGGCTCGGCCGCCCGGGTATTCGCCGCTTTCGGCAGTGACGAGGTCCGCGCACGCGTGCTTAACGACGCCGCATTCACCGCATCAGATCTCACAGAGGTACGCGAAAACGGGTGGGCTGTGTCCTTCTCCGAACGCGAAGCCGGACTCGCCTCCGTCTCCGTCCCCGTCTTCGGCCCCGGCAACACCATTATCGCCGCCCTGTCCATCTCCGGACTTGATGCCCGCTTCCCCCGCGACGCAGGTGAAAAATGGGGAGCGCTGCTCATCGAAGCAGCCAATCAGCTAGCCTCTTAAGGCATGAGGCAGGTTCCAGATCCCGTCCAGACGCTCGTCGACAAGGCGCAGCGCATCGTCGCCTTCACCGGCGCTGGCATGAGCGCCGAATCTGGGCTGGAAACCTACCGTGACGCCGAAACCGGCCTGTGGGAAAACGTTGACCCCACCGCCATGGCCAGCATCGACGCCTGGGCCCGCAACCCAGACCCCATGTGGCGCTGGTACTTAGAGCGCGCCCGCCGCGCCTCCGAAGCCGAGCCCAACGCCGGCCACCGCGCCCTGGCTTCTTTTCCGGTCATCACACAAAACATCGACAACCTGCACGAACGTGGCGGATCCCAAGAGGTCATCCACCTTCATGGCAGCCTCTTCGACTACCGCTGCACCATCTGCTCCCGCCCCTTTCGCGGTGAGCTCACCCACACCCCACCGGCTTGCCCACTATGCGGGAATCTCATCAGGCCCGGCGTGGTGTGGTTCGGAGAGATGCTCCCGACTAAAGAATGGACCCGCGCCGAAGAACTCATTCAAGAATGCGACCTGCTGATCGTCGTCGGCACCTCCGGGATCGTGCAACCGGCCGCCTCGCTCCCCCTCCTCGCGCGCAATGTGCTGGAAATCTCGCCAGACGAGACCAACCTGACGCCCATTGCTAGCTACTCCTGGAGCACCACAGCAGCGCAAGGGTTGCCACTGCTGTTTTAGTCTTTTGGGGTTTTTGCTTTGGGGTTAGCCCGAGAAACCCGGGGGGCCGAGGACCTGCTTCACCTGATTCACCTGCGAGACCCGGGAAACGCAGGTTAAGGGACAAAAAGTGTGTCTACTTTCCGTGGTAACACCTGCTCAGGGCGTGTAAACAGTTGTTTTATATTGCTTGAGGTCTTATAAACACACAATCCTCGTTCAATACCGCGATTGATACCGCACCTGTGCTAGCAGGTGCGGTTACCTATCTCAGGTGAATAAGAACCGACCCCGATGCCCCATCTGCCAGGGACAATGCAAGAAAAACGGCACCACCAGCACAGGCACCACAAGATGGCGATGCACAACCTGCGGCGCCTCCACCACCAAATCCAGACCGGACCTCACACAGGCAGCAAACTTTAGGGCCTTCCATAGCTACGCTATCGGGCAGCGATCCTTGACAGAAATAGGCGCCGATCAGGGATGCGATCGCCGGACACTTCAGCGGCGCTTCCACACGTTCTGGCTCATCGATATCCCCTGTGCCCCTGATCCCCACCGCGTCTATGACCAGGTGTTCATCGACGCCACCTACACACAAGCAGGCTGCCTACTCATCGCATCCACCCTTGACCATGTGTTGTGCTGGCACTGGGACAAAAGAGAAACCACCGCTGCCTACACCGCTCTACTCAAGCAACTCGCCCCACCGCTGTGCGTAGTCCTTGACGGTGGCCAAGGCGCCTACAGTGCCATTAAAACCTGCTGGCCAAAAACGAAAATCCAACGCTGCCTCGTTCATGCTCAACGCGTGATCCGTAGGTACACCACTAGCCGTCCCCGCACCGACGCCGGCAAAGCAATCTACGCCCTTGCCCTGACACTGACCACGATCACGACCGTAGAGCAAGCCGCCGACTGGACCGCACGCTTGCATGAATACGGGCAGCTCTACCACGACTTCCTCAATGAAAAGACCATCCTGCCCAAGGAGAGAAACCCAAACGGCGACGCGTGGGAATACACCCACATCCGTGTGCGCAAGGCCTACAACTCCCTGATGCACCTGCACCGCAAGAAATGGCTGTTCACCTTTCTACAACCGCCGAAAAGCGCACTACATCCACACCGGTGGAAAGCCACGACCAACAGCCTGGAAGGCGGCATCAACGCACAACTAAAACTCCTCGCGCGCCTGCACCGAGGCAGGGGCGGGGAGAGACAACGAAGAATGATCGAATGGTGGCTTCACTTAAAAAACGCAACTGCCTGACGATCCACTAGACATCGCCAGGCAGCAACGCTTCGGTCAAGACGCACTCGCCAAAGTCACCGCCTTGACCCAACCAAACGAAAGCCAAGCAAACCAAGAAACAGGCCGACCAGCTCTCTTGCGACAACGCTATCCCAACCGAGTACCAACACAACATCGGTATACAAAAAGGCACCCTCGGCTAAACGCAAAAGTGTCCAGCCGACGACACGCCGACCGGACACACTTTTTGTCCCTTAACCCGGAAACGCTTCCCGGGTTTCACACAACAAAAGAGGATTAACCCCTTAAAACCACCAAAAAGAAAGCCCAAGCAAAAAGCAGCCAGCGTAAAACCCAGCTGACTGCTTTTCTTAAAGTGAGTACCCCGTACGGGATTTGAACCCGTGTTACCGGCGTGAGAGGCCGGCGTCCTAGGCCGCTAGACGAACGGGGCTTGTTCGTTGCTGTAACGGACTAGGAAATAGTAAACGCCCACGCCTTGTTAAAACAAATCTGCAGGTTAAACACCTTTTTCGCTAGCTCACAACATGGAAGTGCCCCGCCTTGTCGGGCGGGGTTTCCTTTCGATAACGCATTGGCCTGTCATTGAACGTGGGCCACAACTTAGGTCGGCGTCTGGGTGGAAGTTTCGCTTGCCCCCTCTTAGTGGCGGGGACAACGTCCACTGGATCTCTGTAGGGAATAAGGTGCCGAGTGTGCGCTCAACGAGCCGTTGATGCGGACGATCTGCTCATGCACTTTCCTTCTGGTAGCTCCACCTTCGCGCATTTCTGACGCATTCTCGAAGGATTGGATTATGGCTGTGCACGCTTTACAGAAGGTGCGACGGCAGTGCGTCGGATGTCTTTCGCCTCTACCATTCACTCTCCTATCTATGTTGGGTGCTCTTGCTATACAACGTTGTATACCAGCAGCATATGCCCCTTTTAACGCTATGGGAAGGGTTTGTGAAAAGTTGCATTTCCCAGTGGTTATGACCAGTTTTTCACTCTTTTTCCATTCCGCAGACAGCGGGCAACTCACCCGTTAGAATATTTCAGGCGTGGCTTAACGATGCCATCCCCAGATATCCTGGCGCCCATGAGAGCACCCCTTGGTTTAGTTTTAGTTGGCTTGCTTGCTGGCTGCGCCAGTAACCCAGAGCCTGCGTCGTCCCCTGCCCCTTCACCATCTGCCGTCACCTCGACAGCTACCGCTACGCAAACAGTTTCGGTGACTGTGACACCGTCCGCCCCCTCGGCGCCGGCTACGTCCGCGTCTTCAGCTCCCCCTGTGGCTGCTGCTCGGAACCCGTCCGGGCTTACGCCGGCCCAGGAGCAGCTGCAAGCCGAGTTATCGAAAGGCGCCGTACCGGGAGATACGGTCCACGTCAATGGAGTTGCCTCTAGTTTGTGCACTCAGGGCGACGGTTACGGGCTAAGAATGGTGTCTGTGGGCCCAAATACTTCCTGCGATTTCGGGCTTAATGTGATGGGCGCGCTAGCAAGCGGCCTCAACTCGAGGTACGACAACGTTAAGGATGCGTTGAAACCCACCGTAGAGGTGCGCAGCCCCGTTACCGACCAGATGTATACCATGAAATGTTCGCTCGATGAGAGCAGCATCATCACATGCTCTGGCGGTAACAACGCTGTCGTGTACCTGTACTAGCGCGCAGCCACACCTGGTTTGCTAGGCAGCAGGGCACGATCCCCTAGCAGGGATACGATCGCCGGCACCATGAGTGGCCGGATGATGAACGTATCGATCAAAATTCCGAGCATCATGGCCATGCCGAACTGATACAGTTCGCGGATTGGTTGTGTCATGAGGACAGCGAAAGTCGCAGCAAGAATTAGACCTGCCGAAGAGACAACACCGCCCGTTGTAATGATGGCCCTTCGCATCGCTTCCACCATCGTTTTGTCGTGCAGTTCTTCCCGCAGTCGAGCCATCACAAAAATGGTGTAGTCCACGCCGAGAGCGGTGAGGAACACCAGCACGTACACGGGAACGAAGCTGCCGTATCCTGTGTCGCCTTGAACGTTAAGAGCGATGAATGCAACAAGTCCCAACGTTGCTGCGAAGGACAGGGCCAGGGTCGCAATTAGGTACAACGGCGCAAGCCAGGAACGTAGGAGTACGGCCAAAATGAGTCCGATGATCACGAAAATGAGTGGCACGAGCAGCAAGAAGTCGGCAGTGACCTCGTCCGCACTATCGCGGGCAATTGCTGTTTCACCTGAGCTTTCGACATCATATTGAGGCCCGGCAATCTCTTTTGCAGTATCGGTGGCACGATTCAGCAGATCGAATGCTTCGACCTCGTAGGGGTCTTCTTTGAGAACGATATCTACCCTAGCTACCGAGCCATCCTCAGAGACATCCTGGCGGGGGCTAAACGATGCGCGGCTCACGGCGTCGTCAAGCTGCTGTGGGAGTTTCTCGGCAACGGCGGCGGCCGCATCCCCTGCGTTCTGTCCGGTGATGACGAGGGTGGACGGCGCTATTTCACCTTTACCGAAGTCTTGCGCGATGACCTTTTGACCGGCAGCAGAATCAGTAGCTACGCGAAATCCGGACATGAGGTTGTAGGAAACCGCGTAGTTCATCAAACCGCAGCTCAGGACAATCATCAGGGCAACCGAGCCAGCAAGCACCGCCTTGGGCTTGTGGGAGGTTAGGTCCGCAACTTTGGTCCAAATCTTGGAGTCATGACCAAGTTCCGGCTTGGTTGGCCATAGCGCCGCACGCCCCGCGAGCACCATCAGGGCTGGCAGCAAGGTCAGAGAGGCGATCATTGCTGCGATCACCCCGAGCGCAAGATATGGGCCGAATCCGCGCAGCGCAGGAGATTGAGTCGCGAGCAGTGCCAACATGGCCGCCACGATAGTGCCAACGCTGGAAAGTAGTACGGGCAGGACGCGACGCATTGCCTGCACCATCGCAGCTCCCCCATCGCTGGTATCGCGCAGCTGCTCCCGCCATCGGGCGGTAATAATCAACGCGTAATCCGTACCAACGCCGAAAAGCAAAACTGTCATGATTGATGCGGTTTGGCTTGAAATCTCAATGAGCCCAGCGTCAGCTGCTAGCGCTCCGGTGGTCTGCGCCAAACGCATTGCCATCCCCACCGCAAACAGTGGCAGCAGCGCCATGAGTGGCGCGCGGTACACCGCTAGCAGAATCACAAGAACCAGCAGCACCGTAGCCAGCAGTAGCACCTTGTCGCCGCCAGCAAACACATTGACAGTATCGGTGACGATTCCCACTGGTCCAGTGACGTGCACTGGTGACTCATCGCTGGTGAGATCTGCCCCGTCGAACGCTTCACTTAGCTGCGCGCGGAGCGTTTTAATATCGTCACGATACTCAGTAGTAGTTGGGTCGCCCGTCACAGGCACGATCACCAAGTGAGTGTCGCCGTCGGCGCTGATTGCCTCCTGAGGGTTGGCTGGGACGCAGTTGGGTCCCGGGCGCTGACATGCAGCGCTAATCGACGGCCCGAAGCGGGAAGCCTCATCCCGCACCGAATCGATGGTGGCCAGGGCCTTGGCCACGTTTTCATCCCCGCCCCGGACCGTAAGGATCGCGGGAACCGCATCCGAGTCCGGGAAGTTTTCTTCTATGACCTGTTCAGCCTTAGTGGACGGTGCACTAGGGCCTGCGTCATTGTTACCTGGGGTTAGGACATCATCCAATGTGGGCGCTGTAATCGTCAACGCTCCGATCAGTACTATCCATCCGATCACGGTTAACAGTGCACGTCTACGCGTGCCATACAGCGCCTCAAACATTCGTTTCCTTTGTTCAACGGTGCGACGCGGTGTCGCACTGAGGCTAGTATACCCTTACACCACTAGTCCAAACACAGGTACAGCGAGTGCGTAAACCACAATGGTGGTCAGGAACACCGCGATGATGTTCAACCAGATACCGCCCTTGACCATGTCGCCGATCTTGACGTAGCCGGAACCGAAGGCAATCGCGTTCGGTGGAGTTGCCACTGGAAGCATGAATGCACAGGTAGCAGCGAGCGCTACCGGGATGGTGAGCAGCAGCACGTTGACGTCGCCACCATTTTCGGTCAGGCCGATACCCACAGCTACACCACCCATGATTGGGAGGAAGGCCGCTGCGGTAGCAGTGTTCGACGTGAACTCCGTCAAGATAAGCACCAGCGCCGCAACGCAAGCGATGATCAGAACCGTTGGCAGCACGGCCAGGCCAGAAGCCAGCTCACCGATCCACAGGGAAAGACCCGAGCTGGAGAACATCTTCGACAGCGCCAGGCCACCACCGAACAGCAGCAGCACGTCCCACGGCAAGGTGTTAGCCGTGGTCCAGTCCATCAAGCGTTCACCGGTTTTCGCGTTCGCAGGGATAAGGAACAGCATGATAGCTGCGGTCATACCGATCGCGGAGTCAGACAGCAGCAGGTTCGAGCCGGTCAGCTTCAGGATGAATGGAACGAAAATCCAGGACAACGCTGCAAGAAGGAACACACCCCCCACCATTTTCTCCTGCGCGGTAATGCCGCCCATGCCATCCAGTTCACGCTGGATAACTTCGCGGCCGCCCGGAATGTCATTCATCTCCGGCTTGAATACCGTCACCAGTGCGAGCCATGCGATCGCCATGAAGACCACTGCCAGTGGCACACCGACCAGCATCCATTTGCCGAAGCCAATGTGAATGTCATGGTTTTCTGCCATGTAAGCGACCAGCAGCGCATTTGGAGGAGTACCGATGATCGTGCCCAGGGAACCGATCGACGCGGAGTACGCAATGCCCAGCATCAGTGCGGTAGCGAAGTTCTTTTGTTCCTTGAAACCGCCGACGATGTCCGCGGTGAGCGCCAACACGGACATACCAATCGGCAGCATCACCACGGCGGTTGCGGTGTTAGACACCCACATGGACAAAAAGCCTGTTGCGATCATGAAGCCGGCGATCAGCTGCTTCGGTTTCGTTCCAACCGCCAGCACCACCACCAGTGCGAGCCGACGGTGCAGATTCCATTTCTGCATGCCCAGGGCAAGGATGAATCCAGACATGAACAGGAAGATGGTCGGCGAGGCGTATGGTCCAGAAACCTTACCGAACTCCTCCACCTGCAACACTGGGAAAATCACCAGAGGTACCAGAGCCGTTGCGGCGAGCGGAATAGCTTCCGTCATCCACCACGCCCCCATCAAAACCGCCGCAGCGGCTGTGATGCGCATAGCCTGTAGATCCGCAGTAGCTTCCGGATCAGAATTCAACACAATTTCGGCCGCGTTGCTGGGGAAAATAAAATATACCAGCAATGCCAAAACGACGCCGCCGATCAGGCCGGCTCGTTGTCGAGGCCATTCTCGGGCCGCTTGTTCAGGGCTATCGGTGGTCAGCCCCGCAAGTGACTCCGTGCGCACGTCCGAAGACACCTTCTCACTCCTTCCAATAGGCTGCATCCGTGAAAAACACAGCTCCTTGCTATCCAACTGTTACCTTAATCTAGGCACCCCACCTCTAATGAATTAGGCCACTAAATACACACCTCGCCCTACCCCGCTGCAAATGACGCAAACACCCACGAGCTGTGTAAGACCACGTTTCTTATCCCGTGAGCACCATGGTAAACCACGAGGTCAGGGGGAAAGGCACCACCTTTTTCAGGGGCGAAATGTTAAGCGCCTCAGTTTTTGTAAGGCCATAGTCTCTTCTTTGGCCCGTTACCCCTGCAACCCACAACCGGGGATTAGCAGAAAAATTGGTGTCCGTTCCCTGCCGTTACTACTGGCGTAAAGTTGATGGTATGAAACGGCTAACGATTCTTCTCCTGGCAGCGGCGTTGTCTGCATGTGGCCAAAATGAGCCACCGCCCCCCTCTGCTAGTGCCCCAACATCATCAGAAACCGTGGTTACCACCGTTACTGAGGTGTCCCAGGAGACACAGCTGGCAATGGCCTCCACCCCTCCTCCGGCTTCCTCCACTGAGGAGATCATGGATCAGCTTCGGAAGCATCCGGGTGTCGGCGCAACCATCACTATCAATAATCAAAAGTCCACGGTTTGCATCTACGGTGACGGTTTTGGACTCAAGATGGTGGCAGCGGGCGAGAATACCAGCTGCGAGTTCGCCAAGGCTGTGTCGCATGCCCAAACGGATGGCTTAAATGCCACCGAGCAGAATGTGCGCGACCACCTACAATCACCTGTCGATGTGATGAGCCCAGTGACGAACCAGCGTTACACCATGCACTGTTCGACGGCGCCAAACAAGCTCATTACCTGCTTGGGTGGCAATAACGCCACGGTGTTCATGTTCTAGCCGCGGATGCAAAAATTCCCACTTCACGAAAGTGAAGCGGGAATTAGTTGTACCCCTTATGCGACGCAATATAAGGTTAAGGGACAAAAAGTGTGTCTACTTTCCGTGGTAACACCTGCTCAGGGCGTGTAAACAGTTGTTTTATATTGCTTGAGGTCTTATAAACACACAATCCTCGTTCAATACCGCGATTGATACCGCACCTGTGCTAGCAGGTGCGGTTACCTATCTCAGGTGAATAAGAACCGACCCCGATGCCCCATCTGCCAGGGACAATGCAAGAAAAACGGCACCACCAGCACAGGCACCACAAGATGGCGATGCACAACCTGCGGCGCCTCCACCACCAAATCCAGACCGGACCTCACACAGGCAGCAAACTTTAGGGCCTTCCATAGCTACGCTATCGGGCAGCGATCCTTGACAGAAATAGGCGCCGATCAGGGATGCGATCGCCGGACACTTCAGCGGCGCTTCCACACGTTCTGGCTCATCGATATCCCCTGTGCCCCTGATCCCCACCGCGTCTATGACCAGGTGTTCATCGACGCCACCTACACACAAGCAGGCTGCCTACTCATCGCATCCACCCTTGACCATGTGTTGTGCTGGCACTGGGACAAAAGAGAAACCACCGCTGCCTACACCGCTCTACTCAAGCAACTCGCCCCACCGCTGTGCGTAGTCCTTGACGGTGGCCAAGGCGCCTACAGTGCCATTAAAACCTGCTGGCCAAAAACGAAAATCCAACGCTGCCTCGTTCATGCTCAACGCGTGATCCGTAGGTACACCACTAGCCGTCCCCGCACCGACGCCGGCAAAGCAATCTACGCCCTTGCCCTGACACTGACCACGATCACGACCGTAGAGCAAGCCGCCGACTGGACCGCACGCTTGCATGAATACGGGCAGCTCTACCACGACTTCCTCAATGAAAAGACCATCCTGCCCAAGGAGAGAAACCCAAACGGCGACGCGTGGGAATACACCCACATCCGTGTGCGCAAGGCCTACAACTCCCTGATGCACCTGCACCGCAAGAAATGGCTGTTCACCTTTCTACAACCGCCGAAAAGCGCACTACATCCACACCGGTGGAAAGCCACGACCAACAGCCTGGAAGGCGGCATCAACGCACAACTAAAACTCCTCGCGCGCCTGCACCGAGGCAGGGGCGGGGAGAGACAACGAAGAATGATCGAATGGTGGCTTCACTTAAAAAACGCAACTGCCTGACGATCCACTAGACATCGCCAGGCAGCAACGCTTCGGTCAAGACGCACTCGCCAAAGTCACCGCCTTGACCCAACCAAACGAAAGCCAAGCAAACCAAGAAACAGGCCGACCAGCTCTCTTGCGACAACGCTATCCCAACCGAGTACCAACACAACATCGGTATACAAAAAGGCACCCTCGGCTAAACGCAAAAGTGTCCAGCCGACGACACGCCGACCGGACACACTTTTTGTCCCTTAACCCCTTTTTGTCCCTTAACCCGACTTCTATGAGCGAGTCGCACATAGCTACGAAGAAAACGAGCCAGCCAGTGAAACATCACCAGCTGGCTCGTTTAATTATGAGCACGGTTTGTGTATCCGCGCAGTTGTACCCCGTACGGGATTTGAACCCGTGTTACCGGCGTGAGAGGCCGGCGTCCTAGGCCGCTAGACGAACGGGGCTTAGGTGATAACACCAGCTGGCCTACCAGGACTCGAACCTAGAATGAGGGTACCAGAAACCCTTGTGTTGCCAATTACACCATAGGCCAATGTTTTCCAGCACTTGCTGTGCTGTGCAACGAGGAATACTATAACCACAAGCGTGCGACCTGTACAAATCCGCAGGTCACACGCTTTGTTGTTGTGGTTATTCTGCGTTGTAAGGGGTCTGTTCCAGGCACTTACGGAGGCGGAACAGGGTGGATTCCTTGCCCAGCAGTTCCATGGATTCGAACAGCGGTGGGGATACGGCTGCGCCGGAGATGGCGACGCGGAGCGCGCCGTAGGCCTTGCGTGGCTTGAGTTCCAGGTCCTCGATGAGTGCCTTGGACAGGGCAGCTTCGATCGAAGCCGTATCAAAGGTCTCCAGCTCCGTAAGCACGGAAATGGCCACCTGGAGTGGCTGCACCGCGTCCTCTTTCAGGTTCTTGCGGGCAGACTTCTCGTCCAGCTCCAAGTCGGCGTCCGCAGTGAACAGGAATTTGACCAGGTCCCAGCCCTCGGAGAGGGTCTTGATGCGGGTCTGGGTCAGCGATGCCAGGAAGGCGAATTTCTCCGCGTCATAGGAAGCTGGGAAGGAGGTGTACTCCTCCAGGTAGGCACGGAATCGTGAAGCAAAATCCTCAGGAGACAGCAGGCGGATGTGGTCGGCGTTGATGGCGAGCAGCTTCTTTTCGTCGAAGCGGGCTGGGTTGGAGAGCACTTCCTTGATGTCGAAGTTGTCCACCAGCTGCTGTACCGTGAAGATGTCTTCATCGCCGGCGAGGGACCAACCCAGCAGTGCCAGGTAGTTCAGCATGCCTTCTGGGATGATGCCGGCGTCGCGGTGGTTGAACAGGTTGGACTGTGGGTCACGCTTGGACAGCTTCTTGTTGCCCTCCCCCATCACGAATGGCAGGTGGCCGAACTCCGGAGTAAAGGACGCCACACCGATCCGCTGCAGCGCCTCGTAAAGGGCAAGCTGGCGCGGGGTCGACGGCAGCAGGTCCTCACCGCGCAGGACGTGGGTAATACCCATGAGGGCATCGTCGACAGGGTTGACCAGTGTATACAGCGGTGCACCGTTGGAGCGGGCCACCACATAGTCCGGCTGGGTGGAGCCCTTGAAGGTGATCTCGCCACGGACGAGGTCGGTCCAGGTCCAGTCCTTGTCAGGCATGCGCAGGCGCCAGACTGGCTCGCGGCCCTCGGCCTTGAACGCTTCGATCTGTTCTTCGGTCAGGTCGCGGTCATAGTTGTCGTATCCCAGTTTCGGATCCTGACCAGCTGCCTTGTGGCGTTCCTCCACCTCGGCTGCCGTTGAGTACGCGGGATAAACCTCACCGGCGTCGATAAGCTTGCGCAACACGTCGGCGTAGATGTCCATGCGCTGCGACTGGCGGTATGGTTCGTGCGGGCCGCCCTTGACGACGCCTTCGTCCCAATCCATGCCCAGCCAGGTGAGCGAGTCAATGATGGCCTGGTAGCTTTCCTCGCTATCGCGTGCGGCGTCGGTGTCCTCAATACGGAAGATGAGCTTGCCGCCGGTGTGGCGGGCGTATGCCCAGTTGAACAGGGCGGTGCGCACCATGCCGACGTGCGGGGTACCAGTTGGGGATGGGCAGAAACGAACGCGTGTAGTCATGCTGGATAGTATAGAGCCTATGCGTCCGACCACTGCACCCGACTTCCTGCTTTCCCGCGCACATGGATCTGTACGCACCCAAGGATCGGTGCAAAGCTACACGGGCCCGTGGGAGGCTGTCGCCGCGCTCAAGGCCGGTGAGCATGACATGGTGGTGGGCGCGCTCCCCTTTTTGCGCGGTGCCCCGGCGGCGCTGACGGTGCCAGAAAAGATCATCCGTGAGGATGGCCCCCTGGAGCCACACGCTTACTACCGGGTGGGCCCTGGTTCTGAGCTGTCCGCGCAGGTGGCGGGCTTTGACCCTTCCCCTGGGGAGCATGAGGAGCGCGTCGCGGCGGCGGTGGGGACCCTGTCGCACACCCCGCTGGAGAAGGTGGTGCTCGCGCGCGCCGTGGACATCGACTTTGATTCCCCGGTAGATCCCCGCCTGGTGGCGGCTCGACTCATCGACAACTCCAGTCACTGCGACGGGTTCATCGCCGATCTGGGCCCCGTCGGCCGCGGCTTCCTGGTCGGCAGCTCCCCGGAGGTGCTGATTAAGCTGCAGGGCTCCACCGTCACGGCCTACCCGCTCGCCGGTTCTGCGCCGCGTAACGACGACCCGGTCCGCGATAACCTAGCCGGCGCTGACCTGCAGGCCAGCGCCAAAGACCTCGCGGAACACCGCTTTGTGGTCGAGCATCTGCTTCGGGCGCTGGAGCCAGTGTGTTCTTCCCTTTCTGCGCCATCCGTTCCAGAGTTAACCAAAACCGACGAGATGTGGCATTTGGCTACGCCGATCGTCGGCACGGTTTCTAAAGAGATGAACGCGCTGGAACTGGCCCTTTTGGTTCACCCCACCCCCGCAATCTGCGGCACCCCGGTCGATGCCGCCGAGGCGCTCATTGAGGCGGTGGAAACCCCGCGCGGTTTCTATGCCGGGGCTGTCGGCTGGTGCGACCGATCCGGCGACGGCGAATACATGGTGGCTATTCGCTGCGCGGAAGTGGCTCCCGACGGGCTCACTGCCCGGGCGTGGGCTGGTGGCGGGATCGTCTCCTCGTCAGATCCTGCCGCTGAGCTTGCGGAAACGGATGCGAAGCTACGCACCATCCTGCGCGCACTGGGCCTTTAGGACGAGATCATCCTTGTGATGCTTACCGTGGCCTTCACTCACGTGGCGTGCTTTCTTCTCCACGCTGATCTCCCAGTCTTCGCCAAGTAGCTCGCGCGCATTGTGCGGCATGAGGTAGTCCTCCGGCGCTTGGTGCTCCGGGAACTCGTGATGGAGCAGGACCAACGTCCCGCCCGGGTTCAAGGAGGCCTTGAGCTTCTCGCCCGCATCCTTGGCCAGCGGCACATAGCAGGCAACCACGAGGTCGAAGGTTCCGAGGTCTATCTCCTCAAAAGTTCCCACATGCAAGGAGGCCTCGGGGCATGCCTTCCCCGCGCGCTGGACCGCGGTCGGGGAGGGATCAATTCCGGTCACCTGCCAGCCCTGTTCGTGCAGCCATGCGAGGTCGGCGCCTTCGCCGCAGCCGATATCCAGGGCAGTGCCGGGTTCCCAGCCGGTGACCGTGGCTACCAGGTTTTCGTTGGGATTGCCGGACCAGACCTGTTCTTTGGATGCGTAAAGCTCTTCAAAGTGTTGACTCATGACCTAACAATAGCTGGTGTGTCAGGTCACGAGCCTTGGGGATGGAACGTCGATAAGCCCGGCGCTATTGGGCGCAGCCTATATCGAAGCTTTCCTGCTGCTCGGAATACTTTGGCTTTTGCTCCCCGTACGTGACGTTGAGCTTGTTGTACACATCCAGGTTGTAGCCGCAGTTTCGCTTCTCTCTGACGGTGACAGTAACTGGGTACTGTTTCTGCTCAGCCTCGGCGCAGCTCGGGTCGCAATCATTGACCCATGCGTTGCCTCGTCCCTGGGCTTCTGGGGCGTTCCAGTTGTCCCAAGTGAGGTCGGTGAGCAGGTAATTGCCGTCGGCGCAGGCGAGGCTGACGCTCTCTGGCGCTCCCTGCTCAACAATGTTCACGCAACCCAGCAACCCTGCTGCCTGGACAGTGGTGGTTACCCCAGGGGCGATGAGGTTCTTCACTTCAATGAGCCGCCCGGAGGCTGGGAGCAAAGACATCTCCAGGCCATCTCCCTTGCGCTCAATGGTGACCACTTCATCGTTGGACAGCGCTTCCGTGGCCGGCTTCTTCGCCACCTTGTTGCCGGGCAATTCAGCGAGCATCCGGTAGAAGGCTTGCGTGGCCTCGGCATTGACGCCAGGCAGCATGAGGAATTCCAGGATGCCTCGCGCGGTGTCGTCGCCGTAGTGCTCGGCAACAATCTGCGCCAGTTTCCCGTTATCACCCGCAGCGATGTTCGCTTCCGCCACCATAGTGAGCGGTTCGCCATTGTGCGACTGCAACTGCTGTGCAAAAGTGCTCAGCTCGTTGCTGATAGGTCCCGGACTCGTTGCTACCTCGACCCGCAGCACGTTCGATGCATCGATTTTCATCGAGGTAGTCACCTCACCGCTGTTGTCTGCGTCCACGCGGCGCTGGAATTGTTGCCCGGTGATTCCTACCTCGGCCAAATCTGGGGCGCTCGCTGCGGCTTCGCTGGCCTGGAGGAGTACTTCCTGCGCATCGGCGGGCTGCGGGCTCAGCATTGGAACGGCCACGACGCTAGCCAGGACGAGCGCCGAGGCTGCGACAAGCACCGGCCACAGCCTCTTTACTCTTCGCGACGCCACATTCTCTGAAGCCTCGTCGCCGAGGATTTTCTTAAGGGTCTGTTCTTGGACCTGCTGTTGCTCGCTGGTGAGTTCTTCGTCTGGGACTGGATTGTGTTGACGCAGCAGTTTCAGGGCTCGGTGCTGCGCCAAATCATCGTTGGAAGTCATGATTGGGACCTACTGCTCTTTTCGTTGTTTATGGTGTTGCTCTGTCAATGCCTCGTTTAATGTCTTAGTGAGTCGGGCGCGAGCCCGGTGCAGCCGAACACGTGCCGCACCTGCTGATACCCCCAGCACTGCGCCAAGGTCAGCGCCCTCTAAGTCTTCCCACGCACTTAGTAACAGGATCTCGCGATCCTTTTCGTGCATGGTTTTCAGTGCCGCGGCAATGTCAAGGGCCTGATCTACCGCGTCGTTTTTGTCTGCGTGCTGCACAACATTATGTTCCAACGCCTGCATGGCTTCTTGGTCGTGGCCTCGGCTGCGATAGAACTCCAGCACCACATTGCGGGAGATTCCGTACAGCCAGGCCAAGGGGGTTTTAGCTCGCCACAGGTCGCTGCGCTTTCGCCACGCCCTGGTAAACACTTCAGCAGTGAGATCGGGGGCAGCACCTTCGTCGGTACGGCGACGCATATACGTCAGCACCTTCGGATACGTCTCGCGGTAAATCCTGGTGAAACGCGCAGCGTCTGATAACTCTTCTGAATTCACGTAACCCTAACTGTCTTACTTGAACTCTTCCAGGAGAGCTTCGCTACCGGCTCCGTGTGCATTCATTTCGTCGATTCGGACTGTGCTTTCCGCTCCCGACGAGTCACACGTCACCGTCACATAGTGTGGATCATTTGGATCGGACGGTTGAACATCTGCTGGCAGTTCCAAGGTGCCGAGCAGGTTCGGCGAATCAGCTGCCGGATGCATGTCGCCGGACACACCAAAAGAGCTGGTGAACTTAGCTCCCGTATCCCCTTCCAGGCACGGAGAGATGACCGAGAGCTCAGCGAGAGGTGCAATGACACCATGCACCGCAAGCTCCACGGCTGGGGCAACTTTCTCCTCTTGCATAGTGCTGTCTGCTTCGGCTGGCTTCTGCCCACACGCGGACAATGCACACGCTGCCACCAGAGCAGCGCCTACTCCTGCTACCTTCTTGCTGGACATTGCAAACATGACGACCTTCTTTCTTAAGGACTCGTACTTTCGCTGTCATTAAGGTTGTGAGCCTGCGAAGACTTTTGTTACAGCTTGTTTCCCTTTTCGGTCTCCATGTTGCTTGCAATTTTTTTCAGGCGCGCAATTGCCTGGGTGCTGGAATCGATTGCAGGAGCGTTGACCCCGACATTACGCCCCCGAGGTTGCCCTGAAAATCCCCCCACCAGCCCGAACTTCGGGAGAGTAATGTCGGGGCGAAGATTGAGCAGCCATCACCCCAACCCAATACCGTGACAGCTAAGGCAAATGAGACGGTTGCGGCTCCTGTGGCGCAAAAACGCCCCCCTAACCCCCGCCCCCTAGCCGCACATGTGAGAAGGCGAAACACAAAAGGCCTTCTCAAATAAAACCTATGCCCGCTCGACTGGGTTCCCCAGCTTGCCGATACCCGGTACTTCGATCTCGATGAAGTCACCAGGGAACATTTCCTTGGTGCCAGCCGGAGAACCGGTGGTGACAACATCGCCTGGCAGCAGCGTCATGGAGGCGGTGATCATCTCCAGGATTTCGCCAAAGGTTTTGATCATCTGGTTGGAGTTGGAGTCCTGTGGCGTGGTGGTCTCGTCGTTTTGCGTCAGGTGCGCCTTGATGGAGATGTTGTCGAACTCGAACTTGGACAGGTCGGTTTCGATCCAGGGGCCCATCGGTGCGAAGGTGTCGATGCCCTTGGCGCGTGCCCACTGGCCGTCGGCGAACTGCAGGTCGCGGGAGGAGACATCGTTGAGGATGGTGAAGCCGAGCACGTAGTCCTGCCAGTCTTCTGCCTTGACGTTCTTGCATGGGCGGTTAATCACCATAGCCACTTCGCCCTCGAACTCGACCTTGGTGGCAAAGTCAGGGATCTTGATGGCGTTACCAGGGCCGACGACCGCGGTGGAAGGCTTGATGAAGATGGTGGGAGGCAGGGACTCTGCACTCTTTTTGAACACCTCGGCTACGTGGTCGGCGTAGTTACGGCCGAGTGCCACGATCTTGCCTGGCAACATTGGGGCGAGCAGGCGCACCTCTGAGAGGGGCCACTCTTTACCGGTGTAAGTTGGGGCCTCAAATGGGTGCCCGGCAATCTGCTTGGCGGTGGTTCCTTCGTCGTCAATGACGCAAAAGGTCATTCCTTCTGGGGTGGCAATTCGTCCAATACGCATAGGTGAATCATACACATCTCACGGCTGCAGGTTGCTTAAGCTACCTAAGGAATATTTCTTTATCAGACACAGATACAGTTCCGCGCAGGCCAGGGCATCGGTTAGTGCGTTGTGCGAACGGTAGTTGGGGAGCTCGTACCGGGCTCGGATGCGTGGAAGTCGCAGGTCCTCGCCGCGTGGGTAGGTTCCCATGCGTTCCATATGGCGGCGTTCGAGTGCGAAGGTATCCACGATGTCGGGCTTAAAGGAACGTCCTAGTGCATGGCGGAGGAAGTCTCGTTCGATGCTGGCGTAGTGCGCGAGCATCACTCGCTCCCCCAGCGCCTCCTGAAATACCGGGAGTACCTCAGACAGGGGGACCCCGGCGGCGAGGGCGTCGTCGGTAAGCCCGTGGATACTCACGCTGGAGCTGACGTCAGCGGTGTCGGAGATGACGAAGTAACCGGCCCCGGAGAGGTCGATGACGTCGCCGTTGACGGGCACCCAACCGATGGACAGAATTTTGTCGCGTCCGGGTTTAAGTCCCGTGGTTTCGATGTCCACGGCGAGGAGCTGCAGGTCCGCCACTGCGGGGTTTGGCTTGAACAGTCTCATATGCTGCGCACCGGGAATTTCGTGGTCAACGCGGTCTGAATGGACTTGATCACCTGGAAGGCGTCGCGCAGATGCTCGCGGTCAAGCTTTCCGAGCGAGCTTGGGTCAACATGGTAACTCGCTTTCTGCCCGGAGCGGATTTGATCCGCCTGCCAGCGTAGGGACATGGTGAAGAGGAATTCGTAGGCGTCGATAAGGTCGCTTGCCCCCTGCTGGGAGACCGCCTTCCCCGCGACCGCACGCAGCCGATCGATCGTACCTACCTCAGGCGCGCCGGAAGCCAGCGCAAACAGTCGGCCCATCTGCACCACCGCCGCAATCCCACCCTTTTTCACATCGAGTGTGTGTGCATACTCCCCCGAGCGGTCCAGCACGAAGCCGCGGAAAAATCCCAGGGGTGGTTCCCGGCGCGCGGCGAGGGCGGCCAGGTGCGCGTGCATACGGCCAGCTCCCTGTGCCATCTCGACGGCAGCTGCATGGACTTCTTCCGCCAGTTCCAGCGAACCGTAAATTCCTCGGAAGTCGAAGAAGGTTTGGGCGTGCAGCAGGGCGTCGGGCTCGGGCGCGGTGATCCAGGTGCGGAATTTTGCCACCCATTCGGTCACCGTCATGCGCCATTGCGGGTTCATTGCCATCATGTCCCCTGGGCACAGCGCCTGGCCTGCTTTGTCCAGGCCGGTGCACACGAACTGGCTCAGCTGCTCAAAGTAGGCGCCGTGTTCGGCTTCGTTGTAGGAGTCGGACAGGACGAGGCAGTTGTCCTGGTCGGATGCCAAGCCCATGCCGCGGCGTCCTTGTGAGCCGACCACAACGAAGCAGTAGGGTACGGGGGCGGGGCCGATTTTTTCCTCGCCGAGCTGCAGCAGCCTGCGTGCCAGGGCGTCGGCGGCGACGGTGAGCAGCGCGGTCACTTCCTCAGCGGATGCTCCGCGTTCGATGAAGCGCACCGCCACGTCAGCGGCATTGGAATAGACTTCCCCGAGCTCTTCGGGGGTGTTCCTGCGGGACAGGTCGGCGGTGAGGTAGATCGGGTCATGGCGCAGCAGCCGCATAATGTCGGCGGAGGCGACGATACCGACGAGCACGCCACTATCGACGACCGGTAAGTGGTGAATCCCCCGCTCTGCCATCATCAGCATGGCCTCAAAGGCGAGTGTTTCCGGGGTGGCGGTGATGGGATCCGGAGTCATGATCGCTTCTACTGGGCGCTGAATATCCCCACCGGTTGCCACGAGTTTGCGCAGGTCGCGATCGGTGATGATGCCTTCCAGGTGGGCTCCCGGCGCGATGAGGAGCGAGGATACGTTTTTCTGCTGCATGAGTGCAGCTGCTTCCTGGATGGTGGAGCCGGGGGCGATCTGGGCTGGTTCGGGGATCATGAATTCGCCGAGTTTGGTGCGGAGCACGTCGGCGCTGGAGCTGTCGCGGAGCTGGTTCGCCGCCGCGCGGATACGCGCACTTTGGGTGGCGTAGTGGCTGCGGAACAGGGGGTGCGTTTCGGCGACTTCCAGGAAGGGTTCGCGGGGCAAGCGCAGCAGCAGACTGTCTTCCACGGCGATCATCGTGTAGAGCGAGTCTGAGTCCTCGGGCAAGGTGGAGTATCCGAAGGAACGCCCTGCTTCCCGACGGTCCAGCAGCACCCCATCCGCGTCCAGCACGTCGATCGCGCCGGAGCGGATCACGTACATGTAGTGGTTTTTCTCCCCCGCGTTGAAGATGACGTCGCCCCGGCGTGCGTAGGTCATGTCCATGCGCGCCGGGAGCGAGGCCAGGGTGGCTTCGTCGAGTTCGGAGAAGGGAGCGAAAGAGCTCAGGAAATTCTGGATTTCCTCCAGTTCAACAGTCATGCCATGAGATTAAACGCTGGCGGCGATCCTGTCTCCGATTTCGGAAGTTTTTACTTCGGTGCGGGTAACCACGTCGGCTTCCACTGCCTTCTCGATGCGCTCGGCGTTCTCAACGTCGCCCAGGTGGCGCAGCATGAGTGCGGCAGACAGGATCGCTGCGGATGGGTCGGCGATGCCCTGGCCGGCGATGTCTGGCGCGGAGCCGTGAACCGGTTCGAACATGGATGGGTTGGTGCGGGTGGCGTCGATGTTTCCGGATGCTGCAAGGCCAATGCCGCCGGTGACGGCGCCGGCGAGGTCGGTGAGGATGTCGCCGAAGAGGTTGTCGGTGACGATGACGTCGTAGCGCTGCGGGTCGGTCACCATGTAGATGGTGGCGGCGTCGATGTGGTTGTATTCCACCGTGACTTCTGGGTATTCGGTGGCCACCTCGGCCACGGTGCGTTCCCACAGCCCACCGGCGTTGACCAGCACGTTGGTCTTATGCACGAGGGTCAGGTGCTTGCGGCGGGACATGGCGCGCTCGAACGCGTCGCGCACCACGCGCTCCACGCCGTAGCGGGTGTTTTGGGATACCTCGGACGCGACCTCGTGTGGCGTGCCGACGCGCAGGTTACCGCCGTTACCGCAGTACAGCCCTTCGGTGCCTTCGCGGACGACGACGAAGTCAATCTCACCGGGGTTTGCCAGCGGGCTTGTCGACGTCGGGTACAGCTTTGCCGGGCGCAAATTCACATGGTGGTCCAGCTGAAAACGCAGCTGCAGCAGCAGCCCACGCTCCAGCACTCCCGGGGGAACCTCGCCTGGTGCGCCGATGGCACCCAGCAAGATGGCGTCGTGTTCTTTCAAGGAATCCAGGTCGGCGTCGGTAAGCAGCTCGCCGTTTTTCAGGTAGCGGCGCGCGCCGAGGTCATATTCGGTGACCTCGATGTCATCGCGGACGGCGCGCAGCACCTTCAGGGCTTCGGCGGTGACCTCTGGGCCGATACCGTCGCCACCAATAACAGCAAGTTTCAACATCTGGGATTCCTTTCTCACTTCACGGGATAGAAGTGAGTGTAGCACGAATCAGCCCAACATGGCAGCTACTTCCCTATCCGTCAGAACCGCCTGCTCAAACGACTCCCGCACCGCATCACGATCAAAGCCCACACCAATCAGCACGATCTCCGACCCAGGGGTTTGCTCCACCTGCGCCCACAGCGCAGCCGGACGGATCTCCAGATTCGGCCCCGCCTGCTGCCACGACTGCACCACGGTCACATCATTGTCGATCCAGCAAAAGCCCTTGGAGCGCACCAAACCACGCGAAGACCGCAGCGCCTTGAGCAAACGATCCTTATTAAACGGGCGATCGCTGCGGAACACGAAGGAGGAAATGCCATATTCCTCCGTCTCCGGGGTGTGCGGGGTAGCCATCTCCTCCACAAACCCCTCATAGGTGCGGGCGGTTACCTCGTTGTAGAGCCGGGAATCCAGCACCAGCTCCAAGTCCACCTCACCATGAGAGACGCGGACAATCTTCGCCCGCGGGTTCATAGCCCGCACCGTCTGGATCACCTTTTCGGTCTCAGTTTCCCCAGCAATATCAGACTTGGTAATCAAAATGAGGTCGGCAAACTCCACCTGGTCCACCAGCAAGTCGGACACCGTGCGCATATCGTCCTCGGTGGCGGCGCGGTCGGCGTCGGCAAGCTTTTCGCCCTTGCGGAGCATCGGAAGGAAGGAGGAAGCATCGACCAAGGTCACCATGGAGTCAATCGCCGCGATGTCTCCCAAACGGAAACCATCCTCGAAGGTCCAGTCAAAGGTGGCAGCGACTGGCATCGGCTCGGAAATACCCGTCGACTCGATGACCACCTGGTCATACTTGCCTGTCTTAGCAAGCTCAGTCACCGATTCAATGAGATCCTCGCGCAGCGTACAGCAAATGCAGCCGTTGGACAGCTCCACGAAGCGATCCTCGCCGCGCGTGAGCTGGCCCTCCCCCTCCACGAGCGCCGCATCAATGTTGACCTCGGAGAAATCATTGACGATCACCGCAATCTTCCGCCCCTCGCGGTTCGCGAGGATGTGATTCAGCAACGTCGTCTTACCAGCGCCAAGAAAGCCACTCAAAACAGTAACGGGAATTGTTTTCATGAGTGGTAATGGTAAAGGTTTCTAGCAACTGGGGCAAATGCTGTTATCTGGTTTGGCTGAGGCTCCAGCTGCCAGAGCCGGAGCCTTGTTGGGTTATTTATGCGTTGCCCCCGACATTACCCTCCCGAAGTTCGGGCTCGTGGACGCATTTTTGGAGCAACCTCGGGGGCGTAATGTCGGGGTCAAGCTTCCAGCGGGACGAAACGGCAGCCACAACGCCTGACATGCCCGATTCCGAGATCCCCGGGAAGCAAAACTCGGATCTCGGAAGAAAAACATTCAAATAGCAAATTTGCAGCCTGAAAAGTTACCGAAACCCGGGTTATGCTTCCCGGGTTTTGCCCAAAAGAGGCCCCTAAAACAGGCCCCAAAAAGGGGCCACAAAAGGGCCCCTAAAACAGGCCCCAAAAGGGGCCACAAACCCAGTAAAAGCTGTACAGCCTAGTCCAGGTCAAGCTGGAACTTGCGTGCCCCTCCCAGAGACTCGCCGATTTCCTCGAACAGCTCTTCTGGGACTTCCTGGTTTACCCGCAGCACGAGGATCGCGCCGTTGGATTCCTGGTCCAGGGACATGGCGGCGGCTTCCACGTTGATGTTTTGTCCGCCCAGCAGGGTGCCAACTTTACCCAGTGCGCCTGGGGCGTCTGGGTAGAAGAGGAAGAGGTTGCGTCCGGTTGCACGCATGTCGATGCCACGCCTGTTGATGCGGACGATCTTTTCCTGGCGGTCCAGGCCGGTCAGGGCACCCACTACCGAGACCTTGGCACCATCGGCGGTGAAGGCGCGAACAACCACGGAGGAACGGTGGGTCGCGGACTCGGACGCGGTCTTCACCTTCAGTTCCACGCCACGCTGCTCAGCGAGCTGTGGGGCGTTCACGAAGGTGACCGGCTGGTCGGTCTGGCCAGAGAACAGGCCGCGCAGCGCGGCAAGTCCGAGGACCTCGACGTTCTCGGAGGACAGTTCGCCGCGGGCTTCAACCTCAATGGAAACTGGCTTGCCATCGGCCAGGTGGCCCACGACCGATCCCAGCTTGCGGGTGAGTTCCATCCACAGGGAAACTTCTTCGCCGACTCGGCCACCAGAGACGTTCACGGCGTCAGCCACGAACTCGCCAGCGAGCGCCTTGAGGACGGATGCTGCGACGTCGGTACCAGCGCGGTCCTGCGCTTCGACGGTGGAGGCGCCGAGGTGCGGGGTGACCACAACTTCTGGGCGGCCGTACAGCGGGGAGTCGGTGCATGGTTCGGTCTCGAAGACGTCAAAACCTGCGCCGCGGATGTGGCCGGATTCGATGGCGTCGGCAAGCGCCTGCTCGTCGACGAGGCCGCCGCGGGCGGCGTTGATGATGATCTGCCCCTTCTTTGCCTTGGACAGCAGCTCGGCGTCGAACATGCCGGCGGTTTCCTTGGTCTTTGGCAGGTGGATGGTAACGAAGTCAGCGCGAGACATCAGATCCTCCAGCTCAGTCAGCTCGACACCGAGCTGCGCTGCGCGGGCAGGGTTGGCGTAAGGGTCGTACGCGATGATGGTGGTCTCGAAGGCAGCCAGGCGCTGGGCAAACAGCTGGCCGATGTGACCGAAACCGACAATGCCGATGGTCTTGCCGTAAATCTCCACGCCCTTGAAGGAAGAGCGCTTCCACTCGCCCTCACGCAGCGAAGCGTCTGCCAGTGGGATTTGGCGCGCGGTGGACAGCAGCAAAGAGATAGCGTGCTCACATGCGGAGTGGATGTTGGAGGTTGGTGCGTTGCACACCATCACGCCACGCTCGGTAGCGGACTGGATGTCAACGTTGTCCAAGCCCACGCCCGCACGGCCGACGATTTTCAAGTTAGGTGCAGCGGCGAGCACCTCGGCGTCAACGGTGGTAGCGGAGCGCACCAGCAGGGCGTCTGCCTCTGGTACAGCAGCGAGGAGTTCGGCCCGGTTTGGACCATCTACCCAGCGAACTTCAACAGCATCTCCGAGCGCGTCAACGGTGGACTGCGCAAGCTTGTCGGCGATAAGAACTACAGGACGGTCATTCGAGGCCACGGATACATCTCCTGATGATGGAATTTGCCACGACACGCAGGCACGACCGCGTCGGCGTGAGGTGGGTTGGCACCGGCACACATTGGCGACAACTGGTTGAATAGTTTAGCCATAGATGCCCGAAACCAACCCGTCGCCCCACGAAAACAGGGGTAGCTTTATACACTCCGCTGCATAACTACTGGTAGGTGATGAGCCACGGTTGCGGCTGAATCCCCATCGTCTGCTCTGGGGTGAGCATCGGGGTGTCTTCATCGTGGAAGTTCTTCCACGCCAGCAAAATCCGCGGGTCAAGGCCCTGCCGCACCATATCCCAGGTGGCCAGCTTGTCCCCTAGCGTGCCATGCCCGTCAGCGTGCAGCACCAGGGCGATGTCGTCGTGGAATTCCAGGGTTTCCCGCCCCCGGATCATCTGCTCCTGGAATTGATGCAGCACCACCGCTTTCTGAGGCAGTTGGCGGGCACGGGTAAACTCCGCGAGCCACCCCGTGACTTCATTGATCTCAGCAGCCTCCACGTGCCCCACTTCCTGCGCCGGCAGCTGCCCCGGCTGCAGCTTCCACTCCGGATCTAATGCCAGCCCGACATTCGGGCGCGCCAACAACTCCTCGTAGCGCTTCGCCTGGTCCAGCAGCGACGCCCGCCCCGGCTGCAGATCAATGATCGCGTAGCCACCGATCGCGGTGATCGCATCAATATAAGGAACCAGCTCCTCCGGGGCAGACTCGTTGGAAAAGTCGCCGTCGGGGCCGGGGCTTGCCGACGCCACCGTCGCGATGATCTCCATCGCGGGGATTACTGGCTCTGCGGAAAACTGTTGGTACTGCTCTGCGCGTCGTGAAGCTTCTGCGGCTGCGTCGGCGGGCGACATCTCCCCCAGCACCCCCAGCGCCGGCCCGCTCGGGTGTCCGTACAGGGCGACCATGCGCCGCTCGTTGATTTTTGGAGCGGGCGCGGCTGGTGTGGTGACAGCGGTGGTGGTCGGCTCTGGGGCCGGGGCTTGAGTTGCCGAACTACAGGCCGCCGCGAGCCCGGCGGCGAACAGGACGGGAATCAGTTTCGTAGCAGCGATCGCTTGCATCCTTTCGTCGGTTCGTTACCGACAATAGTGCACAAACGGGTACACCCGCCGGGCCGCAACGGGCGAGGCGGGTGTTTTCTCAGGAATGGATTAGACCAGTGGTTCCTTAACCCAAGACATCAGCTTGCGCAGGTTAGCGCCGGTTTCCTCGATTGGGTGCGCAGCGATCTCAGCGCGCAGGCCCTCGAGTTCCTTGTTGCCGCCCTCAACGTTGGCAACCAGGCGCTTGGTGAAGGTGCCGTCCTGGATCTCCTTCAGGATGTCACGCATAGCCTGCTTGGACTCTTCACCGATGACGCGTGGGCCGGCGAGGTAGCCACCGAACTCAGCGGTGTCGGAGATGGAGTAGTTCATAGCGGTCAGGCCGCCCTCGAACATCAGGTCAACGATCAGCTTCATCTCGTGCAGGCACTCGAAGTAAGCCATCTCTGGCTCGTAGCCTGCCTCGACCAGGATGTCGAAGCCAGCCTTGATGAGTTCCTCAGCGCCACCGCACAGCACGGCCTGCTCACCGAACAGGTCGGTCTCGGTCTCGTCCTTGAAGGTGGTCTCGATGATGCCCGCACGGCCACCGCCGATGGCGGAAGCGTAAGACAGGCACAGTGCCTTGCCCTCGCCCTTAGGATCCTGGTCGATGGCGACGAGGCAAGGAACACCCTTGCCGTCCTCAAACTGGCGGCGAACCAGGTGGCCTGGCCCCTTAGGAGCAACCATGCCGATAGTGACGTTTGCCGGTGGCTTGATCAGGTCGAAGTGGATGTTCAGGCCGTGGCCGAACAGCAGAGCGTCGCCATCGTTGAGGTTTGGCTCGATGTCGTTGGTGAAGATGGCAGCCTGGGAGGTGTCCGGAGCCAGCAGCATGATGACGTCAGCCCATGCCGCAGCCTCAGCATTGGAATTGACCTCAAATCCTGCCTCGCGAGCCTTCGCAGCGGACTTGGAGCCCTCGCGCAGGCCGATGCAGACCTCAACGCCGGAGTCGCGCAGGTTCTGAGCGTGAGCGTGGCCCTGGGAGCCGTAGCCGATGATGGCAACCTTTCGACCCTGGATCAGGGACAGATCGCAGTTGTCGTCGTAAATCATCTCGATAGCCATGTGAATATACCTTTCTAGAAATTTCAGTTTTACAGCTTATTGGGAGCCATGGTCTTGGGACCACGATTCATCGCAATTTCACCCGAGTGCAGTAGCTCGCGGATACCGAACGGCTCCAGGACCTCGAGCAATGCGCCGAGTTTACCGGGGGTACCTGTCGCCTCGATGACGAGAGATTCCGGTGCAACGTCCACGACGCGGGCGCGGAAAATGTTGGCAGCGTCCACCACGTGTGGGCGGGATTCGGTGTCAGCGCTCACCTTCACCAGCATCAATGCGCGGGCAACGGTGTTCTCTTCCTCCAAACGCACCACTTTGAGGACGGGGATGAGCTTGTTGAGCTGCTTCGTGATCTGCTCGACCGCTACATCATCGCCGTAGAACACTACGGTGATGCGGTTAATACCCTCGGTTTCCGTACGAGCCGAGGACATCGAGTACATGCTGAAACCACGGCGGGCGAACATACCCGAAATTCGGGAAATGATGCCGTCCTGATCCTGGACCAAAACGCTCAATGTATGGCGAGTACCAGTTGGCGCAATCATTACTGCTCCCTTTCAATCACTTCGGATACGTCTTGTGGACTATCGTCCTCAAACAGCGGCGCCAGCCCCTTGGCGTACTGGATGTCCGAGTTCGAGTGTCCGGCTGCGACCATCGGCCACACCTGAGCGTCCTCACCGACGATGAAGTCGATGACCACTGGGCGGTCGTTGATTTCGCGTGCCTTCTGGATCGTCGGCAGCACTTCTTCATCGCAGGTGACTCGGAATGCCGCGCAGCCCATCGCTTCGGCGAGCCCAACGAAGTCCGGCAGATAGTTGTCGCGGGCACCCAGGTTGGAGTGTGAGTGACGGCCGTCGTAGAACAGGGTCTGCCACTGGCGCACCATACCCAGATTGCCGTTGTTAATCAGCGCGATCTTGATGGGGAAGCCCTCTACTGCGCAGGTGACCAGCTCTTGGTTGGTCATCTGGAAGCAACCATCACCGTCAATAGCCCACACTTCTTTGTCCGGCATCGCCGCTTTGGCGCCCATGGCCGCTGGGATGGAGTATCCCATGGTGCCCAGGCCACCAGAGTTCAGCCAGGTGCGTGGCTTCTCCAAGTCGAGGAACTGGGCGGACCACATCTGGTGCTGGCCCACGCCGGCACAGTAGATGGCGTCGGGGCCGACTTCCTTGGACAAGGTGCTGATAACGAGCTGCGGCTCGACGATGTCTTCGCCCTGCTCCTCGTACCCACGAGGGAAACGAGTGACGAGATTATTGAGGTACGCCCACCACTGAGTCATCTCAGGCTTCGGCAGCTTGTTGGCCTGGTAGGCAGCCAGCAACGCGTCGAGGACCTCCGCGGCGTCACCGACGATAGGAACGGCGACTTCGCGGATCTTTCCAATCTCCGCCGGGTCAATGTCAGCGTGAATGACCTTGGCGCCCGGCGCGAAGCTATCCAGGCGTCCGGTGACGCGGTCGTCGAAACGCGCGCCGATGGTGATGAGCAGGTCAGCGCCCTGCATCGCGCCGACGGCGGGGACGGTGCCATGCATGCCCGGCATGCCCATGTGTTGTGGGTGAGAGTCTGGAAACGCGCCCAAGGCCATGAGGGTGGTGACCACTGGGATGCCGGTGTATTCGGCGAATGCGCGCAGTTGCTCGGAGGCGTCGGCTTTGATGACGCCGCCACCGATATAAAGGACAGGTCGCTGTGCTGCGGAGATCATCCGGACAGCTTCCTCGATCTGGCGGCCGTGTGGCGTGGTGACCGGACGGTAGCCAGGAAGATCCATCACAGGAGGCCAGGAGAAATCCATCATGCCTTCCTGGACGTTCTTTGGGACGTCCACCAGGATTGGGCCCGGGCGACCTGTCGACGCCAAGTGGAACGCTTCCGCGATGGCTGCCGGGATTTCCTGTGGGTCAGTAACCATGAAGTTGTGCTTGGTTACTGGGATGGTGATGCCACGGATGTCTGCTTCCTGGAATGCGTCAGTGCCCAGCAAGCTTGTTCCCACCTGGCCAGTGATGGCGATGATGGGGACTGAGTCCAACATGGCGTCGGCAAGCGGCGTGACCAGGTTGGTGGCGCCGGGTCCGGAGGTGGCGATGCACACGCCGACCTTGCCTGATGCTTGGGCGTACCCGGTGGCCGCGTGTCCTGCTCCCTGCTCGTGGCGGGTGAGCACGTGACGGACTTTGGTTGAGGAGTACAGCGGGTCATAAAGCGGAAGGACAGCGCCGCCTGGAATGCCAAACACCACGTCGGCACCCAGTTCTTCGAGGGAACGGACAATGGCCTGCGCTCCGGTCATTCGTTCCGGCGCTTGTGTTTTCACCCGCTGCGCCAGCGTCGCTGGCGACGGGGCCGAACCGGATTTCCCTGGCTCAGTCACGACTTGCTCCTTTTATGTATGTGGGTATTTAGTGTTCCTCCCCGACCCTGGTGTCCAGGGGTGGCGGTCCGTGGGGCCGGTGATTCACATGGCTAAATGGGGCTTAAATGTCAAAACCCTCGTCCAACACTGTGGTGGGTGTTGTCGAGGGCGCTTGACTGGGGACGACTTGTAGGCGTCGCTACGGCAAGCGCCGTGAACGTACGATTACAAGTCGAATAATGTGCATGCCTCGATACTACACATTCAGTCAGGTTTGGAAAGTCTTATTTGGGAAAACCGTTCCATTCCCACCCCCGCTATTGTCTCACATTTTGAAACTGTTGTCTCATTTTTGCCCCCACTAAAAAAGCAATACCTCACTGAACTGCGCAAATAGTTTTTGTGCGCGCCACCGCTTAACCCCGAATACCTCCTTTGGACTACACCATGCCTAGAATGACCCCTATGAGTTCTGAGTCCGCAATGGCGCCACAAGCACCCACGGCTACCACGTTCCACGCCGACCGCACCCACTTGATCGGCGCGGCCGTGATGGCCCTCATTTCCCTGCTGGTCATCGGAGCGAAGCCACTGTATCTCTTCTGGATCCTCGCACTCCCAGCCCTCTTCGCTTACTGGGTCATCAAATCCAAGACCGTCGTTGACGAAGCAGGAATCACGGCTCACTACGCCTTTAAAAAGCCACAGACCATGGCGTGGGGCGACTTCGCAGGCATCCGCTTCGCAGGAAGTGGTGCCTACGCACGGAACTCATCCGAACAAGAGTTTTCCCTCCCGGGCGTTACCTTTAACTCTTTGCCAAAGCTGAGCGTTGCCTCGCAGGGGCGCATTGTCGACGCCCTGACCGCGGGCCGCGACGCCGCCCATGACAAGGTGGTTGTGTACCACCGCGATGGTCGCCAGATCCTGAAGCGCAAAGACGAGGTCTAACAACCCGGGCACGGGGACGAACCGACATCGAAAAGAGCAATCACGGCATGATCCCTCTCCGTTCTAAAGTAACTACCGTTGGCCGCAACGCCGCAGGTGCCCGCGCCCTCTGGCGCGCCACCGGCATGGGCGACAATGACTTTGGCAAGCCGATCATCGCTATTGCCAATTCCTACACCCAGTTCGTCCCAGGCCACGTCCACCTGAAAAATGTGGGCGAGATCGTCGCCGAGGCCATTGAGGCTGCCGGTGGCGTGGCGAAAGAATTTCACACCATCGCCGTTGACGACGGCATCGCCATGGGCCACGGCGGCATGCTGTACTCCCTCCCCTCCCGCGAGATCATCGCCGATTCGGTGGAGTACATGGTGAACGCCCACACCGCCGACGCCCTCGTCTGCATCTCCAACTGCGACAAGATCACTCCGGGCATGCTCAATGCTGCGCTGCGGCTGAACATCCCAGTGGTCTTTGTCTCCGGCGGTCCGATGGAGGCCGGCAAGGCCGTGGTGGTGGACGGCGTGGCCCACGCCCCCACTGATCTAATTACGGCGATTTCCGCCTCGGCGAACGAGGGCGTCGATGAGCAAGGCCTCACCGAAGTCGAGCGCTCCGCCTGCCCTACCTGCGGTTCCTGCTCCGGCATGTTCACGGCCAACTCCATGAACTGCCTGACGGAGGCCCTGGGCCTGTCCCTGCCGGGCAACGGTTCTACGTTGGCCACGCACGCCGCACGTCGCGCCCTGTTTGAAGAAGCTGGCCGGACGATTGTGCAACTGGCCCAGCGCTACTACAGCGAAGGCGACGAGTCCGTCCTCCCGCGCAACATCGCCACCAAGCAAGCCTTCGAAAACGCGATGGCCCTGGACATGGCCATGGGCGGCTCCACCAACACCGTGCTCCACATCCTGGCTGCCGCGCAGGAGGGCGAGGTCGACTTTGACCTCGCGGACATCGACGCGTTGTCTAAGAAGGTCGGCTGCCTGTCCAAGGTCTCCCCGAACTCCGACTATCACATGGAGGACGTGCACCGCGCCGGCGGCATCCCAGCCATCCTGGGCGAACTGTACCGCGGCGGGCTATTGAACGAGGATGTCCACGCCGTCCACTCGGACTCCCTGGAGCAGTGGCTGACTGAGTGGGATATTCGCTCCGGCACCGCCTCAGACAAGGCTATTGACTTGTTCCATGCCGCTCCGGGCGGGGTCCGCACCACGGAGGCGTTCTCCACGGACAACCGCTGGGACTCGCTGGATACCGACGCCGTGAATGGTTGCATCCGCGACATCGAGCACGCCTACACCAAGGACGGTGGCCTCGCGGTCCTACGGGGCAACATCGCCCCAGATGGAGCGATCATCAAGGCCGCCGGCATTGAGGAAGAGCTGTGGCACTTCAGCGGCCCTGCCCGCGTGGTGGAGTCCCAGGAAGAAGCGGTCTCCGTGATCCTGAACAAGACGATCCAGCCCGGCGAGGTCCTGGTTGTGCGTTACGAGGGCCCCTCGGGTGGCCCTGGCATGCAGGAAATGCTGCACCCGACCGCGTTCCTCAAGGGCGCCGGCCTGGGCAAGAAGTGCGCGCTGATTACCGACGGCCGGTTCTCCGGTGGCTCCTCCGGCCTGTCCGTGGGCCACATCTCCCCTGAGGCCGCTCACGGTGGTGTCATCGGCCTCATTGAGGACGGGGACATCGTGACCATTGACGTTCACACCCGTGAGCTGTCCGTGGACGTGGCAGAGGATGAGCTGGAACGGCGTCGTGAAGCCATGCTTGCTTCCGAACGGCCGTGGCAGCCTCGAAACCGCGACCGGCAGGTCACCAAGGCGTTGCGCGCCTACGCGAAGCTGGCAACGTCGGCCGACAAGGGAGCTGTCCGCCGGGTGGACTAGACTAAGTCGTTATGACTTTGGCTCGCCCCACCACTATCAACCTGGAACTTTCTCCGAAAATTCTGTGGACGATATCTGTTACCGCCCTCGTCTCCGGTTTATGGCAGATTATCCACTTCTACCTGTTGTGGGATTACCACATCGATATGGAAGTGTATCGCGCCGGAGCGAGGGCGTTTTTGGATAACAGATCGCTCTATGCTGAGCCCTTCGAAGTAGCCGGCATTAGGCTGCCATTCATCTACCCGCCGTTCGGCGCGGCGATTTTGAGTCCCTTCGCACTGGTCAGCGGCAAAGTGGCAGCGGTGTCCGTGATTGTGCTGTCCGCGCTGCTGACCTACCTGTGCATCTTCGTTATTTCCCGGGCGCTGATCCGAAATAACCCGCTGCTATCCTTCACGTTCGCTTGCGTCATGTGGCCGCTTGCGCTGCTGTCGGAGCCGCATACGATGAACGCGAGCTACGGGCAGATCAACGTGCTGGTGTTGGCGCTGTGTGTGCTTGATCTGGTGCCCCGAAAGCGGTTCCTGCCTCAGGGCACGCTGATTGGCGTTGCTGCGGCGATTAAGCTCACGCCGGTGGCGCTGTGCCTGTTCTTCCTGCTCCGCAAGGATTTCAAGGCGATTTTCTGGGCCGGTTTCGCTGGCGTGTTTGTCACAGCTGTCACTGCCCTGTTCCGCTTCACCGCCACCAAAGAGTTCTACACCGACATGATCTTCAAGATGAACTCGACCAACGAGGCGGGCGTGAGCACGGCGTACATGACGAACCAGTCCATCAAGGGCATGCTGGCCCGTTGGGCGCCGTCGGAGGCAGCCGCGCAGCAGCATCAGACGCTCATCGACATCGCCTGGATCATCATCGTCCTCGTGGCGGTCATTGCCGCCTCGAAGCTAATGTTGCTGATGTTTGAACGCAACATGCTTGTCGACGCCGCCATGGTCAACGCAGGCCTCATGCTGATCATTTCCCCGATCTCTTGGTCCCACCACTGGGTGTGGATGCCGCTGTTTGCCATGGTGCTTATTCACCGCTGGCTGGCGACACCAAAAAATCCAGTGCTGCTTGGTATCTGCGCTGGTGCCACCTGGCTGTTTTGTTTGCAGATTAAGCCGCACTGGATTTTTGGTGATTTGCACGAGGAAATGTTTGGTTTCAGCGTGCTGCAGAAAATTATTTTGTCAGGCTACCTGTGGCTGATGCTGTTCATCCTGGTGAGCCTATTCATCGTGATGAAGCGGACGAAAGTTAATTCAGCGGATTAACCCCAGCTCCGAACCACCAGAGTGCTACGGCGCCCGCGATGCCGACGATCGCCCAGATCCAGGAGGAGGCCAACGGGCGCCTAGCCCAGCTGCGTGCCACGTCAAAGGACAGTTTGCCTGGCCCGGTGAACTGTAGACCAAGCGCAATCGCAGCGAGCAACGCCGAAAGGGTAAGGCTAGTTTCCGGGTAGAACACGTTAATGCCATCGGCTTGTGCCAGAGCGTGGACTGCCCCGAAGCCGGTGACGGCGGTAGCAATAGAGGCCGCGACCGGGGTCAGCAGGCCGAGGAGCAGGAAGACACCAGCGATGAGCTGCAGGGTTGGCACTGCAATAGCAAGGATTCCACCGAGGGCGTAGTCGCTGAATTGGCTTTGCAGTCCGGTGATTCCTGGGGCGCCACCTAATTCGAAGAAGGTTCGCAGGCCCATGAGCAGCAGCAGCGCACCGATGACCACGCGGATAATCATCAGACCGAAGTCGATGGTGCCACGGCGGGCATCGACCTCGTTTGTTACCGGGGTAGATTCAGCGGTTTCAGCAGGGGCCACGTAAGGATCGTCCGCTACGGAGTTGTTGCTAAATGGCGATTGGTACAGCGGTTTGTCCGTGGTGGGTGCATCGAAGGAGGCGGTGGGCTCTGGGGCGGAGCTGATCTTGTACAGGTTCTGTGTAGGTTCTGGAGTGGCCATTTTTGGCTCCGCTTCCTGTTCAGGTTTGGTCGCTGCGATATTTTGTGGAGCCGGCCGACCGTAGCGTTCGTAGAGCTTATCCGAGCCGGATTTTTTGTGTTCTGGTTGGTAGGTGGGCACGTCTGCGAGCCCGTCGAGGTCATCAAGGTTGGGTTGTTCGTTGTTAGCCATGGCACAAGCGTAAGTCAGCACTTTCGCTTTCGCAGCGACAAACACGGCACTTTTGATAACGACTTGCTTGCCTTTCCCTTCCACACCCCCTATTGTTGACATATCTACAGAATGGAGAGTGTGATTGACTATGACCGAGGATTGGGCCGGGCCGCCGCAGAATGCGGCGAAGGAGGGCGAGTTCATCCGGGACACCAACTACATCACTGACCGCATCGTCAGTTCCGTTTCAGAAGTCACCGGACAGCCCGACGGTACCTTCCATTGGCCGGTGGAGGCCGGCCGGTATCGGCTCATGGCTGCTCGGGCGTGCCCGTGGGCGCACCGCACGATCATCTCCCGTCGCCTGCTGGGGTTGGAGGATGTTATTTCGTTGAGCTTGGCGGCTCCGACGCACGATGTGCGCTCCTGGAACTATGACCTTGATCCGGGCGGCGTGGATCCGGTGCTGGGCATTCGTCGCCTCCAGGAGGCGTACTTCAATCGGTTCCCCGATTATCCGCGGGGCATTACTGTGCCGGCGATCGTCGACATTGCCACCAAGCAGGTGGTGACCAATGATTACCCTTCCATCACACTGGATTTCGCTACGGAGTGGACGGCGTTCCACCGCGAGGGCGCCCCGGATCTCTACCCGGTTCAGCTGCGCGAAGAGATCGACAAGATCAACGCGCGGGTATTCAGGGAGGTCAACAACGGGGTATACCGCTGCGGGTTCGCCGCGAGCCAGGAGGCGTACGAGGCCGCCCACGAGCAGCTTTTCGACGCCCTGGATTGGCTCGAGGACCACCTCAGCACCCGACGATATTTGGTCGGGGGCCATATCACGGAAGCCGATATCCGCCTCTACCCCACGCTGATCCGTTTCGACGTCTGCTACTACTCGCACTTTAAGTGCAGCCGCAACCGGATCAAGGACATGCCCAACCTGTGGGGCTACCTGCGCGATCTGTACCAGACACCGGGCTTCGGTGACACCACCGACCTGCAGCAGGTCAAGGAGCATTACTTCATTACGCACGCAGAGATTAATCCGACGCAGATCGTGCCGGTGGGTCCTGACATGTCGGATCTCATCTCACCACATGGTCGGGAGCGGCTCGGCGGCAGCCCGTTCGGGCCGGGCGCTACCCCGCCGACGAGCTAAAGCAGGTGCTCGTTGGCTGCAGCCACGACGGAGGTGGTGAGGCTGCCGAGCATGGACGATTGCAGACGCCAGTGTTGCCAATAGAGCGGGACGTCCACGACGGCGTCGTCAAGCAGCACCAGCTCGCCGGAATCGAGCAGCGGTTGACTTTGTAGGTCAGCGACGAAAGCCCAGCCGAGGCCGGCACGCACCGCTTCGAGGAAGGCCTCGGAGGATGGGATTTGGGAGATGCGCCGTTCCCGGGGGCGTTCCGGTAGGCGGCCGTGCCAGTCCATGTCTTGGAGTGCGTCGTGGGGCCCGTAGCGCAGGACGGGCATTTCTGCCCAGTCGATGGCGCCGCCCTTGAGGTAGTCGTCGCGCAGGCGGGGCGCTGCTACCGCGCGGTACCGCATGATGCCGAGTTCGCGGACGTCGCAGCCGGAAACGGGATTGGCTTCTGTGGTGACGGCGCCGAGACAGTCGCCGCGGCGAAGAAGGGAGAGGGAGTGTGCCTCGTCCTCGATGCGCACCTGGAGGGTGGCGTGTTTCCAGGTGGCAACGTCGGCGAAGACGTCGGGGAACCACGTTGCGAGGGAGTCTGCGTTGATGGCGACGGACAGTGGCACTCGGGCGATGCTCCGCTCGAGCGCGACGTCGGTTTCCGCTTGGAGGAGCGCCATGCGCCGGGCGGCTTGGGCGAGGATTTCTCCGGCGTCGGTGGCCGCGACGGGGCTGGTGCGGCGGATGAGGACGCGCCCCATGTCCGATTCGAGCGCTTTGATTCGTTGACTCACGGCGCTCGGGGTGATGTGAAGAGCCTCGGCAGCACCTTCAAAGCTGCCTTCGTCGAGGACAGCGAGCAGCGTCGTGAGGTGATTTTGGTTCATGAAGCAATTCTAACCCACCGTTATTGCTTTTTTACAAGCATTCGCGAAGATGAACATTAGGTATATTTCTCACTTTTTCAGCGCGTTAATTTTGCTTCACATGACTTTTCGGTCACAATATAGGGCATGAGCGTAGTACTGAGTGGATTAGTGATCGGCCTTTCTCTCATTGTCGCTATCGGCCCCCAGAACGCCCTCATTATTAAGCAAGGGATGAAACGCGAACATGTCGGGGCGATCCTACTCGTCTGCATGCTTTCCGACATCCTCCTCATCCTCGGTGGCACCCTCGGCGTCGGCGTCCTCATCGAACGCGCCCCGCTCTTCCTCACTGTGCTCAAATGGTTCGGCGTGGTGTATCTCAGCTACTTCGCATTCACCTGCTTCAGAGACGCCACCCGCCAGCGTGACACCGAAGTCATCGCCGAAACAGCGCCGGAACAAGCAGCGTCCGCAGGCAGCTTCACGACGACCACCCTCAAAACCCGCGTCAAGGCGCAGGCGCGCACCTCATGGCACAAACCCGTGCTGACCGCGCTAGCTTTCACGTGGCTCAACCCAGCCGCCTACATTGACGCCCTAGTGATGCTCGGAGGCATCGCCAACCAACACGGCGACATCATGCGCTGGTACTTCGCCGCCGGCGCCCTCGCCGCCAGCGCCCTCTGGTTCCCCACCATCGGATTCCTCTCCATCAAGGGCGCCGCTATGCTCCAGCAGCCACGCATCTGGCGCATCGTTAACGTCGCGATCGGCTTCATCATGGTGTACATGGCCATCAAGGTGGCGATGTTCTAAGACGCCTGCGCTTTGGGGCTGAACCTGTGTGCCCGCGCGTTGGCCGCCTAGATTGCTGTGGGTTTGGCTGGGCCCCGACGTTACGCCCCCGACATTGCCCTGAAAATGTGGCCCTGCAACGTTGGCCCCGACATTACGCCCCCGAGGTTGCCCCAAAAACACCCCAATGAGCCCGAACTTCGGGAGGGTAATGTCGGGGAGAAGATAAAGCAGCCTTAACCGCGCCCCAACACCGAAAAGGCTGAGGCCAGTGAAACGGTTGGGAATGCTGTGGCGGCAAGGTTCACGGATCCGACATCACGGCCTGCGCGTTGGCCCCGACATTCGGGCCCTGCAACGTTGGCCCCGACATTACGCCCCCGAGGTTGCCCCAAAAACACCCCAATGAGCCCGAACTTCGGGAGGGTAATGTCGGGGGGCAAACGCATAGCCACCCCAAGATCAGCAAATCCCGCCACCCGAGCAACGTCGTCGGATGGCGGGATGAAAACTGGAACCTTTGCAGTTAAAACCTTAGGAAGCAAACTTGCGGCGAACTACCACACCCGCTGCACTTACAACCAGCAGGAAGAGAACGGCAGCAAGTGCGCGTGCAGCGGTGTTGTTACCGGTTGCAGCCAAGACGCCTCGCTTGCCAGCGGCAACATCGCCCTTCTTTGGGTGACCTGCGGCAACTTCGCCGGCCTTGCCCTGGTTTCCGCCATGACCCGCGGCAACTTCGCCACCGACGCGGCCACCATTGCCACCGTTACCACCGTTTTCCTTCTTTTCGGTGTTGGTGTTGGAGGAAGAACCGAGGTTTGCGCCCCCCTCAGAGGAGAGCATGCTGCCGAAGGACAGTCCAGCCAGAGTCAGGCCAGTGATCCCTAGGATGGTGCGAACATTCAGACCACCGTCTTCGGAGGAACCTGCGGTCAAGTTCAGGCTCCGGTTGGTGTTGGTCGTGGTAGTGGTGTTGGTGGTGGTGCCAGAGGAACCGGTAACGGCGTTAATGTCGACGTTTGGCACGTCTACCTTTGGCACGGAGGAGCCCATGTTCCCGGCAGTGTTAGTGCCACCGGTGATGGTGCGTTCGATCTTACCGTCGGTGCGCACCTCGGTCTGTGGAGCAGAAGAACCAAGGTTCCCGGCAGCGTTGGTACCACCGGTGATGGTGCGTTCGATTTTCCCATCGGTGCGTACCTCGGTCTGAGGAGCGGTTGCTGGAGAAGAAAGAGCGTTGAGTGCGGCGTTGCCCGTTGCATTTGCGCCGGTCTGGCCTGCGAGCTCAGCGTCTGCGCGGGCCTTGAGTTCGACCAGCTTAAGTACATCGCCCTTTTCCAGGGCCTCACGGATCTCTGCCTGCAACCCGCCAGAAAGCTTGTAGAACTGCGCCATGGAGCCGGCGATGGACTCAATGGAGTAACCAGAGCTCATCGCGGTGGACTGTGCGCTGGCAGCTGGAACGAAAGTAAGAGACATCGCGCCTGCAAGTGCCAGAGCGGTTACAGAAGTAGCAAAACGCTTCATAACAATCCTTCTAAAAAAGAAATTACAAGTGTTGGTCATCACTGGCGTACCGAGTCGTCCCAGCCATGTGTGAACACGTGCTCACATACGACCATCATTCACCACTTAAGCCACTTTGGAAACTTAAACCTCATTAGTCACAAATTTCAGATTGGCATCATTCGCACCAAAGCCCAGGTGAATGCCATAAAAATAGAAAATCCACCCACCCTATTTCGGGGGTAGGTGGACGTTATAGAAGCGCGGAGGCCGAAAACTAAGCCGGCGGTGGCGGTGGCAGCAACGGCGGCAGCGGTGGAAGCGGCGGCAGTGGTGGCAACGGCGGCAGTTCAGGCGGTGGAGGCAGCACCGGCCCAGGTGGTGGCGGTGGTGCCGGTGGTTCAGGCGCCGGCGCTGGTGCAGGAGCAGGGGCCGGCGCTGGCGGTGGCGGTGGCGGTGGCGGAGCGAGCGGAGCACGTGGCGCCTCAGATGTCGACGTCGTGGTAGGAGTCGGAGAAGGCGAAGGCGACGGCGATGAAGTAGGAGTCGGCGACGAAGTTGGGGTTGTGCTTGGGGCGGCCGGGGTGGTCGTCGACAAGCGTGCTGCTTCCTCTCCCCCAGCCACACCAACGAACTGCCACCCGACGACGGCGTTGCGCACCGAATCGGCGAGCGGATTGGCGGGCTGGATACAGCTGATGGTCAGCAGGCGACCGGGAGTGGCGTCGGTCCCCCAGATTTCATCTTGGTTAACCAACGTGTCCTTGTTGGGCGAGTGGAAGTCGGTGGCGCGGTAGACCAACCACTTGTCGCCGGACTCCGCGGTGCGGATGTAAAGCTTGGCGCCTTCACTAATGGTGTGTCGGTCATCTTTCCCGTCGTACAGATCATTGAAGACAGCTGGGACACCTGCGCCGGTGTGGCCCGCGATCACGACGAGGTCCTTGGAGTTGGTTCCAGGCAATTCGTAAGGCTTGTCCGGCGCGGTGTAGACGCACGCGTTGCTCATGGACTTGGGGTCAATCGCCCCGTTCTTCACCCGGCAAGATTCTTCATCGAAATTACCGCGGATGTTCACATCCGGAATGACCAGTTCGATAGGAGCGCTCGGGTTGATCGTTGGGAAATCCTGGGTCTGCACTACCCCGGTGGCGACCTCGTCCGGGATTACCACTTCCTTGGAGCAGGCCGTCACCGTTACCGCGGACGCACCGAGTGCCACCGCCACGAGAGCTTTGCGCATTTCGCCACCTTACGTTGAGTCTTCTGACGGGATATTAGCACCGCTTAACGACGCCCCGGTGCACAAACACGAATCCCCGCTCCCAAACTTGGGAACGGGGACTACTAACCACCTAGAAGATTATTAGGCAGACTTGCGACGCAGGATGAAAGCAGCAGCGCCAGCAATGGTCAGTGCGAACATGATGGCAACAGGAGCCACAGAGTTAGCACCGGTCTGAGCGAGCATACCGCGCTTTGCAGGAGCCTGAGCAGCAGGAGCAGCAGGCTTCACGCCCTTCTCAGCACCTGGCTTAACACCCTTTTCTGGGCCCTTTGGAGCCTCAGGAGCAGGAGCAGGCTTCTCTGCTGGCTTCTCTGCAGGCTTCTCGGAGGAGCCGTTAGCGCCAGAAGACAGAGCAGCAGCACCAAGACCCAGAACAGCAGCAGCGCTCAGAGCAGGGCCGAGGCCGTAGCCAGCGTCAGAGTCTTCGTCCTCAGGAGCAAGGCCTACCTTTTCACAGCCAGAAACTTCGCGGGTGTTTGCTTCAAGAACCACCAAAAGGTCTTCAAAGAGCTTTTTCTTTTTCGCGTCGTCAGTTTCACCCTCGAGGCCCGCAAGCCCCAACGCCACATCGAGATCTCGACACTCTTCGGTGTAAGCCCCCACACCCGGTACGTAAATTTCAGCCTGTGCGACTGGAGCGGCACCGAGGGCCATGGCGCCAGCGAGTGCGATGGCGGAAGCAGACTTAGCAAAGCGCTTCATAGGATTGTCTCCTTTTGATCAACGGTGCCGACTTGTTTCAACACCTACGCACATAACTTAGACGCTTTTTGCGTGTACATCACTGTAATTTTCAGAACACTTGCAGCTGTCACCCCGAAGGTTCACGTTCCATCGAACTAACATGCAGGTAATCTGTAACTTTTTAGTTAAAATTCAGGATGGCAGCAAACCCCTAGCCTGGGGGTATTGTTATCACAATTAGGTACCGCTCATATCAATACACACGTCCCCTGAAACACGCCCGGCCACACACGGCACGCAATCAACAGTTATGTGCGCTTCTAAATATTCAGATTGTTCACCATTGCGGAATCCACTTTACCGGGAACTGCCTCCCCAATAGCCAGCTCGATAGCAATACTCGGGCCGGCCTTTAGACAGTCCCAATACAAACACGAGTCCCCGCTCCCAAACTTGGGAACGGGGACTACTAACCACCTAGAAGATTATTAGGCAGACTTGCGACGCAGGATGAAAGCAGCAGCGCCAGCAATGGTCAGTGCGAACATGATGGCAACAGGAGCCACAGAGTTAGCACCGGTCTGAGCGAGCATACCGCGCTTTGCAGGAGCCTGAGCAGCAGGAGCAGCAGGCTTCACGCCCTTCTCAGCACCTGGCTTAACACCCTTTTCTGGGCCCTTTGGAGCCTCAGGAGCAGGAGCAGGCTTCTCTGCTGGCTTCTCTGCAGGCTTCTCGGAGGAGCCGTTAGCGCCAGAAGACAGAGCAGCAGCACCAAGACCCAGAACAGCAGCAGCGCTCAGAGCAGGGCCAAGGCCAGCGGAAGAGCCATCATAGTCTGGATCGATTGGGGTTGGGCAGGTAACTTCGGTCGCCATACGTTCAACCAAGGCTTCACGAGTCTCTGGGTAACGGTCTTCCTTAGGAGTAGCGTTCCATACATTGACCGCATTGTGAATATCAATCGTAGCGGTGCACTCGCCCGGAATGTTCAAATCAGCAACATTTGCATTCTGGGCAGATGCGACTGGAGCGGCACCGAGGGCCATGGCGCCAGCGAGTGCGATGGCGGAAGCAGACTTAGCAAAGCGCTTCATAGGATTGTCTCCTTTTGATCAACGGTGCCGACTTGTTTCAACACCTATGCGCATAACTTAGTCGCTTTTTCATAAGGGCAAAACTGCAACTGTCAGAAGAATTGCACGAAATTCTTTAAAACTTTACGGCTGGCGTTATGAATGTGCAGGTTATCCACAACTTTTTAGTAAGGATACAAAACGATAACAATCCCCCGCTCCGGGAGGATTGTCATCAAATTTAGGTATCACTCACAGCGACACACGCGCCCCTTGAGTCAAACCAAGCCTCAAAGGACTAGTTATTGGCACTTCTGAGCAATCAGTTTGTTCACCGTTGCGGGATCCGCCTTGCCACGGGTCGCCTTCATCACCGCGCCCACGATTGCACCGGAGGCCTTCATGTTGCCACCCTTGATCTTCGCTACCACATCAGGGTTAGCAGCAAGCGCCTCATCCACAGCCTTTTCTACGGCGCCGTCATCCTGCATCACTTCCAGGCCACGGTTCTGCACGACCGCATCCACGTCGCCTTCACCGGCCAGCACACCGTCCACGGCCTGGCGGGCCAGCTTGTTGGTGAGCTTTCCTTCCTTAATAAGTGCCACCACGCGCGCTACCTGCGCCGGAGTGATCGGGAGCTGTTCCAGCTCCACATCGGATTCCTTGGCCTTCTGCGCCAGGTAAGACACCCACCAGGAACGGGCCTCGTCAGGGGTGGTGCCTTCCTCCACGGTCTGGATAATCAGCTCCAGCGCCCCGGCGTTGACCAGATCGCGCATTTCGGCGTCGGAAAGCTGCCATTCCTGCTGAATGCGGGCCTTGCGCACCCACGGTAGCTCTGGCAACGTCGCACGAATCTCCTCCACCCACTCGCGCGGCGCAATGACCGGCGGCAGGTCAGGATCGTTGAAGTAGCGGTAATCCTCCGCAGTCTCCTTCGGACGTCCCTTCGACGTGGAGCCGTCCGCCTCCTGGTAGTGGCGCGTCTCCTGGACGATCTCCTCACCGTTTTCAATCGCGGCAGCCTGGCGCATCATCTCATAGCGCACCGCCTGCTCAACCGACTTAAGGGAGTTAATGTTCTTCGTCTCCGTACGGGTGCCAAACTCAGTGGTACCCACCGGGCGCAGCGACACGTTAGAGTCCACACGCATCGACCCCTGATCCATGCGGGCATCGGACACGCCCAGGGCCTTCACCAGGTCACGCAGCGCAGAAACATACGCGCGGGCAACCTCAGGAGCACGCTCCCCCGCCCCCACGATCGGCTTCGTAACGATCTCAATCAGCGGCACACCAGCACGGTTCACATCAACCAGCGAGGACGTCGCACCGTGGATACGCCCCTCAGCGCCACCGAGGTGGGTGAGCTTCGCGGTGTCTTCCTCCATGTGCGCGCGCTCAATTTCCACGCGCCAGGTTTCCCCATCATCCAGGACAACATCCAGGTAGCCGTCATACGCGATCGGCTCATCATACTGGGAGATCTGGTAGTTCTTCGGCTGATCCGGGTAGAAGTAATTCTTGCGGGCGAACCGAGACGATTCAGCAATCTTGCAGTTCAGCGCCAGACCAATCTTGATCGCCCACTCCACGCCTTTTTCGTTGACCACCGGCAGCGCGCCCGGCAAGCCGAGGCTCACGGGATCGACGTTGCTATTTGGCTCAGCGCCAAAGTGCGCCGAGCTGGCCGAAAACATCTTGGTTTCGGTCGCCAACTCAACGTGCACTTCCATGCCCATCACCGGCTCGAATTTAGTGAGAACTTCGTCGTAATCCATGAGGTCAGTCATGGTTCACTAGTCTACTAACATGCGCCCGATAAGGTAGCTAACGGGGTTGCGCAACCCCCATCAAACGCCACTGTGCCCCAGGAGGCAGAACTTCCTGAGGCACAGCTTTTGAGTTACCAGCGGGCAGCTTAACCAAACAGCGCGCGAGCCGTCTCGTAACGGTTCAGCGGAACCTGCTTCAGCGTTCCGACTGCTTCCTGTAGGTCAATGAGCTCGATGTGCTCGCCATGCAGCGCCACACACTTGCCACGCTCACCACGGTGGGCCGCGCGGGCAGCCTGCACACCATAGCGGGTAGCCAGGACGCGGTCGAAGGCCGTTGGGGTACCGCCACGCTGAATGTGGCCGAGCACCGTGGTACGCACATCGTGGCCGAGTCGCTTGTGGATCTCATCCGCGATCACCTGGCCGATGCCGTTAAAGGTCTTGTGGCCGAACTCGTCCTCGCTGCCGAGGTTGAAGTCCATCGTGCCTTCCTCAGGCAGAGCGCCCTCAGCGACCACAATGATGCCGTACTTCTCGCCCATCTGGAAGCGGCGTTCCATCTGCTTGGCAATCGCCTCAATGTTGAATGGCACCTCTGGGATCACAATGTGGTGGGCGCCGCCAGCCATGCCGGCGTGCAGGGCGATCCAGCCGACGTGTCGTCCCATCACTTCCACGATCATCACGCGGTTGTGGGATTCAGCGGTGGTGTGCAGTCGGTCGATGGCGTCCGTGGCCACGGCCACGGCGGTGTCGAAACCGAAGGTGTAGTCGGTGCCATTGACGTCATTGTCAATAGTCTTTGGCACACCAATTACGGGAATACCGTTGTCGGACAGCCACTTAGCGCCCTTGAGAGTTCCTTCGCCGCCGATCGCGATGAGGGCATCCACGCCAGCGTCCTCCAGGTTTGCCTTAATGGTGTCCAACCCGGCCTTGAACTTGTCGGGGTGCAGGCGACCGGTGCCAAGAATCGTGCCGCCTTTGAGCAGGATCTTATCGATGTCGGCGTCGTCGTAAAGCTGCACGCGACGGTCCTCCATGAGACCCACCCAGCCATCTTCATAGCCGATCACATTGGAACCGAATTCGGAGGAAGAAGTACGGACGATGCCTCGGATCACGGCGTTGAGGCCTGGGCAGTCGCCACCGGAAGTTAGAGTCGCAATACGCATGCTTTACATAGTAGTGCCCTCGGCAGGTTTCGCTGCACTGAACTGCGATACGGCCACCAGACCCATCGTGAGCACCACCGCCGGAACGATCATCGCCAGCCCCATTGCGGTGGCCATACTGGTGTATTGCACCGCGATCTGCATCGCCCCGCCGATCGCCGCGGTCCCCACCACCGCCCCGGTCTGCCGACACGTGTTGTACACGCCGGACGCCGCGCCAAGGTGCTGCACGCTCAACGTACGCATGGTGGTGGCAGAGTTCGGGGACCACACAAACGCATTACCCAGGCCCAGCAGCGCAATGCCCGCGAGCATCCACTGCACCGGCACGCCGTCGCGCATCACCACCACGAGCACCAGCATCGCCACCACCATGAACCCGAACCCCATCATGGACAGCACCCGCGGATGCAGCCGATCCGCGAGCCGCCCAGCCACCGGAGCGAGCACACCGGAGATCACCGCCATCGGAATCATCATCATGCCGGCCTGCTCCGCGGACAACCCCTTGCCGTCCTGCAGAAACAACATAACCGGCAGCATCGTCCCGGCCACGGCAAACCCCATGGTGAAGATGGAAAATGACCCGAGCGAGAAATTCCGGTTCTGAAACAGCTCCAGCGGGATAAGGGGCGCAGCCACGCGCGACTGCAGCGCCACAAAAGCAGCGAGCATAACGACGCCCACTGCCAGCGCACCCCACACCACCCAGCTCCAGTTCTGGCTCGGCCCTTCCTGCAGGGAAAATACGATCGCGAACAGCGCAATACCGGACAGCAGCACACTCGGGGTGTCCACCTTGGACGCGGTGGCATGAAGATCAGGAACCCACGCGAGCACCAAGGAGATGCACAGGATCCCGATGGGCACGTTGATAAAGAAGATCCACTGCCAGCCCACCGAACCCACGAGCAGACCGCCTAGGACTGGGCCACACAGCGTGGCTAAACCAGCCGTTGCTCCCCACACGCCCATCGCGGCGCCGCGTTTCTCGCGCGGGAAGATGCGGTTGATGATCGCCATGGTCTGCGGCGTCAGCAGCGCCGCGCCGAGTCCCTGGGTGAGCCGGGCACAGATCAGCACCTCGATGGAAGGCGCTAGACCACAGGCGAGGGAGCTCAGCGTAAACACGGCCATGCCAATGATGTACATCCGCTTTTGCCCGAACCGGTCCCCCAGACGACCAGTGAACAGCAACGGCACCGCGCAGGCTAACAGATAAATCGAGCTCACCCATACCACCGCGTTGATGCTGGCCTCCAGTTCCTGCTGGAACTGTGGGGTTGCCACCGCCACGATGGTTTGATCCAGCAGAATCATGAAAAAGCCGGTGCACAGCGCGATGAGCGCTTTCCAAGGATTGCTAGTCACTCGACCAAACTAGCACTGCGATAGTGCGGGAGTACACGGGCGCCGCGCACAATAGCCCACACCGCCACCGGCAGCCACACCACCAGCAGCGCAACCGCCAGCCAATAAATCGAATAAAACTTTAGGGCCAGCGTCGCGAGCGACAGCCCGATCGGGGTGGCAAACAGATTAATCGCGGTAAAGAGCGAAAACGCCCGGCCCCGCATACTCTCCGGAGTTTCCTCCGTCACCACCAGCGTAACTATGGGCCCGGTCAGACCACTACCCAGTCCAGCAACGAACATCCCGAGGAACACGAGCCAGGTGGTGTCCAAAAACGCTGTACATCCAAAGGAAATTGCTAATAACGCGATCGCGATAATCCAGGCGCGGCGTCGGTAAGCAAGCCCCACCGCGGAGACCGCCATGCTGATCACAATCATGCCCACCGCGAACGACGACATCGACAGCCCCAGCAGCACCGGCCGTCCCAGGCTCTCAAACTGAGCCGGCAGCAACACCGTGAGCAGCGGTCCCACCAACATCCCGGACACCAAGGTCATCACTGCCAACATCCGCACCGGGGCGATCTGCAGCAGACTCCCCCACGCGCGCCAGCCCTTGAACACTTCCTCCTCCGCCACCGGTGCCTCGCCGCTGAGCCGCAGCAGCGCAGTGAGTACCGCGGCCAACAGCGAACACGCCGCCGTAATCCACAGCACCAACTCGATACTGAGCACCGACATCAACGCGCCCGCCAACGCCGGCCCCAACAGGAACGTGATCCCCACCAAGCTCTGATTAAAGCCACTGAGCCGAGAGACCGTAACCCCTGAGTCTTTCGCAATGTCGGTGATGAGCGCATTGCGCGCCGCCATCCCCGGAATATCCCCCACCGCGCCCACAATGCCCAGCGCAATAAACCACCACAAATTCAATCCAAAAACGTGGTCCACCACCACGACGCTGGCCACCGACGCCGAGGAAACCACATCGGAAACAACCGACATCCGTCTCCGCCCGACACTATCGATCAAGTGGCCGCCCACAATGGCAAACAGCAACGCGGGAACCGCAATCACCGTTGCCACCATTCCCGCCGCCGCGGGATCCCCCGTCCGGTTGAGCACCAGCCACGGCCACACGATCTGGACCACGGAATTACCCAACATCGACGCTCCCGCGGATGCGAGGTAAAGCCATACGTTCACTTTCATGAGCCAAGTATGCTTAAGAACTATGACTACCTTCAAGAAAGCAACCGAAGTAAACACCGCATCCGTTGTCGGCGTGGGTCTCATTGGTGGCTGGCTCACCGCCCGCGAAACCGGAATCCGTCCGCTAGGTGGCGTGGTCCTCGCAGCAGCTGGCATCTGGGCAGGGCGTTCCTGGCTGGCCAAGCGTGGCGCTGCAACAACTGCTGCGCTTACCGGTACCTACCTCGGCGCTTTTGGCGCCTCCCACCCTCTGGCAAAGAAAATCGGCGCCTGGCCAGCAGTGATCACGGTGACCACGGTGGCATCCGGCGCCGCTTGTTTACTCAGCGACCTTCGCTAATTCGGCGTGCAGCGCTTCCGCTGCATCAATGTTCAGTGGCCCCGAGGTCCACATCGCGTACGGCAGGTTGACGAAGCGTTCTTCCTTGACCGCTTTCAGATCCTTCGCAGCGGGGTGGGCCTTGAGCACGGCCACCTTCTCTTCATACTCCTGGCCCGGGTAATCGACGAAAGCGATTACGTCCGGCTGCTCAGTGATGAGCTTTTCCCAGCTCACGGTAGTCCACGTATCGTTGATGTCCTCGGCTGCGTTCACACCACCGGCGGCGTCGATGATGGCCTGCGGACCGCCGAACTTGCCGGACGTAAAGATGGTGTCGGTACCGGAGTCGAACACGAACACCTTCTTGCCACTCTTGTTGTTCGCCATTGCTTCCCGACGCTGCTTAATATCCGCAATCACGCGCTCTGCCTCGTCTGGGTCACCGGCAAGCTTGGCGATGTTTCGCAGATCCGTATCCACGGCCTCCCACGGATCCATCGTTCCGCGCTTGCCATCTGCCTGACGGCAAGACTCGCTGAGCACATAGGTATCTATGCCGTGCTCTTTCAGGGTTTCCGGCAGCACGTTCTTGTCCTCGCCCAGTCCGTAGTTCCAACCGGCGAAGTACAAATCAGGGGCCGCGGCGACGAGTTCCTCCAGGCTTGGGTACTTTTCGTTGACCTCATTGAGCTTGTTTACCCGGTCACCGTACTTTTCTGTCAGCACCTTCCGGTCACGAGCCAAGCTACTCACATTGACGATCTTGTCCCCAGCTCCCGCCGCCAACGCCGTCGCGATCAAGGAGCCATCGTTGACCCAGAGTTTTTCGGGGCGCTCATAGGTCACTGTCTCACCACAGTTGACCAGCTCAATTTCGCCCTTGGATTCCTCCGGGGCGCTGCAGCCAGCCAACGCCAACACCAAACAGGTTGCTAATACTTTTTTCATTCCTTCTCCTCAATAACCAAATGTGGACGTTCGAGCTGGGCTAAGCGCACCACCTGCGCTTGCACCCGGAACGCCTTCCTAATGTTCTCCGGCACCAACACCTCATCCGATGGGCCTGTCGCGAGCACAGTTCCCTCGTGCAGCACCACCACATCATCAAAATGGGCCAGCGCTAGATCCAAGTCATGCATAGTGGCGACCACAACCTTGTTCAGTCCCCGCAGAATCTCCAGGATCTCTAACTGATGCCGCACGTCTAGATGGTTCGTCGGCTCGTCCAGCAACACCACCGGGGTATCCTGCGCGATCATCCGCGCCACCAGCACCAACCGGCGCTGGCCGCCGGAAAGCTCATCGCAATAGCGATCCTTCAGGTGGGACAGCCCTACCTGAGCTAATGCTTCATCAACATTCCCGCCCTTCTCCCACGGGCGCATGTGTGGCAATCGGCCGAGCGCAACCACTTCATGCACCTTCAGGTCACCACCGAGGACCTCTTCCTGCCCTAGGAAAGCAAGCCGGGTGGCGCGCTCTCGGGGTTTCATCAGGTGCACGGGGTGGCCGTCGATAAGCACCTGCCCCGCGGCGGCCTTCCTAATCCCGGCGAGGGTCCGCAACAACGTCGACTTTCCAATGCCGTTCACCCCAACGATGGCGCAGGTGCGCGTAGTGGTGAAGGAAATATCGTGCAGGATCGTTGTTCCGCGAACCTCGCAGGAGATGCCTGAGACCTCAATCATGCTTGTCCCCCAAATCGGTAGGTGCCGCGCCCCATGATGAACAGGAAGAGCGGTGCGCCGATCAGGCCGGTGACCACACCCAGCGGGATCTCCTGCGGCGCCACCACCACGCGAGCGATAATATCAACCCACAACAGGAAAACGGCCCCCAACGTCATCGCAACGGGAATCACTCGCCGGTGGATACTGCCGACCAACATCCTGGCCAAGTGCGGGATAATCAAACCAACAAAGCCAATTCCGCCGGCCACCGCAACCATAATCCCCACCAACGCGGCCTGCGCCAGGAAAAGCACGTTGCGTAGCAACTCCACCCGCACACCCAGGGACGCGGCCGTATCGGGCCCGGCAACCATCGCGTCCAAGGGGCGCGAGATCACTACCGCCAAGATCGACCCGGCGATGATCATCACCAAAGGCAAGAGCAACTTGTTCCACTGCGCCCCGGAAACGGACCCCAGCATCCAGAACATCACCGACTGCGCGGCACGGGCGTCGCTGGATTTGAACACCAGAAAACTTGCCGTCGCGGAAAACGCCGATGAGAGCACGACGCCCGCCAAGATCAGCCGCAGCGGAGTCAGCCCACCCTGAATCATCGCGACGAAAAACACGCAGGCGGTGGCCACCACCGCGCCGAGCAGCGCGCCAATAGCGAGGGCGTAGATTCCCGAAAACACACCGAAAGTGATCACGGCGGTGGCACCAACGCTCGCACCGCTTGATACGCCCAGCAAATAAGGGTCCGCCAGCGGGTTGCGAACCAGGGTCTGCATCAACACGCCCGCCAGCGCTAAGCCAGCGCCGACGATCAGGGCTAGCAGCCCGCGGGGCGCCCGGAGCTGCCAGACCACCGCGTCTACAGAAGGATCGTTCACAGGGCTACCGGTGAGACGATTGCGCAGTACCTCAATCACATCAGCCGGCGCGTAGTGCACGCTCCCGAGCGTGAGGGAAAAAACGAAGGTCACCACGGCCAGCAAAGTTAAGCTAGACACAATTGCTTTTACCGGCACACAACTCTCCCGCAACATCCACTCAGCGAACAATAAACGTAGTTCTTAATCTATCAGCCTTAGTGAAGCCCATGTTTATTAGGGAGCGTGTTAATGAAAAAAGACGCCCCGTAGGACGCCTTAAATTCACAACCGGATGTTACTTCCTGCCAGCCTCAAAAGCTGCGCCGACGCGGTACAGCCGGTCGTCAGCAAATGCCGGGGCCATGATCTGCAGACCTACCGGCAGCCCAGTGTCGGACGCCAAGCCAGCTGGCAGGGACATGCCACACAGGCCAGCAAGGTTCAGCGGCAGGGTGCACAGGTCAAAGTTGTACATCGCCATCGGGTCAGAAACCTTCTCGCCCAGCTTGAACGCGGTGGTCGGGGTGGTCGGAGCCACCAGCACATCGCATTGCTCGTAGGCCTTGGCAAAGTCCTGTGCGATGAGGGTACGCACACGCTGCGCTTGCAGGTAGTAGGCGTCGTAGTATCCCACGGACAGGGCGTAGGTGCCGAGGATGATGCGGCGCTTGACCTCAGGTCCGAAGCCTTCCGCGCGTGACAGTGCCATGACTTCGTCGGCGGAACGGGTGCCGTCATCGCCAACACGCAGGCCGTAACGCATGCCGTCGAAGCGAGCCAGGTTGGAGGAGACTTCACACGGCAGGATCAGGTAGTAGGCTGCGAGGGCGTCGTCGAAGTGCGGGCAATCGACCTCAACGACCTCTGCACCTTGCTCTTTCAGCTGCGCAACAGCTGCGTGGAACGCCTCCAGAACGCCAGGCTGCCAACCTTCGCGGTCAAACTGCTTAACGACGCCCACGCGCACACCCGTGAGGTCACCCTTTGCGCCCTCACGGGCTGCGGCAACGACGGGGGCCACCGGGCGATCCACGGAGGTGGCGTCGAACTTATCGTGACCGGCGATGACCTCGTGCAGCAGTGCGGTATCCAGCACGGTGCGCGCGGTAGGGCCGGCCTGGTCCAGCGAGGAGGCACAAGCGATCAGTCCATAACGGGACACCGTACCGTAAGTCGGCTTCACACCCACGGTATTTGTCAGCGCTGCCGGCTGACGGATAGAGCCACCGGTGTCGGTACCGATCGCCAGTGGGGCTTCACCGGAGGCCAGTGCAGCGGAGGAACCACCACCGGAGCCACCTGGGGTGCGCTCCAGATCCCACGGGTTCTTGGTCGGCCCGTAGGCAGAGTTTTCCGTGGAGGAACCCATGGCGAACTCATCCATGTTCGTCTTACCCAGAATTGGGATGCCCGCTTCGCGGATCTTGCGGGTCACGGTCGCGTCGTACGGCGACATGTACCCTTCGAGGATCTTGGAGGCCGCGGTGGTAGGCGCATCCGTGGTGGTCAGGACGTCCTTGAGAGCCAGTGGCACACCGGCCAGTGGAGATGCGACGGTGCCCGCAGCGATCTGCTCGTCCACGTCCTTCGCGGCTGCCAGCGCGGCCTCCGCGCCCACGTGCAGGAACGCGTGCAGCTCGTCGTCGATGTCAGCAATACGATCCAGGTGCGCCTGGGTGACTTCCACGGAAGATACTTCCCGGGAGTGAATCTTCTCAGCCAACGCAGCCGCGGTCATGGCGGTGAGTTCAGAAGAGCCTTCGGCTCCGACGAGGTACTTGTTCATCTCTTTACTCCCCCAAGATCTGCGGTACCACGAAGCGCTGCTCGGCAGCCTCCGGTGCCTGGTCGAGTGCTTGCTGCGCCGTCAGAGTCTTTTCCACAACATCGGTACGCATAGTGGTTTCAATATCGTGTGGGTGGCTCATGGGCTTCACACCGTCCGCGGCTACTTTACCCACAGCACTCACGTTGGCGATGATGCTGTCGATCTGCTCTGCATAGATGTCAAGTTCTTCATCGCTGAGGGCAAGCCTAGATAGTTTAGCCAGGTGAGCGACCTCTTCGCGCGAAATTTCAGGCACGAGCGCAACTCCATTCTTGTATCGCTAAAACGTTGCTACAAACGCTACCTGGAAAGTTTAGCGGAACCACTTCCTATGAGGGCGCAGCGGGGGTTTACTCGCCATAATCAAACATTGATAAGAATTATGGAACTTTTCTTCCGTAACGAGCGTTATATTTTAAAAGAGACCTGTTCCACCCACACGAAAGGCGGATTGTACAGATGTCATATCTCATCCGTGTCATGATTCCCGACGCCCCCGGCAGCCTCGGCAAGCTTGCCGACGCGATGGGCTCTGTCAACGGGAATATCGAATCCGTAGATGTGGTGGAAAAGAGCACGAACGGACAGGTCACTGACGATATCGTGGTCACCCTCCCTCAGGGCACCCCACCCGACACGATCATTTCGGCAGCTCAGGCCATCCCTGGCGTGGAGGTGGACTCCATCCGCCCATTTTCTGGCCGTGTGGATAGGCGCGGTCAGATTGAAATGCTCGCCGCGGTAGCCACGAACCACCGCCAGCGAGACAAGGCAATGACGGACTTCGTGGGTGTACTGCCCAGGACGATGACCTCCGGCTGGGCGATCGTGCTGGACAACGCCGGCGTCATGACCCGCGTCGCCGCCTCCCCCGCCGCCCCGGAGGACGACGGCACGAACCCGCCGCATGCCGATGTAGAAAGCGCCCGCATCCTGCGGGAGGACGAAGATTGGGTTCCTGCATCGTGGCGCCTTCTCGACGCCTCCCTCTGCGCCGCCCCAATTGGTGCCACGGGCCTCATGCTGGTGGTCGGCAGGCCTGGCGGTCCGGACTTCCTGGCCACAGAGGTCGATCACATCGGCTCCCTCTGTGACATTGTCGGATCGATCCTTAGTTAAGCAGCGCCACGAATTCTGCTTCGCTGAGCACGGGAACGCCCAGTTCCCGTGCTTTTGTTTCTTTAGACCCGGCATTCTCACCGGCCACGACGTAGGACGTTTTCTTCGACACGGACCCTGCGGCTTTGCCGCCGCGAGAGACGATTGCTTCCTTGGCTTCGTCGCGGGTGAAACCTTCCAGTGTTCCAGTGACCACGATAGTGAGGTCGGCGAGGGTTTGTTCCGGCAGGTCAGTAGCGTCCTCTTCCATGGTGACGCCGGCTGCGGCCCACTGCTCCACGATGTTGGTGTGCCAATCCACCGCGAACCAATCATTGAAGGACTGGGCGATGGTCAAACCAACGCCTTCGGTGGTAGCGAGATCCTCCACACTCGATTCCCGCAGCGCCGTCATCGACCGATACTTGGTGGCCAGGGCGCGAGCGGCGGTGGGGCCCACGTGTCGGATAGACAGCGCGACGAGGACGCGCCACAGGTCAGTTGCTTTGACCTCGGCAAGGTTTTTCAGCAGCTTCTTTCCTGAAGCGTTAACGGTGCCTTTCTTTGTCACGTACACCGAGGTCCGAGAAAGGTCCTCTTCGGTGAGATTGAACAGCTCTGCTTCGTCGTGAAGCACGCCGGAGCGGATGAGGTCGTGCGCACCTTTTTCGCCGAGCGCCTCGATGTCGAACGCGCCACGCCCCGCGAGGTACGTCAGCCGCGCCCCGAGCTGGCCGGGGCAGGATTGCGTGTTCGGGCAGCGCCAGTCCGCGTCGCCTTCCTTGCTGGGGGCGAGGGTAGCGCCGCATTCGGGGCAGGTCTTAGGGAAAACCCACTCCACTTCGCTGCCGTCTCGCTTCTCTACGATCGGCCCGAGCACCTCGGGGATGATCTCGCCGGCCTTTCGAATCACCACGGTATCGCCGATGAGCACGCCTTTTCGTTTCACTTCGCTCGGGTTGTGCAACGTGGCCATGGAAACGGTGGAACCAGCCACAAAAACTGGCTCCATCACGGCGAATGGGGTCACGCGCCCGGTGCGTCCGACGCCCACCTGAATATCAAGGAGCGTGGTGGTCACTTCTTCCGGCGGGTACTTGTAGGCGATGGCCCAACGGGGCGCGCGGGCTGTCGCGCCGAGGGCACGCTGCGTGGCGATGTCATCGACCTTGACCACTAGCCCGTCCATTTCGTGGATCGCGTCGTGCCGGTGGTCCTCCCAGTACTTCACCTTTTCCACCACTTCCGCCGCGGTGTTGACTGCTTCGGTGTATTCCGAGGTGGGCAGCCCCCAGGCCTTCATCGCCTGGTAGGCATCAAACTGGCTGGTGGGAGTGAAGCCTTCCAGGGCGCCAATGCCGTGGCAGATCATGCGGAGCTTGCGCTTTTTCACATCCGCCGGGTTTTTCTGCCGCAACGATCCGGCGGCGGCGTTGCGTGGGTTGGCGAACGGCTTGCCACCTTCCTCCATGCGCAGGGCGTTGACCTCGGTGAAGTCTTCTAGGGCGATGAACACCTCGCCACGCACTTCGAGGACTTCGGGGATGGGGTATTCGTCGGTGTGGTTAAGTTTTTCCGGGATGTCGCTGATGACGCGGGCGTTTTCGGTCACGTCCTCCCCTACCCGCCCGTCGCCGCGGGTGGCGGCGCGCTCAAAGACGCCGCGTCGGTAAATCAGGTCGATGGACAGGCCATCGATTTTCAACTCGGTGAGGTAGCGCTGCGCTGGGGTGCGCGCGAGCCAGTCCCGCAGCTCGGCTTCATCAAAGACGTTATCCAAGCTCATCATGCGTTCGAGGTGCTCAACGTTGGCAAAGCTGGAGCTGACGGGCGCGCCGACTTCCATCGTCGGCGAATCTGGAACGGCGAGTTCCGGGTGTTCTTTTTCCAGGGCTTGGAGTTGTTGGAAAAGCTTATCGAAGTCCGCGTCGGGAATTTCCGGGGTGCCGTTGTAGTAGAGGTCGCGATGCCGGCGTACTTCTTCCGCCAGTTCATCCCATTGTTTGCGCAGCTGTGTGTTCACGGGTTCCGATTCTACTTACCTAGCGGGGGCACCCGTGTCCGACGGTCGGTCTAGAGTTTTGGGCATGAACACTTTTAGTCCACAGCAGATGCTTTCCTTCGATTTGGAAACCACGTCCCCCAACCCATTTGAGGCACGCATTGTCACGTCCGCACTGGTACGCATTTCGGGCCGCGAGGTGTCCTCACAGGAGATGCTCGCGGACCCTGGGGTGGAGATCCCCGAGGGCGCACAGCAGGTGCACGGCATTTCCACGGAGTACGCTCGCGAGCACGGTCGTCCACATGACGAGGTCCTGGATGAGACCATCGCTGCGATTGAGAAAGGCTGGGCTGACGGCCTGACATTGATTGTTTTTAACGCCCCTTACGATCTCACCGTGCTCGGCCAGTTGCGCCCGGGGTTCGCGGTGACCGGCCCGGTCTTCGACCCCTTTGTGATTGATAAGGCGAAGGACCCCTACCGCAAGGGAAAGCGCACCTTGAGCGATTTGTGCGCGCTTTACGACGTCAAGTTGGACAATGCTCACGAAGCCACCTCGGATGCGTTGGCTGCGGCCCGAATCGCCTGGAAGCAGGCCAGGCAGTGGCCTGACCTGGTACAGAAACCGCTTGACGAGCTCATGGAGTATCAGGCCGTGAGCTACTACAAGTCGCAGCAGAGTTTTAAGCGCTACTTGGAAGGCAAGGGGTCGGACTCAGGTCAGGTCAACGTGTCCTGGCCTATGCAAAGCTAATTACCCACTTTGCAATAAATAGCTTTCAACTAACCTTGCAGGTCACCGCACAGCATAGGTTTTCCCTATGTAAGTTTAATACACCCTAAGATTTAATCTCTTGCCGGATGGTCGAAACCTAGGCATAATTGCTTTCAGACCCGAACAATTCGGATCAGAGAAACACACACTTCAACTACAGGAGGATTCACATGGCTCTTTTGACCATCGGCGACAAGTTCCCAGAGTTCAACCTCACCGCACTTAAGGGCGGCGACCTGCACGAGGTTAACGCTTCCCAGCCTGAGGATTACTTCGAAGAGGTTTCCCTGGACAAGTACGAGGGCAAGTGGAAGGTTATCTTCTTCTACCCGAAGGACTTCACCTTCGTGTGCCCTACCGAGATCGCTGCCTTCGGCAAGCTGGATGAAGAATTCCAGGACCGCGACACCCAGATCCTCGGTGGTTCCATCGACAACGAGTTCGCTCACTTCAACTGGCGCGCTACCCACCCAGAGCTCAAGACCGTTCCATTCCCACTGTTCTCCGACATCAAGCACGAGCTGATCCAGGAGCTCGGTGTTGAGAACGCAGCTGGTGTTGCAGACCGCGCTACCTACATCGTTGACCCAGACGGCATCATCCAGTTCGTCTCCGTCACCCCAGACGCTGTTGGCCGCAACGTGGACGAAGTCCTCCGCGTCCTCGACGCCCTCCAGTCCGAAGAGGTCTGCGCTTGCAACTGGCAAAAGAACGACCCAACCAAGAACATCGACAAGTTCGCTGAGGTTCAGGAAGCCCTGAAGTAAGGTTTCCCCCGCCCCGCCGGACTACTTCCTGCGGGGCACCTTTTTACCCAAAACTAGTTTAAGGATGAAATATGTCTATCGATAACCTGAAGAACGCACTGCCTGAGTACGCCAAGGACCAGAAGCTGAACATCGGCTCCCTTACCCGCTCTACCGAACTGAACGAGGAGCAGCTCTGGGGCGCTCTCGTCGCAGCCGCCGCTGCGACCAAGAACGAGACCGTGATCTCCGAGATCGTCGACGAGGCCAAGAGCCACCTCTCCGAAGCAGCCCTCGAAGCAGCCTTCGGCGCAGCCACCGTGATGGCTATGAACAACGTTGCGTACCGCTCCCGCCACATGCTTGGCGATGACTACGCGAACGTCAAGATGGGCCTGCGCATGAACATCATCTCCAACCCAGGCGTGGAGAAGGTCAACTTCGAGCTGTGGTCCATCACCGTTTCCGCAATGAACAACTGCGAATACTGCCTCGGCGCCCACGCTGAGACCGTGAAGGCTGAGGGCCTGACCAAGGAGCAGATCTGGGAGGCCGTGAAGGTCGGCGCCGTAGTCAACGCTGTGGCACAGGCTGTCCAGATCCAGGACGCCCGCTAAACAGCTTCTTTAACCCCACCGTTCTGTTACAGGACGGTGGGGTTTATGCATGTAACGGCACTGTTAGATGATCCGTCCAATGATGTATTGACCATCAGTCGAGAGAGGGTTCCCGGTCTTCCACCTCTGGATGGAAGTGAACAATACCCAGTAGGTAGAGGGTCGTTGGTAGAGAATTCGAGAAAAAGTAGCTTTCACAGGGGGCTAAGGTCGTTTTCTACTCGAACTCTCTACCAACGATTCTCTACCAACCGCTGTGAATAGCGCTCGGCGTGCCCGTTAACCTCACACCACCACAACAACCTCACACCTAGCCACCCAAAAGATATGCTCATTTGTTAAGCTTCAACAGTCGTAAGTTTCTCATCCTGATTCCACTTTTCGTGCTTACTTCCTGCACCAATTCAGAGCCTGTACCTCAGAAGACCGTAGAGGTGACAATCACCGAGGAAGAAACGGTTGCTGAGGTATCAGAGGCAAGGTCAGAACAGGCCCCGCCACCACCGGCACCAGCGCCAAGCCTGGAGCGGCCTGTCAGCCAGCATACAATCAACGCTGGTCAAGTCGGTGGCGTCTGCGGCTACACCGTGTTTGGCGATGAAATTCGCGCCTACCCAGATACTTCGTGTGAGTTCGCTGCCGCCATTTTTGACGTGGCCTAGTATGCCCAGTACAACGACTCCATGAAGAATGACTGGACGCTTCCTCGAACTGTCGAGACTCTGCAGGTTTCCAGCCCGGTCACGGGCGAGGTGTATCCCATTGACTGCTCCGTCGGTTCCGACGGCAAAGCCCTCATTTGTTCGGACAAGCGCGCCGTAAACAGGGTCGGCGCCACGTACGATTCTGGCCGAAATGACTATTGGCGGGGTCGCATCTCAATCAGCTAGCACTCCCTTTAAAGGTCCCCTGCGTCCCGCGCCAACATATCCGCAACCGCGCGGGCGAAGTGGAGGGCGGCTCCGGCGTCGGCAAGCTGCAGCTTTTCGACGCCCACCGGATACACATCGACGTCCGCTAGCAGGTCGCGGGAGAGGCTGAGTTCGTCCCAGAGGCGGGCAAGCTCGATGGCGACCGCGCGCGGTTTTTCACCGAGCTCATCGACGCGCCCAGGCGGGATGCCCAGACCGGCGCGGACACCGCGTGAGACCAATGCGCCAAAGCCGTCGAGGTTGGCTGTGCCGCAGATGAGGGCGCGTTCCAGGAACACCTGGGGCGCGCTCACCTGCCAGAACGGTTCGGCGAGGTGGAGGATGTCGCAGTCCATGAGCTGCAGCTCCGGGATCGCGGGGATGGTGTCCCACTGGGTGGTGCCCGGTAGTTCGCCCCGGATGATGGGCCCGAGCAGGGGTTCATCCACTTGCGTGATCACGTCAGCATTAAAGCGGGTGCGCACGTCCGCCACGTGTTCTGTCACCCCGTGAGCGAGGCCTTCACGGATGTCGCGCAGCGCGCCACGGTCAGTGATTGCCCGGTGCCCGTTTGGCAGCTCTAAGGACGCTGCCAGGCTCCACGGCCCCATGACCTGGACCTTCACCGTTGCGACCGAGGTTCCCCACACCGATTCGCACTCGTCCAGGTCTTGCTCCAGCCGATCCCACACCCGGCGCGTCAGCAACTGTGGCCGGTTGGTGAGTTGCCAGGAACGGGGCCCGGCGTCCACGTTGAAAGGCAACAACGCGCTTGTTCGCCCCACGGGGTCTGATCCGGTGCCCCGGGCGGGCAGTTGCGGGATGGCCAGGATTTCGCATTCGCCGAGGATGACGTCGGCGGCGTCGATAAGCGACGTGCCTGGGAGCGGGCCTAGCGCGTGGTGCATGAGATGGTCCCGGAGCCGAGAACGATGTCACCTTCTGCGTCTGGCAGGTAAAGGACGGCTGCCTGCCCGCGCGCGACGCCTTCGAGCGGTTCATGCAGCGTGAGCACCATCTTTTCCGGACCAATGACGGCCGTACAAGGCACGACCTCGCCGTGGGCACGGACCTGAACCTGACACTCGATGGTGCCGGTCATGGCCGGGTGCAGGACTTTGAGGCGGTCAGCTGTAATGCCTGTCACTGCCAGGTCAGCGCGGGAACCGACGGTGACCTCGCCGGTAGCAGCATTGATGTCCGTGACATAGCGGGGCTTGCCATCCTTGGCCGGCTGCTTGATGTCCAGGCCCTTGCGCTGGCCGATAGTGAACTCGTGCACGCCGTGGTGCTCCTTGAGCACATTGCCTTCTTGGTCCTTCACCAACCCCGGGCGCAAGCCGATGTGCTTACCCAGGAAAGCCTGCGTATTGCCGTCGGGGATGAAGCAGATGTCGTAGGAATCGGGCTTCTTCGCCACTGAGAAGCCGTGCTTGGCGGCCTCTTCCCTAATCAACGGCTTCGGGGTGTCCCCGACCGGGAACATGCAGTGATCCAGTTCGTCGCGGGTCAGCACGCCGAGGACGTAGGACTGATCCTTTTGCGGGTCGTCGCCCCGGCGCAGGTGCCCATCAATGATTTTGGCGTAATGGCCGGTAGCGACGGCATCGAAGCCAAGGGCGCGGGCGCGTTCCAGCAGCGCGCGGAACTTGATTTTCTCATTGCAGCGCAGGCACGGATTCGGGGTTTCACCACGTTCGTAGGAATCGACAAAATCATCGATGACGTCTTCCTTGAAGCGATCCGAAAAGTCCCACACATAGAACGGAATACCGAGCTTGTCACACACCCGGCGCGCGTCCGCGGAATCCTCCAGCGAACAGCAACCACGGGAGGACTCCCGGACCGCCTGTGGGTCACGGGACAGCGCAAGATGGACCCCAACCACATCATGGCCTGCCTCCACCGCTCGGGCTGCCGCCACCGCACTATCGACGCCGCCACTCATTGCTGCCAGAACTCGCATGTTTTCCCCTTTCAGGTGGACTAGCTTAGTCGACGGTAGCCTCCTAATAACAACCTCCGCTGCACCTGATTCCATTTTTCGGTATTTTTAGAATTATGGAAATTGAGGCAAAGCTCGCGGAACTAGAAGAACGAATTGCGAAGCTGGAACAGCAATCTCCACCGACGTACGAGGGTGGCATCGTCTCCTTTCAGGGCGATGTCACGGTGGGTTCACGGCAATACTCCTATGAGTGGGCTCGCCCAACACAGTTCCTAACCGATGAGATTTTCCACTCCGCGATGGAGCGCGTCTCCGCGCTCGCCCACCCGATTCGTCACGCCCTCTTGCGCAGGCTTCTCGACGCCCCCGCGCCGGTTACGGAGCTGGTAGCGGAAGGGTTGGCGTCGTCAGGCGCTGCATACCACCACCTCACAGCGCTCCAGGCCGCGGGCTGGGTGCGCAAGCGAGACAATCTCTTTGAGATTCCGCCCGCACGAGTCGTGCCCCTATTGACCATCATTGCTGCTAGCGAGGATCACCGATGAAGAAAATTGTGGCCGTACTGTGCGGCCTCGCCACCACTGCCCTGCTATTAGTCTCTGGACCACAGCGAGTTACCCTCGCCAGCGACCCGACGGGAGACCCGGGGCTCGCTGGGTTCATGAAAGAGCACGCTCCACGAGGAGCACACGAATTGACCGGCTTCGTTCTTGACGGCGATCAACCAGTGTTTGCCGGACTCGGAGCCGACGAACATACGGAAGTAGAAATTGGATCAGTGACCAAGACCTTCACTGCGGAATTGCTGCGGCAGGCCGTCGAGAAGGGCACTGTTCAGCTAGACACCAAGGTCTCCGACATCATCGACACCCACGGCGCCCCCATCGGTTCCGTTACGTTAGAGCAGCTCGCCAACCATGAGGCGGGCTTGCCACGTAATCCAGGATTGGATTTGGTTTCCTTGTTTGTTGAGCGTAACCCCTATGGAACGGTGACGCGCGACGACATTTTAGAGATGGCTCTCGATGCAAAACTCAAGGGCCAAGGCGAGCGCAACTACTCGAACCTGGGGGTGGCTTTTCTTGGACAGTTAATAGCGACCAAAGACGGCCGAACATGGGAAGAGATGGTGCAACAAGATATCTTCACACCGCTAGGCATGTCTGAGTCTTACGTTGCTTTGATTGGTAGCGCCGCTGATGCACCGCACGGGCTAAATGGCCGTGGCCGCGTGGCCGCGAACTGGGAGATGGACGGCTATGCCCCTGCTGGCGCCATCCGTTCAACTGCACATGACATGGCACTGTTTGCCGCACATGTGCGTTCTGTTGGAGTGCCCCCTTACGTCTGGGTGCACGATGAAGCCGGAATGTGGCACAACGGCGGTACTGGAGGTTATCGAACGATGTTGATCTTCGACCCCAACGGAAAGCGAGTTGCCTTCGTGAACACCAACACTCCAGCAAGCGTCGATATCTTGGGAGAAAGGATGCTGCAGTGGTCTTAGTTCCTGTCTTTATAGTCAGCTGGCTCGTCCTTGAACTGTACTTCTGGAAGCGACGCTCTTTGTTGAAAGCGGCGGTCGTTGCATTGATCGCTTGGTTCGTTTGCATGACCAGCGTGGATTGGGTTGCTACGAGCCCATTTTTTCTATGGTGGACCATCGCCACACTTGCCGGACTATTAGTCTCCCTCTCGCTCTGGCCCCGCACAAAAAGTTTCGATTAGCTCTTGTGTTCTAATCTTTACTGGGATAGAATGGGGGTATGAAATTCGGGGAATCTTCAACACTTACCCAGGTCAAGGAGTTACTTCAACACTCCATTGACTTCGGTGAGCCTTTCGAACATTTCCCCGCATTGCTGGAGATCAAGGAGCTGATTGCCCGGCTCGAAACAGACATGGCTTCGGGGTATGAGTGCAACAAATTGGAACGTGCTGGGGCGTCGGCTAGCGAAGCCCGCCGCATTCACCGACGCTCCCTGAATCCCTGGGAGGAAGGTGTCCCAGTTGAGCACCAAGACCTCATTTTGTCGGCTCTAGAGAAACTAAGCTCAGCATCCAAACGGCGCACCGAGATTTACAACCTCGCCGCAGCCTCCGCCGCCGAGTCCTCCCCCAAGGCAACACACGCCTACGCCAAGGAACTTGTCCGCGAAGAAAACCGGCGCCTGGCCAAGGATCCACACGAAGCCTACAACCAGCGCCGTTTCCAGCTACGCGAACAAGACGAGCACGGTGGCTGCAGCTTCCACGGCTACGCACCAGCGGCCCACGCCGCACTCCTGAAATCACTCATGGATGACGCCTGGCGCGCGGAACAGGCCACCGAGGACCGACGCAAAGACGACAACCGAACCGTAGCCCAACGACACGCAGACAATTTCTTCCAAGTGTTGCGCTGGGCTTCCGCCACCCGCATCGACCAGGTCGGGCACTGCTCCCTCGTCATCGGCGTCACCGAAGAACACGAATTCAACTGGGAAGCGAAGTTCGGCAGCAACGTCGGCATCGACCTCACCCTCTTCGACCTCAAACTGCTCGACGGCCACCGCATCGTTGACTACATCGTGGTCCACGATCACCACGGCGCAGTGAAAAAGCTAGTAACAGCCGGCCGATCAGCCACCTTCTACCAGCGTCTGGCAATGTTCTCCCGAGATGGATGCTGCGCTTACCCAGGCTGCAACGAATCGATCAGCCGCTGCGAATCCCACCACGTCGTACCGTGGGCGCGAGGCGGACCAACCAGTATCGACAACCTCGCCCCACTCTGCCCGAAACACCACGGCTGGAACGACGACAGCGCCATCGAAGCACACATCGCAATGGTGCTCAGTAGATACCCCGTGTTGGTCGATAGCGCCGGAAAACACCACAGAAACAACAGCCCGCAAGCCCGAAGATCCAACGGCCGCAGGCTGACCGAAGACAACTAACGCACCCCACCCTAGTGAGGCGGGGCGCGTTAACGTGCAGATTTTCTAGGAAATCTTTAGCTCATGAACTAAATCACGGTCACCATCGTGTGCAAGCACAAAGGCGCTCTTTCCGGATACCGCCACGTCGCGAACATCGCCAAGCTCAGGCAGGTTTCGAATCTCTTTCACACTAAAGTCCGCAATATCAATGGTTAAGAGACTGTTGTGTTCCTTAGACAGGACATACAGGAGTCCGTCGTGCAGGTCTGCACCCACCGGATACACCCCTTCGGCGTCCAACACCCCTTCCCGGATCAGCTTGTTGTCCGCTTTAGAAAACTCCGATATAACCACCTGCTTAGAGCGCTCATGCGGAACACTGAGAGTGACAAATGTGTCTGCCGTGCTTTCCGAAGCGACTGACAACGTGTAGGCCATCCGAGCCCGAATAGTCCGCAGCTCCGGACGCCCCTTCGAGTCGAAGATCGGCATGATGTCGCCTGAAGTATCAGTGAAATCCTTCCAGGCAATCTTCTCATCCACTTCATCTTGAATCACAGCACCGTAGATCGTTTTGTTCTGCGCAATCGCAACCAAACCGCCTGGTTTAAAGTAGGCCGCATCTACGGTGTTGTGAATATCGGAGCCATTAGGAACGTCCACCCGGGCAAACGAGGAGTACTCTTTAAAATTCTCGTCAGTGTAGTAAAAGCCACCATCGGAGGAGACCAGACCAAACTTGTCATTGTCGGAATCATAGGCGATACCAGCAGCACGACCTTTTCCACGGAAGCCTGCGACGGGGAAACCGATCTCCTGAGTACCGGCCAGCTCCAAGGTTTCTTTTCCTGCTAGTGGGCTGGTATCAAACTCAATACCTTTATACGGGTCGGGTGCATTAAATTTGTGTAGCCGAATGTCACCAAGAGATTCATACTGATGCTCCTTATCCCAGTATTTCGCGGTTTGTGCAATATTAAAAGTGAACCGCGCCGGATCCCCTGCCCCCGCATAGGGAGGAATACCATTACCAATGAGAAATTGAAGACAGTTAGTGCACGTAATAAGAATAGCGACGATGGTCACAAATTTAGTGGCGGGAGAGAATTTCTTTACGTTCACCTCAGTGGAAATAAATTCCTGCGCCAGCACCTTATCTTTTCCGATAAAGATGAAACCAACCGCGAGAACACCAATCACAACCCAGTACACCAGGATGCCCCAGGTGTAGGTGTGAACACCCAACACGGCGTCACCAAACCCTTGACCAAGGTCAGCATTAGCACGTCCACCCCAGTGGCGCACCGTGGTGTACAGATAATAGAAGGCCACCAACAGGAGAGTTACCATGTAGCGCATACGTGCCCCGTAGCGCAAAATGAAAACACCCAAAGCCCCGATGAGGACCATACCAAAGCGCTCGTTACCACAGAGGATGCACGGCGATTCACCATTGATAAAGCCTAGGTAGATGTTTGCGACGCCCACCGGAAACGCCATGATAATAAAGACCGCTGCGGCCAGAATAAAACGGAAAACCTTTGCATTGAACATTTACAGGTTCACCGCCGGAACAATTGACGTAGCAGAAGCCATGAAGAACATCAGCACAGAAAATGCAAATGATCCGACCAACAAGCTGAATGCCAGCTTTTCTTTTTCTGGCTTGAATAACACCAGAACGAGTGCAATTGCACACAAACTGTAGAAAACAAACTCCACGAGAGAGCCTTTCCTAGTTGAGAGAAACGATGACCCTCAAATAATAAAATTGGCTGCTCATTACTGTAAATAAACGTAAGAGTTTTGTAGGAAAAAACACAGTTAGTTAGTTCCGGTCGGGCTAGAGCCAAAAACAGCTCAGCCCACCCGATATCTGCTAGCTCTCCACCACCGGCAAGTACACGCGAGAACCCGACTCAGCAAACTCCGCCGACTTCTCCTTCATGCCCGCCTCAATGGCCTCCACAGTCTCAAGCCCATGCTCCGCCGCATAGTCCCGCACATCCTGCGAGATCTTCATGGAGCAGAACTTCGGACCACACATCGAGCAGAAATGCGCCGTCTTCGCAGGCTCTGCTGGGAGGGTCTCGTCATGATAAGACAGTGCGGTGTCCGGATCCAGAGCCAACGCGAACTGGTCATGCCAGCGGAATTCGAACCTCGCGCGAGACAGCGCATCGTCTCGCTCCTGGGCGCGCGGATGCTGCTTCGCCAGGTCCGCCGCGTGGGCGGCGATCTTGTAGGTGATCACGCCGACCTTCACGTCATCGCGGTTCGGCAACCCGAGGTGTTCCTTCGGGGTGACGTAACACAACATCGCGGTCCCAGCCTGGCCGATGATCGCAGCGCCGATCGCGGAGGTGATGTGGTCATAGCCTGGTGCAATGTCTGTCGCCAGGGGCCCCAGGGTGTAGAAAGGTGCGCCGTGGCACCAGTCCTCTTCCCATTCGACGTTGACTGGGATCTTGTGCATCGGAACGTGGCCGGGGCCTTCGATCATGACCTGGACGCCGCGGGAGCGTGCGATCAAGGTCAGTTCGCCCAACGTGCGCAGTTCTGCCAGCTGAGCTTCGTCATTGGCGTCCGCGATGGAACCTGGACGCAGACCGTCGCCGAGGGAGAAGGTGACGTCATACTGAGCGAGGATGTCGCAGAGCTCGGCGAAGTTTTCGTACAGGAAGGATTCGCGGTGCTCTTTCAGACACCAGGCAGCCATGATGGAGCCACCGCGGGAGACGATGCCGGTCACTCGGTCAGCCGCCAGCGGGATGTAGCGCAGCAGCACGCCAGCGTGGACGGTCATGTAGTCGACGCCCTGCTCGCACTGCTCGATGATGGTGTCCCGATAGATTTCCCAGGTCAATTTAGTCGGGTCGCCCTTAACTTTTTCGAGCGCCTGGTAGATCGGCACCGTGCCCACCGGAACTGGGGAGTTGCGCAGGATCCATTCGCGGGTTTCGTGGATGTCCTTGCCGGTGGACAGATCCATGATGGTGTCCGCACCCCAGCGGGTGGCCCACACCATCTTTTCCACCTCTTCATCGATGGACGAGGTAACAGCGGAGTTGCCGATGTTCGCGTTGATCTTCACCGCAAACGCCTTACCGATGATCATCGGTTCCAACTCCGGGTGCTTGCGGTTCGCGCAGATCACGGCACGTCCCGCGGCGACCTCGTTACGCACGAACTCTGGCGAGAACCCTTCGCGTGCGGCACAAAATGCCATCTCCGGGGTGATGATCCCGGCGCGAGCCCACGCGAGCTGGGTTTGAACTCGAAGCTCGGGGTGTTCCTCGGATGCTGGTACCGCTTCTGCTGGTTCCCAGGTACGAACTGGCGACAGCCCCTTCTCCAGATCCAGCTGTGGATCTGTGAGCGTGTACGGACCTGAGGTGTCGTACACATCGAAGTGTTCGCCATTCGTGAGGCCAATGCGTCGAGCTGGAATTTTCAGGGTGTGTCCCTCGAAGGGCACGTCCTGGTAGACCTTTTCGCTACGGTAAATGGGTCCAGTGGTAATCATGTAAACCTCCCTACGCCGGCATTATCCGGACAGGTTAAACGGTCGACGCTCCGTGGTGTGTTGCGTCCTCTCAGCGAAGAATCGGCTCCGCTCCCGTGTGACGAATGTGCCCTTCTACCCTAATAGATCTTCCACCCGCGTAATCGGTTTTCCGAGTTTTTCTGATACGAGTGGCGCCCACGGTGGGCGCAGACGCGCCGCGGCCAGCAGCGATGGGTCGGTAAGGAGGGTTCGGTCACCAGAGCGGATCGTCCCGTCAACGAGGACTCCCACCGACGCTGCGAAAGCGTAGGCGAAGTCGATTTCGTGCGTGGAGATGACGATGGTTGTTCCGGCGTCGTTAAGCTGCAGCAGCGTGGCTAGCAGGCGGTCGGAGGCGACGGGGTCGAGGCCGGCGGTCGGCTCGTCGAGAAGGAGGACGCGTGGCTGCATCGCCAGCGCACCGGCCAGCGCCACGAGTTTGCGTTGGCCGTAGGAAAGCTGGTGGGGGACGCGGTCAGCAAGGCCAGTGATTTCGCAGGTGGCCAGCGCCTCACGCACGCGCTTATCGACGTCCGACTCCTCCAATCCCATGTTCACGGGGCCGAAAGACACGTCCTCCGCAACCGTGGTGGCGAAGATTTGTTCATCGGGTTCCTGCAGCACAAGCTGCACATTGCGGCGCACATGGTCCCGGCCGCGCCTGGTGTACTCCATCGGCGTGTCATCGAGCAAAACCGTGCCAGATTGAGGCTGCCACGCCCCCGCTAACAGCTTGAGCAGCGTGGACTTCCCGGAGCCATTCGCACCGAGGATCGCGAGGCGTTCCCCCGCTACCACGGCTAGGTCGACCCCGTTCAGCACAGGCTGATCGTGGGAAAAAGTCAGGTCACGGGTCTCTAGAACAGACATAATAAACTCATCACAATCACGGCGCCGCAGGCACGGAGCCAGTTCACGGGGCGCGCCACAGTACGCACTTTCATCGCGGTGGGATCCGCCCGCAGTTCCAATCCTTCTTGCAGCGCCCGAGCCCTGGCAAAGGACAGCACAAATAGCGACGCTGCTTGGCCCGCAACCGAACCCACCCACCGGCGGGTACTGCTATGCCCGAGCCGGGCGGCCTGGGCCTCCCACATCGTCTTCGCCGTCACCACCAGGGCACCCACCAGGCGGTATATCAGGCCCGTGACGTGCACGAGCGACTCCGGAAGGTGCCGACGACGCGCGAACATGAGGATCTCGGACATCGGGGTGGTCAGCGCAAACAACACGGTGATAGCCATGCCCACCACGGACCTAGCCAACACCTCACCGGCGTGCGCCACCCCTCCTGGGACCATGATCAACCCGCCGGAGGTAATGGAGAAAATGAGCGGGCCGAGGCCCAGCGCGATGAACGTCGCCGGGGCCCCGACCAGACCCAGGTACAGTTTCCAGTTGATCCCAGCAGCGACCGCCATCACCAAGGTGATAGCGGCGATCACTGCGAGTTTGATACCGGAAACCGAGATCGCAATAAACAGCAGTACGATGAGCAGGCTTTTTTCGCCCACATTCACGTGCGCCCAGCGGCTCCTAGCAGCGGCTAGTTCCAGGGCATTCATTTAGACAGCAGCAGATTCCTCAGCACGCTGGGTACGGCCACGGAACACACCGAGGACATAACCGAGCAGGCCAGCACCAAGACCAGCTTGCAGCGCGAACCGGCCGGACTCCACTTCTCCTGGCAGTTCACCAGCAACAGATTCGAACCATGGTTCATAATCAGGGTTAGCCTCTTCCACCAAGGTTTCCGCACCCGCGTCGGTGCCCACGAATTGTTCTTCAGCGTCCGGGTCACCGAAATTGAAGAACATCGGGAACATGATCAGAACGCCGGCCACGATGACCAAAACTAGGTTCTTCATTTTAGGCTGCCACCATCTCTCGCTTCGGGGCAGCAACTGGGATGCCCAAAACCGTCAGTTCCTTCTTCGCGATCTGTCGCAGGCTGCGGAAGATCAACACGGATACGATGCCTTCCACGATGGACAGTGGCACCTGAGTTGGTGCGTAGAGCGCCAGGAAGGTCCCGGCAGCGTTTGCGAAACCAGCAGCGTGGTGGGCTGCCGCCAGCTGCAGCGCAGTAACGCAGTACGTGGCAAAGTTGCCGAGGAATGCAGCGAAGAACATGGCCAGCTCAGGGGATTTGGATCCCAGGAGCTTCCACACCGCGTACGCCACCCACGGGCCAACGATGGCCATGGAAAAGACGTTCGCCCCCAGGGTCGTGAGGCCGCCGTGCGCCAGCAATATAGCTTGGAACAGCAGGACGATGGTGCCGATGAAGGCCATCACCGGCGGTTTGAAGAGCACCGCCCCCAGGCCAGTGCCCGTGGGGTGAGAGGAGGAACCGGTCACTGATGGGATTTTCAGCGCACTCAGCACGAAAGTGAAAGCGCCAGCAGCACCCAACAGCATGCCGGTTTCTGGTCGTTCCTTGATCTGCTTGTTGACTGCGTAAGCACCGTAAACAACAAATGGGGTAGCAGCAGCTCCCCAGGCTACGCAATGCTCGACGGGGAGAAAGCCCTCGGCAATATGCATGACAATCTTCTTTCCAACTTTAGGTCCGTCCATCTCGCGAACCTATACGAGTAAGCAGCTGCAATCGGTCTCCTGGCTTAGCTCCAACGCTCTTGCCTCGCGCCCGTCCTTCCCACCCGTTCTGTCAACAGACAGTGAACGCGCGCAGCGCCGACAGGCATGAAGTTACCTGCCTCAAGAAGCAACACAGTGACGAGGACCGCTGCCGGATTCTCACCGGCATTCCCGTACATTGCAGCGGTTTCAGATTATCAGATGGCCATTCCCGCTTCTCGGGCTTGGCGGACCACTCCCCCCAAGTGGGCGAGCAAAAACTCAACCTCCTCCGGCGTGGTTGTCCGTCCAAGGGTCAGCCGCAGCGCGCCGCGTGCTACATCCTCCGGCACCCCCATGGCAAGCAGCACATGGCTCGCCCGGTTCACACCGCTCGCGCAGGCCGATCCGGTAGACGCCGCCACGCCGAGCATGTCCAGCAGCATGATGAGGCTATCGCCCTCGGCTCCGGGGAAAGAGACAAGCAGGTGCCCGGGCAGGAGATCGCCCGTGGAATGGATCACCGCGCCGTCGATAAGCTCGATGCCGGCGCGGAGTCGATCGCGCAGCTCCGACAGCCGCGCCCGTTCCGTTTCGATCTCTGCAACAGCCTCACGCAGGGCCGCCGCGGTCGCTACCGCACCCGCCACGTCGACGGTGCCAGGGCGAATGCCGCGCTGCTGCCCACCACCGAACAGGGTGGGCGCCACCCCGGAGCGGCGCGCCAACAAAATGCCGACGCCCCTCGGTCCGCCGAACTTGTGCGCGGAGGCAGCCAGCGTTGTAGCGCCAAGCGAAGCAAAGGACACCGGAATGTGTCCCACCGCTTGCACCGCGTCCACGTGCACGGGAGTCTGGCCTGCTGCCTGGACTAACTCGTGGACCGGCTGGATGATGCCGGTTTCGTTGTTCGCCCACATGCAGGTCGCCAGTGCGGCGGGTTCGGACAGCGGCTCGAAGGAGGAGACCCGCCCGTCGGCAAGTGGCAGCATCTGAACGTCCGCGCCGAGGGCCGCCACGGTTTCTAGCACCGCCGGGTGTTCGATCTCGGTGGAGACCACGCGGCTAAGCTCCGACTGCCGAAACAGGCCCTGAATGGCCAGGTTGTCGGCCTCAGTACCGGAACCAGTGAAAATGACTTCGATCGGCTCGCAGTCCAGCAGGGAGGCCACCGCTTCCCGGGCCTCGGATAACGCCCGGTTCGCCGCCCTCCCCGCCGCGTACTGGCCGGCGGGGTTGAGAAACTCGGAGGCCGCTAGCCAGGCATCTCGCGCTACCTGGCGGATCGGCGTGGTGGCCGCGTGGTCGAAATACACTAGAACTTCTTCAGCAGCTCAGGGATGATGTCTTCCACGTCGCCGACGACACCGAGGTCGGCGATCTTAAAGATCGGGGCGTCTTCGTCGTTGTTCACAGCGATGATCTTCTTCGAGGTCTGCATACCCGAGGTGTGCTGGATGGCTCCCGAGATACCGAGCGCGATGTACAGATCTGGCGACACCGTCACACCGGTTTGTCCCACCTGGTACTGAGCTGGGTACTGGCCGTCGTCGACCGCGTCGCGGGTGGCACCCACGGCGCCGCCCAGGGCGTCGGCAAGCGGCTCAACGTACTCTGCGAAGCCACTCTCGCCGACGCCGCGCCCACCAGACACCACGACCTTAGCGGTCGCCAGTTCAGGGCGCTCCCCCTCAACAGCCGGGGTGAAGCCAGTTACTTGAGCATCCATAACGCCAGCTGCTGGGAGTTCCATGGTGGTCACCGCACCGGAACCGGGGTGTACCGGGGTGACAGAGCCGGGGCGGATGGTGTAGATCGGGCTGGTGCCACCCACCGCTGCGGTGCCGGAGATGGTGTCGCCGAAGATGGACAGTTGCGCGGTACGGTCCGCGTTGATGCCCACCACGTTGGTGAGCACGCCGGAGGCGAGACGGGCAGCGAGACGACCGGCGATCTCGTTGCCCACGGAGTCCGCGAGCAGCACGATCGGCTGCGGGTTCTGGGCCGCGAGCATGGACAGCGCATCCACCGCCGGCATCACTACGCGCCCCTCGGCGGAGCAGCGGACAATGTTGGCGGGGTACTGTTCCTCGTCAAAGGACACGACGGTGACATCGCCCAGCACCTGGGCAGCCGCGATCAGTTCCAGGGTGTGGGACCCTGCTGCGAGTACGTACGTCACTTGATGGCCTCCTGAATGAACTGGTAGATGCGCTCTGCACCGTCGGTGTACACCATTTCCCCACCGTCGCGCTCCGGGCGTGGCTCAGCTGCGGTGACAGCCGTTGCGGCGTTGGCCAGTCCCACTTGCGAAGGGTCGACCCCCACTTCCGCCAGGGTGAGCACGGCAATGTCGGCTTTCTTTGCAGCCATGATGCCCTTGAAATTAGGGAACCGCGGCTTGTCCGTCTTTTCTGTCACAGAGATCAGCGCCGGCAACGACGCCTGCAGCTGGTAGGAGCCTTCTGGGGCTTCCTTGACTCCCGAGACCATGCCGTCGGCTACGGCAACGGAGGACAGGTTCGTGAGCGATGGAATCTGACGGTACTCCGCGAGGATCCCCGGCAGCGCCCCCATCGCGCCGTCGGACGAGGCGTTCCCGGCGACGATCAGCTGGACATCACCCAGAGTATTGATCGCGCTGGTCAGGGCCCACGCCGTGCCGAGCACGTCGGATCCGGCAAGGGCGGCGTCGGAAAGCAGCACGGCCTTGTCCGCCCCCATCGCGAGCGCCTTCCGCAGCGCCTCCTGCGCCCGGAATGGGCCAGCGGATAGTGCGATTACCTCGTATCCGGGGTTCGCTTCGCGGATGCGTAGTGCCTGCTCCACGGCGTATTCGTTGATTTCGTCGATAACCTCATCGACGCCCTCGCGGTGGAGGGTGAAGTCCTCATTCAGTGTCTTTGTTGACCAGGTGTCCGGCACATTCTTTACCAGGACCACAATAGCGGGCATCGTTCCTCCGTTTCGTTTTTTACGATCCTACCCCGCGCGCCCCACAGATGAACGCCACCCCCTGGGACCCGATCCGCGTCACCACGACGGCCATCGGACGCTCCCCACGCGGCCGCAATTTCTTGCGCAGCGCATCCGGATCAATGTCCACCCCACGCACCAAAATCTCCAGCGAGCCCGGCTGATACGACGCGAGAGCACTCTTCAATTTCTTCAGCGGCACCTGTTCCAGGATCGGGAACCCGGTGTAGCCTTCCGGAATCCGGTCGCCGGTGAGGTACGCAATGCGCTCGTCCAGCATCCACAGCCCCTCCCGCACCGCGAACTGGCGCACGAGCCCGGCGCGCACGATCGCGCCGTCGGGGTCAATAAGGTAGGTGCCGTGCGGCGCGGCGAGTTCGTCAGCGGCCGGGAGGGCATCGCTGAGCTTATCGACGCCACTGCCCCGAATCACCACGGCCTCCCGGGTGATCCCGCCAGCCAGCCCCGGAGTGTAAAGGCACGCTTCCTTGACCCCGCCGTCGACGCTGACCACGGAGACCAGCCCCTCCCAGGCGGTGTAATCGATCCCGGGGGCGCACTTGATGGCTGCCTCCCCGGAAATGGCCGCCAGCAGGTCAGGCAGGGGCGGGATCAGGTCCTTCGGCGCGGTGATGCGTCGGCCGCCAGCCCGCCGGGCGGGATCGGCGATGACCACATCGGCGGTCATGGGCGGGCGCAGGGCGTCGGCCTGGAAAAAGTGGCCGGTTACGTTGGCTCTAGCCATGGTCAGGCGTGGCAGCGACAGGTCTGAACCGAAGTACTCAAGTCCGGCCGCCGCGGATCCTTCGGTGCCGATGGAGCAGGTGACGTCGTGGACGCGGGGGCTGCCGAGAATCTCACGGATTCGGTCGAATCTCACCTGGGCCACGGGAAGCGGGGTGGCTTGCTGGGCGCTGTCGCTGTCGGCGTACCAGTGGGTCGGAAGTTTCCCGCCTGCGCGGGCATCAAGGAGCTCAGCGACGGCGCGGGAGAACTCGCCGTGTTCTTTCTTAAGCAGCGTGGCCCGCTTGAATGGGTCGGTTTCCGGGCAGGGGTCGATGGTGCGTGAGGTGAGGTAGCGGGCTTCGTCGAGGTTGATCAAAATCGCTCCGGCAGGTCTCCGTAGAGAAAAAATTCATCGAAGAACGGGTCGTCGGGGTCTCCGATGATCGGCGTCATATCCACGTTGATGAGGGAGGCTTCCAAATCCGCCACGGTGTGGAACTCGGTGAGGGCGGTCAGCTGCGCCCAGGTTGGAATAACCAGGCGCAGCAGCCCAGTTTTCCAACCACCCAAGATCACGGAGGGCAGGAACCATCCGGTGGAGGCTGCTTCCCGGGTGGCGCCGTCTGGCATTTGCCCGAGCGGTGCTTGGGCCACGAAAGAGAAGGCATCAAACTTCGGTGCCACTGGCCCCGGCCCCACCCAACGAGCGAAGGGGTAAAGCAGGTCTGTGGCCACAGTCAGTTCGTTGTCGTGGAGGAAATCGGTGAAGGCCAGTTCGTGGTTTTCCAGTAGTGGACGGGCGTAGTGGTACTGCACGGCGTCAGAGACCAGCTCGCCGGTGCGGTGCCGGGCTAGGAGGATTCCGGTTTCCTCGAATACTTCCCGGACGGCAGCCATCACCAGGCCGTGCGCGATGGCTGGCTCGATCTGCAGCAGTGTGCTCCACCGCTGCGCCTCCACCCCATCGCCGTCACCGAGGTCTCGTTCATCGAGCACACCACCGGGGAAAACGGTGGTGTTGGGGAACGTGGGCATCTCAGCGACGCGCTCCTGCACGTACACTTCCATGCCGAGTGCGCTGTCGCGGACGAGGAGCACTGTTGCTGCGAGCTTGGCGCCACGGATTCCTTCCATAGCTAGCGATTCTAGCCCGCCCGGTGGCGACCCCGCCCACGGATTCGGCGGGCAAAGTATCGGCCGTCGATGCGATCCACCTGAATCTGCTGGTGGAAAGTCGTGGTCAGGTTTTCGCTCGTCAACACATCATCAATGAGTCCTTGAGCGACGATCTTCCCCTCGTCCAGCAGCATCGCGTGCGTGAATCCGAATGGGATTTCTTCCACGTGGTGGGTGATCATGACAATGGCGGGCGCATCCGCGTCCAGGGCAAGTTCCCCGAGATACCCCACCAGGTCTTCCCTACCGCCCAAGTCGAGTCCGGCACCCGGTTCGTCGAGAAGCAGCAGCTCCGGGTTGGTCATGAGCGCGCGGGCGATCAGCACGCGTTTGCGTTCGCCTTCCGAAAGCGTGCCCCAGGTTCGTTTGGTTAGGTGCATCGCACCGACGCGCTCCAGGATGTCCATGGCTTGATCGAAGTCCATCTGGTCGTATTCTTCGCGCCAGCGCCCCAGGATGGCGTAGGCGGCGGACACCACCAAGTCCTCTACCGTCTCGTCCTTGGGGATGCGGCTGCCGAGCGCAGCGGAGGAGACACCGATCATGGTGCGCAGGTCGCGCATGTCGGTCTTGCCGACGCGCTCCCCCATGATGTGGGCGCTACCCCCGGACGGGTATTCTTCGGCGCCCGCTAAGCGCATGAGGGTGGTCTTGCCCGCACCGTTTGGACCAATGATCACCCACCGCTCGTCAAGCTCAACCTGCCAGGACAGTGGCCCCAGCAACGTGCGGTTATTCCGCACAAAGGTGACGTCGGCAAAGTCAATGATCAAATCTGGGTTGTATTCGCTCACCCCACCATCATGGATCACAACTGGGTTGCCGTGTGCGATCGACACTGCTCACCTACTCTGGACTGAGTACTGTACAAGCGCGAAAGGATTTGTGATGACCGGACGACTCGGCATCGACGACGTACGCCCTAACGTGGCCGGCGGGGCCCCTTCCAAAGCGGTAGTTGGCGAAGTGATCCCAGTGTTCGCACTGGCGTGGCGCGAGGGTCACGACGTGATCTCCGCAACTCTCAACGTCAAGGGGCCAGAGAATTCCGCTGTTGCTGCAAAGACGATGCGTACCATCATGTCCCGTGGCGAGGACCCCGACCAGGTGCATGGGATTTTCGTTCCCGATGTTCCGGGCGATTGGACCATCCGCGTCGATGTGTGGAGCGATCCGATCGCCACATGGAAGCACAATGTCACGGCGAAAATCGAGGCTGGACAGAGCGAAGCCGAGTTGGCTAATGATATCGAGATCGGCGCCCAGCTTTTCGAGCGGGTGGCTGCCGGTGCACCACAGCAGCACCGGGAGACCCTGCAGGACGTCGCTGATTCCTTGCGCTCCACCGGTGATCTGCGGGCCCGCGTAGCACCGGCCTTTAGCAAAGAGGTCTCCAGCATCCTGAGCATGCATCCGCTGCGGGATCTGCTGACCCGTGGCCAGACGAGCACTGTGCGGGTGGAGCGTCGCAAGGCGCTCGTGAGCTCGTGGTATGAGTTCTTCCCGCGTTCCACTGGTGGCTGGGATGCGGATGGCAAGCCCGTGCACGGCACTTTCGCCACCGCTGCTGCCGAGCTGGACCGCGTGAAGCGAATGGGCTTTGACACCGTCTACTTCCCACCTATCCACCCGATCGGCGAGATCAACCGCAAGGGCCGCAACAACACCCTGACCCCATCGGCCACGGACGTCGGATCCCCGTGGGCCATTGGCTCCAAGGATGGCGGCCATGACGCCGTCCACCCGAAGCTCGGCACCCTCGAGGACTTTGACGCGCTGATCGCTCGCGCCCGCGAGCTGGACATCGAAATCGCGCTGGACCTGGCGTTGCAGTGCGCGCCCGACCACCCGTGGGCGGCGGAGCACCCAGAGTGGTTCACGGTGCTTCCCGACGGCACCATCGCCTACGCCGAGAACCCACCAAAAAAGTACCAGGACATTTACCCGCTGAACTTCGACAATGACCAAAAGGGCATTTATGAGGAAATTCTGCGGGTGGTGCTGTTCTGGGTCAACCGGGGCGTGACCACGTTCCGAGTGGACAACCCGCACACCAAGCCAGCGAACTTCTGGGAGTGGCTGATCGATACCGTTCACGTCGATCACCCAGAGGTGATTTTCTTGGCAGAGGCCTTCACCCGACGGCCACGACTGTACGGCCTGGCCAAGGCTGGTTTCTCCCAGTCTTACACTTACTTCACCTGGCAGACCTCCAAGAGGGAGCTGACGGAGTTCGCCACTGAGATCGCGAACATGGCGGACATCTCCCGCCCGAACCTGTTCGTAAACACCCCGGACATTCTGCATGAATCCCTGCAGAAGGGTGGTCCAGGTATGTTCGCGATCCGCGCCGTGCTGGCAGCCACCATGTCCCCGCTGTGGGGCGTGTACTCCGGCTACGAGCTGTTCGAGAGTGTCCCGGTGAAGGAAGGATCCGAGGAGTACCTCGATTCGGAAAAATACGAGCTGCGCCCCCGCGTGTACGGCGAGAACTCCCTGGAGAGCTTCATTACGCTGCTGAACCGGATCCGCCGGGAGCAGCCTGCGCTGCAGCAGTTGCGTAACATTCACTTCCACGACACTGACAACGATCAGATCCTTGCCTACTCCAAGGTGGACGCCTTGACGGGCAACTGCATCCTCGTGGTTGTGAACCTTGATTCTTTCAATGCTCAAGGGGCCACGGTGCGTCTTGATCTGACTAAACTCGGTGTCACCGGCACCTTCCCGGTGCATGATCTGGTGACCGGCGCCAGCTACACGTGGGGTTCCGACAATTATGTGGAACTGCGCCCGTGGGACGACGTCGCGCACATTTTTGTGCTGCCTGAGGTCCCGGAAGAGCGGCGCGAGGCCCTCGCCTGGCGCGAAGTAACTGAGTACAGGAGCTGATATGACTGACCTAGACCGCCTGCTGCATTGCCGGCATCACGACCCGCACTCCCAGTACGGGCGTCACGACGGCGTAGTTCGGACCCGTCAGATCGGCGCCACCAAGGTCGCCGCGCTTATCGACGGCGTGTCCCACGAACTCGCCCCCGTCGGAAATGACATTTTCGAAGGCGCCGTGCCGGAGGGCACTTACGAGCTCGAGATCACCTGGCCAGAGGCAACCGTGGTGACCCGCGACCCGTATTCCTTCCTGCCGACTCTGGGGGAAATCGATATTTACCTCATTTCTGAGGGCCGCCATGAGCGGCTCTGGGAGGCCCTCGGCTCGCACGTCCGCGAGATCGATGGGGTCCGAGGCACGTCATTCGCGGTGTGGGCTCCGAATGCTATTGGTGTGGCGGTAGTCGGCGATTTCAATGGTTGGAATGCCTCCCAGCACCCGATGCGGTCCCTGGGTTCCTCCGGTGTGTGGGAGCTGTTCATCCCTGGCCTTGATGAAGGCACAGTGTACAAGTACGCGATCCAGACGCCAGAGGGCCATCGCCGCGATAAGGCCGACCCGCTGGCGCGCCGCACGGAGATTCCTCCGCACACCGGGTCCATCGTCACGTCCTCGTCCTACGAGTGGCAGGATTCCGACTGGCTGGCCGCCCGCGCTGATATCTCAGACAAGCCGATGAGCGTCTACGAGGTGCACCTCGGTTCCTGGAAGCAAGGTCTTTCCTACGAGGACATGGCTACCGAGCTTGTCGACTACGTGGCCGAGCAAGGCTTCACCCACGTCGAGTTCATGCCCGTTTCCGAGCACCCCTTCGGCGGTTCTTGGGGCTACCAGGTGTCCGGCTACTATGCCCCCACCGCGCGCTGGGGCACCCCGGACCAGCTGAAGGCGCTTATCGACGCCTTCCACGCTCGCGGCATCGGTGTCATCGTCGACTGGGTCCCTGCCCACTTCCCTAAGGACGACTGGGCACTGGCCCGCTTTGACGGGCGCGCGCTCTACGAGCACCCCGACTGGCGCCGCGGCGAACAAAAGGATTGGGGCACCTTCGTCTTCGATTTCGGCCGCGCTGAGGTCCGCAACTTCCTGGTTGCCAACGCACTGTACTGGCTGGAAGAGTTCCACTTCGACGGTCTACGCGTGGATGCCGTGGCATCCATGCTGTACCTCGACTACTCCCGTAACGAGGGCGAGTGGGCACCAAACCAGTATGGTGGCCGAGAGAACCTAGAGGCTGTCCAGTTACTGCAGGAAATGAACGCCACGGTGCACAAGCTTCACCCAGGGGTGTTGACCATCGCCGAGGAATCCACGTCTTGGCCAGGAGTGACCGCCCCGACATCGACCGGCGGGCTGGGATTCTCCCTGAAGTGGAACATGGGGTGGATGAACGACACTCTGGAGTACTTCTCTAAGGATCCGATCCACCGCAGCTACCACCACGGTGAGATCACCTTCTCCATGGTGTACCAGTTCAGCGAAAACTTCTGTTTGCCGATCTCCCACGATGAGGTGGTCCACGGTAAGGGCTCGCTCTGGACCCGTATGCCGGGAGATGCGTGGAACAAGGCTGCCGGCGTGCGCACCCTCTTTGCTTACATGTGGTCTCACCCCGGCAAGAAGCTGCTCTTCCAGGGACAAGAGTTTGCCCAGGCTGCGGAGTGGACGGAGGCTCACTCGCTCGACTGGCACAACTTGGAGGGCTGGGAGTCCGAATACCACCGCGGTATCCACCGCCTGGTGCGCGACCTCAACCTGGTCTACCAGGATTCCCCGGCTCTGTTCTCGCAGGACACCACGCCGGAGGGCTTTTCCTGGATCAAGGGCGATGACGCAGCGAACAACATCCTCGCTTTCGCGCGCTACGGCAGCGACGGACAAACCTACCTGTGTGTATTCAACCTCGGTGGCACCTCCCAACCGAATTACACCCTCGGTGTGCCACATGGCGGCACCTGGACGCGCGTGGTCAACACCGACGATTCCGTCTATGAAGGCGCCGGAAATGAGCTGCCGTTCTCGGTGTGGGCAGATAACGGCCACTGGGACGGGTACCCGCACTGCGTCACACTGCATATTCCGGCGATGTCCGCACAGTGGTACCGCTGGGACGGGTAGGTAGCTGGTTTAGTGCTTGGCTTTAGCCGTTTTCGTCGGTTACATGTCCGGCAGTATAATTTTGGGAAAATAAGCAACGAAAACCCTTAGTTAGGAGACCAAAATAAAACGGCTGGCTTTTATAAGCATTAACCAAAACCGGGGGCGGCTCGATCACCTGAGATGGTGGGATATCGCAGCCGTCACCGCTATCATGTGGGGCACGTCCATTTATGCCGCAGCTGCTAGTTTTGTGCAGCGTTCCGCGGAACCCATGAACGCTGCCACAGACGCAGTTCCGGAGTTTTCCTCCAACGACAATCTCGTCGCCCTAGCGACCCAGGTCCCGCTGCTGTTGATTGCCCTCGGCTACCTATATCTGAGGGGATTTAATTTCCGGCAGTGGATCCTACGCCCCTCGGTGCGGGGCACCTTCATCGCTCTCCTAGCGTTCGCCCTGATTGGGCTCTGCATGGACCTTGCCCTTTCCGGCCAGTACTACCTGGCGCCGACGGGCGGCGAAGTAACTACTGATGTGGCCGCGGCCGAGAACTCCTGGGGCCCATGGGCCAACCTCACAGACCCCACCCTGGTCGTGTACTCCCTTTTCAACGGCCTCTATGAAGAGCTTTTCTTCCTCGGCGTATGCCTTTCGGTTGCCCCCAAATACCAGCGCGTTGCTTTTATTTACTCCCTTATTGTCCGGTTTTCTTTCCACATCTATATGGGCGCTTTCATTGCGCTTTGCATTGGCGTTATTGTGGGGCCAATTTTCTACCTCGTGTGGAAGAAAATGACAAATAAGAACATATACCCGCTGGTAATCGCCCATATGCTTGGTGACATTTTTGGCGTCAGCCTGCTACAGTTCCTGCCTCGCTAAAACACTTTGTTTTTAGATATGCCTGGAAATTTTGGCGCTTTTTGCTAGCGACAATGTCACGATTGCCCCCGCAGCAACCATAACCTCGATCCCCCAGAAATTTCTCACACCACTTACGAGCGCCACAATGATTGCCAGTGACACTAATACAGCAATGCTGGACGTCACTGGTGCGAAATCTTGTGCCGTAAGTTGATTAAGTGAAAGCCACAGGCCAGAAACAACACACAGCGCAATGGGGATCGGCATCATCTCCGGCAGTTCATGGAAGTGACGCTCAAAGAACCACACCCAGGCCAAAGTAAAATTGGCTGCTGTTGAAGCAAGCAAATCCAAACCAAGCGGCGGAGATTCCTGTTAAAGCTAGCGCTGCAGCTATCTTTTGGCGATATTTCCAGTTTTGCTTCGCGACAAGCAAAGTGGCATGGCTCCCAAGTGGAATACCTACGCAGCCAATCACAATGTCAGCAAGCTGAGTATATATGCGCTGGGAATCAGAACCGTTACGAAATACCCAACCCGCATTGAGGACGCAACCAATAATCGCGGTTGGTCCCGGCAAGGGAATCCCATATGACTGCGGGGCCGTGCTGTCGGAAGCAATTCGCTCGATCTCTTCTGGTGTCATCCCCTCGAGCGCTTGAAGCTCGGCTTCGATTAGTGCCAGAGCTTCTTTTCCCTGCGGAGTGAGATCGAATGTTGAAGCGGTCTGCATAACCCCTGGGTCTATTTCATTAGCCACGGAAACTGACGGTGTCGCCGCTAATGCTAGCACCAGCAACGATGCGAGAACTTTTTCTCATAAGTACCCCTTTTGGGCTATTTGGTATACATCACTACTCAGACCATAACTGACATTATAATTGACATCACCATATACCAGCTTTTCAGTTATTAATGACCCCTAGACCAGTTATGGAAGAATTCCGCACCGACCAAACCGACCGTTGACATCTACAGGCAGCCTATCAACGGCGCTAAGCACCTACTAAAACAGCTTCATCGCCATCTTGGTCCGCGCGGCCTTCACGCGCTGATCGCCAGGCTCGAATACGGAGTACAGCTCTAATAGGCGCTTTTTGACCGTCTCATCTGGCAACAGCTCGATGAGACGGTCAAATGCTTCTTCCACTTTCCCCACCGCGATTTCCCGATCAGCCGCGCCCAGCTGCTTGTCCACGTTGGTAGGGTCGGCTGCAGCTTCTGCGACGGGGTCACCTTCAGCGGTGGCGAGTCGGGATACGAGTTTCGCGTTGTCGAGGGCAGCTTTTGCTTCCTTGTTGGCGGGTTCCTTGGCCAGGATCGCTTCGTAGGCCTTGATAGCCGCCTCGAACTCGCCCGAGTCCAGCAACGCGGCAGCCTCTACCAGGCGGGGATCTTCTTCCTGCTCCCCAAGGCCGGGTAGTTTCGCGGCCCCGACCACGGCCGCTGTCCACTGTTGCAGCGCTTCCAGGGGTTGACCACCCTGGAAATTCGCTAGGGGACGGCCGTCGGCAAGTGCAATGACGGTCGGCAGCCCCTGAATACCGAACGCTTGCGCGATCTGGGGTGTGGTGTCGGCGTCGACGTAAGCGAAGAGCCACTTGCGGCCTGCCTGCGCGGCGAGCGTCGATAGGTTGTGCCGCAGCTCTTCTGAGTCCTGGCTGCGCGCGGTACCCACCAGCACCACCACCGGCACTTTCATGGACAGGCCGATGGTCGCCTCAAAATTCTCCTGCGTGAGCGTGGTCGCGGTCGCGACGTCCCCACCTGTGGCGGCCTGCTTGGCCTCCGCGCGGGCCTTTACCTCTGCCAGATCAACGAAATTAGCCACGGAGACGCTCTTCTACTGCCGCCACCTTCCGCATCAGCTGCCCCTCATAACCAGGCCGAATGTCCGCCTTAAGCACGAGGGAGGCGCGCGGGCTCACCGCGAGCACAGCGTCAGTAGCACGCTTCACGACGCCCATCACCTCATCCCACTCCCCCTCAATAAGCGTGAACATGGCATTCGTCTCATTCGGAAGGCCAGACTCGCGGACCACCCGCACAGCCTCAGCGACAGCATCAGCCATGTCAGCAGACTCATTAGTCACCGCGGGGGCAACAGAAAACGCAATAATCATGTTTTCCAGCATAGCGATCTGCCCGGGACTAAACTTGATGTCATGTCTGATATTGCAGCAATCGAAATCCCACACGAGTACGTCACCTGCCTCGACCACGTCGGCATCGCTGTCCCAGACTTCGATGCAGCCGTCGAGTTCTACCGCACCGCATTCGGCTGGGTCAACCACCACGAAGAAGTCAACGAAGAACAAGGCGTCCGCGAAGCCATGATCGGCCCTAAGGACAAGACCGAGCGCGACGGCATGATCCAGCTCCTCGCCCCACTGAACGAAGAGTCCACCATCGCCAAGTTCATCGACAAGAAAGGCCCAGGCCTGCAGCAGATGTGCCTGCGCACCAACAACATGGACGCACTCTCCGAGCACCTGCGCGCCCAAGGCGTCCGCCTGCTCTACCCAGAGCCAAAGATCGGCACCGGCGGCGCACGCATCAACTTCGTGCACCCGAAGGATGCTGGCGGCGTTCTGCTGGAGATTACGGAACCAGTTAAGTAGCCGAATTTCTGGTTCTGATTGGCCGAAAGAATACTCTCATGAAATCCTGGCCCGACATGCTGAGTAGATTCACGCTCATCTCGTCTTTCCTCGTCGCTGCGCTCGTTTCCTCCGAACCGTTTCAGGGTAATGACGGGTTTCGAGCGATTTCCGCCGTGATTCTCGGGTGCATGGCCGTAGTCGTGGCCGTCAAAAAGCGCCAGTTTACGATCGCAGCCCTAGCACTCGTCGCGCCGTGGATCGACATCCTGTTAATGTTTCTGGTGTTCGGAATATTCGGCATCAGGGTGAACTTAGGGATTTAGTTTTCCTACGCGCATTCCCGGTGCCAGCACGGCTTGTGCCAGTGTCGACGATCATGTTCCCGCCCGGGTTCCCACGCCACGATGTGGGCCACCCCGGGCGGGATATTTTGATTGCAGCCTGGACAGATGTAGAACTTCCGCGCAGCGCTGGACCCGATCTGTCGCACCAAGAACGAGATTCCGTGTGCTTCTTGACGCCTCGTTCCCCAATAGGTGGAGCCGTCGACAGGTAGCTGGCGCAGCTCCGTGCGTTGGCGCTTGTTTCTGCGAGGCATTAGAACAGCCGGAGCTCGTCAGATTCGATGCCTCGCAGCTCCTGGTAGTCCAGCACCACGCACCGGATACCGCGGTCCTCCGCCAAGGTGCGGGCCTGCGGCTTGATTTCCTGCGCAGCAAACACCCCGTGCACCGGGCGCAGCAGCTCGTCACGATTAAGCAGTTCCAGATAGCGGGTCAGCTGCTCCACACCGTCAATACCGCCCCTGCGTTTGATCTCCACCGCCACGGTCTCCCCATCAGCATTTCGACACAAAATGTCCACCGGCCCAATGGCCGTGGGATACTCGCGCCTGATGAGGGAATAGCCGTCGCCAAGCGTGGCAATATGCTCCGCCAACAGCTCCTGAAGGTGCGCCTCCACGCCATCCTTCTCCAGACCTGGGTCGGTGCCCAGCTCATGCTCGACGTCGGCGAAAATCTCCTTGATGGTGATGCGCAGCTGCTCGCCCTTCTTGTTCTCCACAATCCACAGCTGCTCCCCCGTGTCCGTATCGTCCAGGTCGAGCACCGGCTGCTCCGTCAGATAACACGGCGGACTCATCCAGTTAAGAGGCTTGTAGGCCCGATCGTCAGCATGAACGCTCACGGAACCATCAGCCTTAACAAGCAGAAGGCGCTTGGCCTCAGGCAAGTGAGATTCCAAGCGCCCCACATAATCAACGATGCAACGGGCGATCACAAGTCGCATAAACTATTTGTCCTTAAAGTACTTTTGCGCGGTCTTCACATCCATCCGCTGCAGTGGCTGCGTAGGAGCGGACTCCACCCAGGCTAGCAAGGCCATCTCCGCATGAGAATCCATGGCCCACTCAAACTCGCCACGGCTGGTCTGTACCACCAACACCTTCAAACCTGGTTCCATGAATTTTTGCTCACGAGCCGTCTGTTCACGACGGCTCTTCAGCGAAAACCCACGACGCTCAAAGGTCACATCCGGCGAAGGAGATACGGAACGGAGCTTGTAAAAATCGAGGATATTCCCACGGTAGCGCACGACACCATGGCGCCACGCCCGCCCATCTTTCGCAGGCATTCGGCGGATCAACACCGGCGTGCCATTCGCACGGTGGGCAATAAAACGCCAGGCAGCAAGGAGGAACAACACCACGCCTAGTACCGCGATGATCCAGCCGATAATTTCCACGGATGACCTCCTTTGAAAAGAGTATAGATCAACCTCAGAGAAAATAAGGAAAGGGCCTGCCCAGTGGGCAGACCCTCCTGTTTACGTGTTGGAGATCTTAGCTCTCCTGAGCGCGGCGCACCGCGCGCAATTCAGCTTCGGCGCGTGCCTTTGAAGACTCATCCACAGCAGCGGACAGTGCCGATTCAGCCTCAGAGGTGTCCACCTCATCAGCCCAAATGGCGAAGTCAGCCAAGATGGTGACCTTGTCGGTACCTACCGAAAGGAAACCACCCTGGACGGCAGCGGTAAGCTTGCCGCCGTCCACAGGGCGAATGGTGACGACGCCATTTTCGACCAGCTGGCCGAGCATCGGCTCGTGACCAGGCAGCACGCCGATCTCACCCTCGGTCGTCTGTGCGGTGACAATCGTGGCCTGACCGGACCACAGCTTGCGCTCGACAGAGACCAGTTCAACGGTGATATCAGCCATAGCCTGCGCCCCTTACTTCTCGTTGAGCTTCTTGTACGCAGCTTCGACGTCGTCGAGACCACCCAGGCCGTTGAAGGCCTGCTCTGGGTAGGAGTCAAACTCGCCGTTGCAGATGCGCTCGAAAGCGTCGATGGTGTGCTCCAGTGGCACGTAAGAACCAGGGATACCGGTGAACTTCTCTGCGACGAAGAAGTTCTGGCCCAGGAAGCGCTCGATACGACGTGCGCGAGCCACGGTGATCTTGTCCTCTTCAGACAGCTCGTCCATACCGAGGATGGCGATGATGTCCTGGAGTTCCTTGTTCTTCTGCAGGATGCGGATAACGCGCTGAGCAACCTCGTAGTGACGCTCACCGACGATACCTGGTTCGAGGATACGAGAGGTGGAGGTCAGTGGGTTCACTGCTGGGTAAATACCCTTGGAAGCGATACCACGGTCAAGCTCGGTGGTTGCGTCCAGGTGGGCGAAGGTGGTTGCTGGAGCTGGGTCGGTGTAGTCGTCAGCAGGGACGTAAACGGCCTGCAGCGAGGTAATCGACTTACCCTTGGTGGAGGTAATGCGCTCCTGGAGAACACCCATTTCGTCAGCCAGGGTTGGCTGGTAACCCACTGCGGAAGGCATACGGCCGAGCAGCGTAGAAACCTCAGAACCAGCCTGGGTGAAACGGAAGATGTTGTCGATGAACAGCAGCACGTCCTGGTGCTGAACATCGCGGAAGTACTCCGCCATGGTCAGGCCGGACAGCGCCACGCGCATACGGACTCCTGGAGGCTCGTCCATCTGGCCGAACACCAGGGCGGTGTCCTGAAGAACGCCCATCTCTTCCATTTCAAGGAAGAGGTCGGTGCCTTCACGAGTACGCTCACCAACACCTGCGAACACGGAGGTACCGGAGAACTCACGTGCGATACGGGTAATCATTTCCTGAATCAGAACGGTCTTACCCACACCTGCACCACCGAACAGGCCGATCTTGCCCCCCTTAACGTAAGGGGTCAGCAGGTCGATGACCTTAATGCCGGTTTCGAGGATCTCGGTCTTACCTTCGAGCTGGTCGAATGGTGGTGGGTCGCGGTGGATGCCCCAGCGCTCTGCACCTTCGACAGCAGCTGGATCGTCGAGGCAGTCGCCGAGTGCGTTGAACACGTGGCCCTTAACGACGTCACCAACTGGGACGGAAATTGGGCGACCGGTGTTTTGAACCTCAACGCCACGGACGAGGCCGTCGGTAGGAGCCATGGAAACGGCGCGAACCAGGTTGTCGCCGAGGTGCTGAGCAACCTCGAGGGTGATGGTCTTTGCGACTGCTTCGAGGGTGACCTCAACAGTCAGTGCGTTGAACAGGGCCGGCAGCTCGCCACGCGGGAATTCCACGTCGACGACCGGACCGATGACACGCACGACACGGCCAGCGGCGTAAGCGCCTGGCTGTGCGTTCTGCTCTGCAAGAGCTGTAGTCATAATCTAGTCACTTTCTCCGCTTTCGGCGAGCGCACCGGCGCCACCGACGATCTCTGTGATTTCCTGGGTAATTTGAGCCTGACGGGCCTGGTTTGCAACGCGGGAGAGGTCGTTGACCAACGCCGTAGCGTTGTCGGTTGCGGACTTCATTGCGTTACGACGCGATGCAGACTCGGAAGCGGCAGCTTCGAGCATCATTGCGAACAGGCTGCGCGAGACGTACTTCGGCAGAAGCTCTGCAAGAAGCGTGTCTGCGTCTGGCTCGAACTCGACGTCAGGGTGGACTTCGCCGGTGTTGGCGAGGATGCCATCCTTGAATTCGAGCTCCATGTCTTTAATAACAGGCTCAATTGGCAGCAGCTGGTGAGCTGTTGCAGTTTGGGTCAGCATGGACTCAAACTTGGTGTACACCACGTGAACCTGGTCGAAACCCTGAATACCTTCGCCTTCAGCGACATTGAGACCCGCACGGTACTTTGCAGTGCCTTCGGATCCAGCTATGAAGCCGTCGATCAGGTGGCGGCGCACATCGTGCGTTTCCTTGTATCCCGGGTCTTGCGAGAAGCCAGTCCAAGCACCGGCAACCTCAACACCACGGAACTTGTAGTAACCAACACCCTTTTGGCCGGTTACGTAGGTTACGGTCTCGTAACCCTTTTCTTCAAGCAGACTGCGCAATTCACGGGTCTTCTTGAAGACGTTGTAGTTGTAACCGCCGGCCATGCCGCGGTCACTGGATACCACCAAGATGGCAGCGCGCTTGCCGTTCTCACGTTCACGCAGCATCGGGTGGTCAAGGCTGCTGGCCGCGAGCAGGGTTTCCGTAACCTTACGGATTTCATCTGCATACGGCTGCGATGCCTCAACACGAGCCTGAGCCTTGGTGATGCGAGAAGTTGCAATCAGCTCCTGGGCCTTGGTGATCTTCTTCGTTGACTTGACCGACTTGATGCGGTCGCGAAGCTCGCGAAGATTAGCCATGGTATGTACGCCTCCCTTCTAATGCTTTAGGTGAATGTCCTGTGAAGTAATTTCTTACTTGTTCACCTTGCGGGAGACGTTCAGCTGCTCTTTACCGAGCTCGCCCTCAGCGAGAGGAGCGGCCTCTGGCTCACCGATGACTGGAGCGCCCTCGCTGGTGACGAAGATACGCTTGAAATCTTCGGTGCCAGCAATCAGAGCCTGCTTGGAGTCGTCGGACAGCGCAGCGCCACCTTCGATCTGCTCGTAAACGCCTGCAGCGTGCTGCTTCAGGTAGTCCTGCAGCTCAGCCTCGAAGCGACGGACATCTTCGACGGGAACGTTATCGAAGTGGCCTTCGCCAGCCAGGAAGATGGAAACGATCTGGTATTCCACCGGCTGAGGAGAGCTCTCTGGCTGCTTGAGCAGCTCGACGAGGCGCTGACCACGCTGCAGCTGAGCCTTGGATGCAGCATCCAGGTCAGAAGCGAACGCAGCGAATGCCTCGAGGTCACGGTAAGCGGCAAGGTCCAGACGCAGGGAGCCTGCGACCTTCTTCATGCCCTTGGTCTGTGCAGCACCACCAACACGGGACACCGACACACCAACGTTAATAGCAGGGCGGACACCCTGGTTGAACAGGTCAGACTCGAGGAAGACCTGGCCGTCGGTAATGGAAATCACGTTGGTAGGAATGAAGGCAGAAACGTCGTTTGCCTTGGTTTCGATGATCGGCAGTGCCGTCATGGAACCCTTGCCCATGTCGTCGGAAAGCTTTGCAGCACGTTCCAGCAGACGGGAGTGCAGGTAGAACACGTCACCTGGGTAAGCCTCGCGGCCTGGTGGGCGGCGCAGCAGCAGGGAGATCGCACGGTAGGCTTCTGCCTGCTTGGTCAGATCATCGTAAATAACCAGGACGTGCTTGCCCTGGTACATCCAGTGCTGACCCAGCGCTGCACCAGCGAAAGGTGCGAGCCACTTGAAGCCGGCGGAGTCAGATGCTGGAGCTGCCACGATGGTGGTGTACTCCAGAGCGCCGTGCTCTTCGAGGGTCTTGCGGACTGCGGCAATGGTCGAGCCCTTCTGGCCGATGGCAACGTAGATGCAGCGCACCTGCTTGTTGACATCGCCGGACTCCCAGTTTGCCTTCTGGTTAAGGATGGTATCGATGCAGACTGCGGTCTTACCAGTCTTACGGTCACCAATGATCAGCTGACGCTGACCGCGACCGATTGGGGTCATCGCGTCGATTGCCTTGATACCAGTTGCCAATGGCTCTTCAACCGGCTGGCGCTGCAGCACGGATGGTGCCTGCAGTTCCAGGACGCGGTCTTCTTCCTTCTCGATGGCGCCAAGGCCGTCGATAGGCTGACCCAGTGGGTTAATAACGCGGCCGAGGAATGCATCTCCGACCGGAATGGAAAGGACCTCGCCGGTCCGCTTTACTTCGTCGCCCTCAGTAAGAGTCTCGTAGTTGCCCAAAATAACGACGCCGATACGGTCGGTGTCGAGGTTCTGTGCGACGCCAATGACGCCGTTTGGGAACTCGAGCAGCTCATTCGCCATAACAGACGGCAGACCAGAAACCTGGGCAATACCGTCAGCTGCCGAAATGACCACGCCGACCTCCTCACGGGAGGCCTCCGGGGAGTAGCTCGAGGTGTAGTTCGCAATCGCGCTACGGATCTCATCGGAGGAGATCGTCAGCTCCGCCATGTTCTTCCTGCTCTCGGTTGTTTCTTCCAGCAATTTTTGTCTTCTATTAGTCGTGTTCTAGACGAGGCTTGCGCGGAGCTTCTCGAGCTTGCCCGAGGTGCTGCCGTCGATAACTTCGTCGCCAACGCGGATGACCAGTCCACCGAGGAGGCTGGGATCAACCTCAGTGTGGATGCTCATCTCACGACCGTAAATTCGGCCCAATTTAGCTGCCAACTGGTCAGCCTGGATCGCGTTCAGTGGCTCAGCCGAGGTGACTACTGCGACTTCCTTGCCACGCAGCGCTGCAGCAGCGCCGGCCAGGGTAGCCATGTCGTCGATCGGATTGGCCTCTGGGCGTCCAACTGCCTGCTTAGCCAGCGCCTCAGATACGGCGGTTACCTTGCCGTAGAGGACAGCGGCCAAAAGCTCGCGCTTCCGGTCAGCCTTCGTGTTGCGGTCTCCCAACAGCTGAGCAAGTTCTGGCTCATCCTTGAGGATGCGACCGAGACGGAAGAGTTCGTCTTCAACTTGGGTCAGCTGGCCCTGCTTTTCAGCAGAACGCAGCAGGGCGCGGCGGCCCAGTTCGACGAGTCCAGTGCGGAACTCGCGGGGAGTTGACCAGATACGCGATGCGGCTTCCGCAGCAAGGTCCAGAGTCATCTGGGACACCTTGCCGGCAAACACCGTGCGCATCAGGCCAGAACGCTGCTCGGCGGTGGCAGAGGAATCCGCCACAGCGACACGCAAGCCACGGTCGCCGTCAAGAACCTCAACGATGCTGAACAGTTCAGCACCGGTTTGGGATGCAGCTGCGATCGCCTGGTCAGAGTTCTGGATCCACTGGTCCAGGGTCTGAGCGGTGGTCGTCAGTGCTTCGCGGCTAGCTGCGTGCATGTCGCCTACTTTCCGGCCGGAGCCACAGTGTCGAGCTCGGACAGGAACTTGTCAATCGTTCCGGAACGCTTCACGTTGTCGGACAGCTGCTCGCCGATCAGGCGCTCAGCAAGATTGATGGAGTTCTGGCCCATCTCTTGACGCAGTTCGGTGACAACCTGCTGGCGCTGTGCCTCAAGCTGCTTTTCACCAGCTGCGATGATGCGGTTGCTGTTCTCGACAGCTTCTGCCTGCATTTCAGCGATGATCTGCTTGCCCTTTTCGCGGGCCTCTTCGCGGATCTGTGCAGCCTCAGCGCGAGCCTCAGCCAGCTGTGCGTTGTACTTCTCAAGAGCGGCCTTGGCTTCGGCCTGTGCAGCCTCTGCGCGCTGGATGCCACCCTTAATCCGGTCCTCACGCTCAGTCAGGACCTCCTGGAACTTCGGAAGAACGAGCTTCCAGAAAATCAACAGGACGACGATGAGCGGAACGAGGGACCAGACGATGTCGTATGGCGCTGGGAGCAGAGGTGAGTTGCCGGTCTCGAGAGGCAGTCCACCTCCCTCTGCAGCGAGGTAAGTGATGACGTTCGTCATAATCCTGTGCTTTCTTTAGCTATCGAGGTCTGTTCGATTAAACAAACAGGAAGCCGGCAACGAGGCCGATCAGAGCCAGGGCTTCAACGAATGCAATGCCCAGGAACATGGTGGTACGGAGCTGGCCGGCCATCTCTGGCTGACGTGCCATGCCCTCGAGAGCCTTACCAACGAGGATGCCGATGCCGAGGCCTGGGCCGATGGTTGCGATGCCGTAGCCGATGGTTGCGAGGTTACCGGTCATGCCAGCTGCGTCCTGAGCGAGGATCAGTTCGTTCATTGTTGTCGTTCCCTTTCTGGGTGCTTTCCGTGATGTTCTTGGAAAGCGAGTGGTTTTTGATTTTCAGATGTTTTGGAGCCGTTGCAGCTCCGCGGGGGTTAGTGTTCGTCTGCGTGCAGCGAAAGTTCGATGTAGACGGCGACCAACAGAGCAAAGATGTATGCCTGCAGGAAGACGACCAGCAGCTCGAAGAACGTGAACGCAATCGCGGCCAGGATGGTCACGCCAGACAGGGCGGTCCAGCCGTTGAACTGCCAGAAGAAGAAGTTCGTAGCAGAGAACAGCAGCACCAGAATGATGTGGCCAGCCAGCATGTTTGCCAAAAGACGGAGAGTCAGAGTGGCAGGTCGCATGATGAACGTCGAGAAGAACTCGAGTGGGACCACCAGGAGGTGGAGTGCCCAAGGGAGGTTAGGAATAACCACGGAGGACTTCATGTACTTGAAGAAGCCGTAGCGCTTTGCGCCGGCGTAGATGAAGACCACGTATCCAAACAGAGCCAGTACCAGTGGCATACCGATACGGACGTTTGGAGAAATGTTCATTCCTGGAATGACGGTTGGCGCGTTCATGAAGAGAACCAGGAAGAAGATAGTCGCGATGACCGGAAGGAACCGACGCCCCTCCTTCTTTCCAAGGATGTCCTCGGCAATGTGAATACGCACGAAGTCAAGACAGAGTTCTGCGAAGTTCTGCACGCCAGAAGGGATGAGCTTCGGGCTGCGCATTGCGATAACAAAGAAGACCGCGAGGATGAGAGTCATCAAAAGACGAATCAGCATCAAACGATCAAGTGCAAACCAGTTGTTGGCAACGTCGGTCAGCCAGAGGCCTACCTTTTCGCCAGCTTCGGTTACGTGCCCCGGGAAAAGTTCATGGTCCAGATTAGGTGCGTGAAACTCACCCTTCATGGACAGTGTTGTAACGCTCAGCGTTCTCTCCCGTGTTCGGGCCGCTTTTTCGCAAAAGCGGTGCGATGGAGGTCTAAAAATCTTGCCTGATTCACCTTGGACTCCGTCGCACATCATCAAAGTGAACCTGCGGAGAAACCCCATCAGTCGTTTCCCCGTAGCATAAAAGTTACGGTTCCTGATGGAAGTTGCCCGCTATGCAGACTAGCAGGTGTGAATGAGTTTTACCCAAGTTGCGCGGGGGGTAGTTTTATCAAAATGTAACGCCCGGCAGGAAACCTATCCTGACCGGGCATTTCACCACTTTGTAAGGTGGGTCACACGTTGAACGATTGGCATTTTCGGGGGTACAAAAACAACGGTTTAGGACACGTATGTGACCTTAGATGTAACTACCCCCCACGCCTCCGCCGCGAGCACCACAACGAGGGCTAGAGCAACGGTGACCACGAAGGCTACACGATCATAAAATTGCAGGTCTTTAAGCACATACATGATGATCAGAAGCACCACGATCTTGAGCAACCAGCTACCCAACACGATAGCCCCGGTGGTTGCTGGAGTGGAGTTCGCCGTTATCAACACACTCAACACAGTCAACAACAGGAAGCCACCCCCGATCGCTGCCCCCAGGAGCGCGCCCCAAATTCCTGGCAACTCCCGGATGCCTCCCCAGAGCGCGAGCGATGCCACGGTAAGGATCAGCAGGCCGATCCAACCAAATTTGAGCGCCCGTAGCAAAGGGCGCCGATGGTCGTCATACTCACTTGTCATAAGCTGCTACCCTACCCCACCGACTCCTTCGCAGCGGTATGAGCGTCCATGCGATGGCGAGTACGATGCCGATGGCAATGCCGCCGAGCGCGACCCGGGCAGGAAAAACCGTAAAACCCACTGCACCGAAAGCAACCACCGTCACCCAGGCGTATAACACCAGGACCACATGGCGGTGAGAATGCCCCAAGGCCAACAGCCTGTGGTGCAGATGCATCTTGTCTGCTGTGAAAGGCGACTGTCCTTTGGATACGCGGCGGATAACTGCCAGCACTAGGTCCAGTGTGGGGATAAACACTGCGGCTATCACCACGATGAACGGGGACAACGTGGCCACGATATCAGCGGGGCCATACAGGGTCATGTTGATCTTGCCAGAGGCTGAGGTTGCAGCTGCCGCTAGCAGCAGTCCGATCAGCATGGATCCAGAGTCACCCATGAAAATACGTGAGGGCTCAAAATTGTGGGGCAGGAATCCGGCACACATGCCGAAAAGCGCAGCTGCGATGATCGCCGGCGGATATGCCGCGACGGTGCCGCCTTGGTCGTAGAGCACGGTTAGTGAGAACGCGAGGATCGCTAACGCCGCAATCATTCCGAGCCCCGCGGCGAGCCCGTCCAGCCCATCGACAAAGTTGATGGCGTTGATGAGCATGACCGTAAACAGTGTAGTCAAGATTGTTGACTGGACTTGGTCGAGAAAAACGGTGGACCCGCCGTCAAACGGCATGTACAGCAGGGTCCAGGACAGGCCGAGTAGGCTCATCACCACTGCTCCGGCCAGCTGGCCGATAAGTTTAGTGACGGCATCGAGCTCGAAGAGGTCATCGAGCACTCCCACGATCACAATCACGAATCCGGCCCACACCACCGCGTCCATTTCCGGTGTCACGGGACGAAAACCACGGGTGAGGGCCGGCAGCAGGCCTGCTAGGTAGACCGAGCACAAAAACCCAGAGAACATGGCAACGCCACCGAGCCGCGGCTTGGGCACGGTGTGTACGTCGCGGTCGCGGATGGCGGCGAGCTTTCCCCACCGCACCATAATGTGCCTAATGATGCCGGTGGTGAGGAAGGTGACCGCAGTCGCCACGACAATGACGAGCGCGATTTCCCGCAGTGGTACCCCCACTGCCCCGGTTCCCATATCAGCGTAGGCTTTCTGCAGTCACTCCTAGTACCGTGGCGATCTCTTCGGCGGAGATGGCCCCTTCGCGGAGCAGGCGCGGCGCCGGTCCGGAGAGATCGACGATGGACGATGGTTTACCTACTGGGCACTCGCCGCCGTCGAGGTACACATTGACGGCATTTCCGAGCTGCTGTTTCGCGGCCACGGCCGTGGTCGGTGGGGTGTGTCCGGAAATATTTGCGGAGGACACGGCCATCGGACCGGTCTCACGCAGCAGTTCAATGGCCACGGGGTGTAGTGGCATGCGCAGCATGACGGTGCCGCGAGTATCGCCCAAGTTCCAGGTGAGCGACGGGGCTTGCGGTACCACGATGGACAGGCCGCCGGGCCAGAATGCTTCGACGAGGGTGCGGGCCTGCTCCGAGTAGGTGTGGACCAGGCCTTGGATGGTGTCCCAGGATCCCACGAGGACCGGAACGGGCATGTCAGGGCCGCGGTGCTTGGTCTGGAGGAGGCTCGCTACAGCCTGGTTGTCGAAGGCGTCGCAGCCGAGTCCGTACAACGTGTCCGTGGGCATGACCACGAGGCGTCCGGAACGCACTGCGTCGGTGGCGGCGCGCAGGCCGAGTGCCCGGGTCGCTGGGTCTTGACAGTCGTAGATACGGCTCACGGTGAACTCCTTGTGAATTGGGGTAATCAAACGAATAGTTTACTCTGCTGGTTTCATCGCGGTCACGTAGCGATCTCTCCCGCCAAGATCCTGATGGGAGATGATTTCTTCAAAACCGTACTGTTCCAGCACTGCGCACACGAGGTCGGCTGTCGCGTCGTCATGTTCGATGGCTGTGACTCCGCCGGGGGCAAGGAGCCGGTAAATGGTGGGCGCCATCGCGGTGATGACGTCCATCCCGCTTTCGCCGCTGAACACGGCGTGGTGCGGGTCGGCCCGCACTTCCGGTTCCACAGGGGTGGTTTCGGGCACGTACGGCGGGTTGCTAAGAACCATGTCGCACCGCCCATTGAGGTTCGTCAAGAGATCGGGGGCGGTGGCGTCGCCAAGCACAGTGCGTACACCGAGCGGATCGAGGTTACGCTGCGCCCAGGTCATCGCCTGCGGGTCGATTTCCACGGCTGTGACCAGGGCAGAGGGCACCAACGACGCGACGTAAGCGGCCAGGGTACCGCTGCCGGTGCATAGGTCGACCACGCACGGCTTATCGACGCCCATCCCCCGCAATCGCTGCACCGCCCAGTCACCAATGAGTTCGGTTTCTGGACGAGGCACAAAAACCCCCGGCCCCACTAGGAGATCGAGGTGGCCGACTGGCGCGCTGCCCACGATGTGCTGCAGCGGTTCGCGGCCGGCGCGACGCGCAATGAGCTCGCTGTATTCGGCGGGCATATCATCGGCGCCGTGCAGGAACAGGTCCATGCGACTGATGCCAAGGCACCAGGCTGCGAGGGACTGGGCGTCGTGAAGCGGCGATGCCACCCCCGCGTCGGCGAGGGTGGCTGCTGCTGCCTTGACGGCCTGGGACACGTCCGTCATTCACTCGGCTTCGAGTCGCGCTGCGCGATCAGCTGCCTGAAGCGCAGCGAACAAGTCATCCATGTCTCCACCGAGGACGGCGTCGAGGTTGTTGGACTTGTAGTTAATGCGGTGGTCGGAGATGCGGTTCTCCGGCCAGTTGTAGGTGCGGATACGCTCGGAGCGGTCCATGGTGCGCACCTGAGCAGCGCGCCCCTCAGCGGCTTCCGCTTCCGCAGCTTCTTCCTGCATCTGCTGCAACCGTGCTGCCAGCACCTGCATGGCGCGGGCCTTGTTCTGGATCTGGGAACGTTCCTTCTGACACGTCACCACCAGGCCGGTGGGCAGGTGGGTCAGACGGACAGCGGAGTCTGTCGTGTTCACGCCCTGGCCACCCTTACCGGAGGAACGATAGACGTCAACGCGCAGATCCTTCTCATCAATCTGCACGTCTTCAATCTCGTCTGGCTCCGGGTACACCAGCACACCAGCTGCGGAGGTCTGAATGCGGCCCTGAGATTCAGTGACGGGGATGCGCTGCACGCGGTGCACTCCACCTTCAAACTTGAACACGCTCCACGCCCCATCGCGGGAAGGCGTCTTGGAACGGATGGACAGGGTGATGTCCTTGACGCCGCCCAGATCCGACTCAGCAAGACCCAGAATTTCGGTGCTAAAGCCATGCTTTTCGCAGTATTTCTGGTACATCTTCAGCAGGTCACCGGCGAACAGAGCGGCTTCTTCACCGCCAGCACCAGCCTTGATCTCCATGACGATGTCATCACCATCGTGCGGATCACGTGGCGCGAGCAGATCGGTAAGCTGCTCTTCCAGCTCAAGCACACGTGGCTCGAGGCGATCGACCTCCGCCTGGAAATCGTGATCCTCGTAGGCCAGTTCCTTCGCCTCTGCCAGATCTTCCTTCGCCTGGGACAGCTCCCGGTACACGTTGATGATCGGCTGCAGCTCGGAGTATCGCTTGCCTACCTTGCGCACCTGGGCAGCGTCGTTCGCAAACTCCGGGTCCTGCATCTGGGCCTCGAGGCCCTGGTACTCGGAGAGGATATCGTCGACAACTGAAACCTCTGCGGCCATTAGGAGTAATCCTCCTCGCCGGTCGCAGACGCAGCCATAGGAGCGGACGACGCGACCTGCATGAGGAACTCGCCGTTCGACTTGGTCTTCTTCAGCTGCTTGATCAGCAGGTCAATCGCCTGCTGGTTGTCCAGAGCCGAAAGGATGCGACGCAGCTTGTGCATGATGCGTGCTTCCTCAGGGGCCAGCAGCAGCTCGTCCTTGCGGGTGCCGGACGGATTCACGTCCACGGCTGGGAACACGCGACGCTCGGAAATCTTACGATCCAGCTTGAGCTCAGCGTTGCCGGTGCCCTTGAATTCCTCGAAAATCACGGTGTCACCGGCGGAACCGGTCTCCACCATGGCGGTGGCGATAATCGTGAGGGAGCCACCGTTTTCGATGTTGCGGGCAGCACCCAGGAAACGCTTTGGCGGGTACAGCGCGTTGGAGTCCACACCACCGGACAGGATACGGCCCGAGGCCGGGGAGCTGTTGTTGTAGGCACGCCCCAGGCGGGTGATGGAGTCCAGGAGAACCACCACGTCCTGTCCCTGCTCCACCAGGCGCTTAGCACGCTCGATGGCCAGCTCGGCGACGGCGGTGTGCTCGCTTGGCGGGCGGTCGAAGGTGGATGCAATGACCTCACCCTTGACGCTGCGCTGCATGTCCGTCACTTCTTCCGGACGCTCATCAACCAGCACCACCATCAGGTAGCACTCAGGGTTATTCGTCGCGATAGCGTTAGCGATGTTCTGCAGGATCGTCGTCTTACCAGCCTTTGGCGGGGAGACGATCAGGGCACGCTGACCTTTACCAATCGGCATGATCAGGTCGATCACGCGGGTGGTCAGGATTTTCGGATCGGTCTCCAGGCGCAGGCGCTGGTTCGGGTACAGCGGTGTGAGCTTGGCAAACTCTGGGCGGTTGCGAGCTTCCTCCACAGTCTTGCCATTCACCGAGTCAACGCGGACCAAGGCGTTGTACTTCTGACGGTTACGGCCACCCCCGTGGTGCTGGCCTTCGCGCGGCATCTTCACCTGGCCAGTGATAGCGTCGCCTCGGCGCAGCCCGAACTTGCGGATCATCTGCTGGGTGACAAAGACATCAGCCTGGCCAGCCTGGTAACCGGTGGTACGCACGAATGCGACATTGTTGTCCACGATGTCCAAGATGCCGGCGACTGCCTGCAGGACATCGTCCTCGCGAACTTCCTCGTTGTCGCGGTTGTCGCGATTGTCCCGGTCGCGACGGTTGCGACCGCGATCGCGGCGGTTGCGACGGCCACGGCGCTCACCGCGATCCCCACGGTCACCGCGATCCCCACGGTCACCGCGCTCGTCGTCACGCTCGGAGCGCTCGGAGCGGTCAGTGCGCTCACCTTGGTCACCGCCATCGGCCGCGGATTCGGACTTGTTGTCCGCGGTGGACTGGTCCTGCGCTTCTTCGCGCGCTTCCTCACGTGCTTCTTCGCGCTGTGCGGAACGGGCGCGGTTGCGACGAGCACGGCGGGCAGCGGAGCGGGACTCGTACTTGTTTTCGCTGGTGTTGCCACCCTCAGCTGCGTTGTTGTCACCGGCTGGTTCCTGCTCAGGAGTGTCACTGGACTGAGCTGCGGTTGCAGCCTCGTCCTTGGCGCGGGTCTCCGCGGTGGTAGCGGTGGCGCGGCGACGCCGTGGAGCTGCTTTTTCAGCTGGCTTTTCCGCTGCAGCGCTGTCGGTTACGGCCGGCGCATCGGGCGCTTTTTCTTTCGCGGCCTTTGCCGCCTTCGGTGCTTTTCCGCCGGATTGGATCGCAGCGATCAGTTCCGACTTTCGCAGTCCGGAGATTCCTCGAATGCCACGTTCTTCTGCGATTTTGCGAAGTTCTGGCATACGGAGTGCGCCGAGGTTGGTGGTAGCGCCGTCGTTGGCTGTGGCGCTGTCTGCTTGAGTCACAGAGGTCCTTTCGCGCTTCACCAGGTTTGTTGCTTACAGCAGTTGATCCCTGGAAGCTTCTGTGGAATTCATCGTGCGGTGCAAAACACCGCTTTTACGTTGCGCTGGGGGAAGTGAGTCCCAGGACGCAAGCGCATTGAGGTACATCGTGTGAGGAGCCGACTCGCTGTGTGAAATGTGCACATGATGTGCGGTTAGCGTTACGTTACTGTCGGTTCACGGCCAAGTGTAGCGCATGCGTTCGGTTTTACTTACATTGGCGCGGGTTAGTGACGCAGCTAGAGTAGTAAGCATGCTAAGCACGATGCAGGACATGCCCCTTTTGGTGTCGCGGATTTTGTCGTACGCGGAAACCGTTCACGGGGAAACGACGGTAACCACGTGGACGTCGGAGGGGCCTGTAGAGCAGTCTTTTTCCCTGATTGGGGCGCGTGCTGCGGCGTTTGCCCACGTTCTGGAACATGACCTTGGGATCACGTCTGACCAGCGAGTTGGTTCACTTCTCAACAATCGCGTAGAACACCTTGAAGTGATGTTCGCCACAATGTGCAAGGGCGCGGTGTTCACCCCGCTGAACAAACAGCTGATGGGCGATCAGATCCAACACATCATTAATCACTCCGAGATGGAAGTGATCGTCGTCGAGCCTCGCCTGGTGCCAATCCTGTGGCCACTTCTTCCCCACTGCCCGAAGGTGCGCGCCGTGGTGTACACGGGGTTGGAGCCGGCGCCGAGCGAGCCACTACCGGAAGGCATCGCACTGTTTTCGCTAGAGGCGCTTCTCGACGGCAAGCCCACGCATTACGAGTGGCCAGATTTGGAGGAGCGGACAGCCGCAGCCATTTGTTATTCCACCGGAACCACGGGCGCCCCGAAGGGCGTGGCCTATTCCCACCGCTCGCTGTACTTGCAGACCATGAGCCTGCGAACCACAGATTCCATGGGTATTTCGCACGGTGATCCCTTTTTGTGCTGCATCCCGATCTACCACGTGCTTAGTTGGGGTGTTCCGCTGGCAGCGTTCATGTCAGGCACTCCCCTCGTGTTCCCGGGCGCGGAAACAAGTCCGGCTGGATTGGCACAGATTATCGCGCAGACTCACCCGCGTGTGGCTCATGGCGTGCCAACCATTTGGATTTCCCTGATGGTGCATTACTTAAGCAATCCACCAGAACGCATGAGTTTGCAGGAGATTTTCGTTGGCGGTTCTCCGGTGCCTCCCGTGCTCATCAAGCTCTGGGAAGAGCGCTACGGTGTCGATATTGTGCACGTGTGGGGCATGACCGAGACGAGCACGGTGGCTACGGTCGCCCGTCCGCCACGCGGTGTGTCGGGTACCAACCGTTGGGAGTACCGAATCAGCCAGGGTAGGTTCCCGGCGTCGGTGCAGTATCGGGTGGTTAATGACGGCAAGGTCATGGCCTCCTCCGACCGGAACCAGGGCGAAATTCAGGTCCGTGGCCCATGGGTGACGGGCAGCTACTTCCATTCGCAAGCAGAAGACAACGGTGGGCCGGCTGCGGTGTTCCGTAATGAGGCAGTTGAGGACGCGCCACAGCAGTTCACTTCCGACGGCTGGCTTCGCACCGGAGATGTCGGTTCTGTCACCGCTGACGGCTTCCTCACCGTGGAGGACCGCGCCCGCGATGTGATTCGTTCCGGTGGCGAGTGGATTTACTCTGTGCAGCTGGAGAATCTGGTGATGGAGCACGCCGATGTGGTTGAGTGCGCCGTTATTGGCTACCCGGACGATAAGTGGGGCGAGCGCCCACTGGCCGTCACAGTGCTGCATGAGGGCATTACTGCGGGCAAGGACACCGCGGAACGACTGCGCGACAGCTTGCGGGAGAAGCTGCCACGGTGGATGCTGCCGGAGTATTGGGCGTTTGTGTCGAGCATCGACAAGACGTCGGTGGGCAAGTTCGACAAGAAGGACTTGCGCCAGCACCTTGCCGACGGCGAGTACCACGTCATCAAACTGCTCGGGCCGGGCGAGTCGAAGTCACAATCCTGATACTTTTCTCGCTTCGCCCCGCGCCACCGCAGTGTCTCTGGCTATACTGTGGCGGTGAAAAAACTCATGGCGTCGGTAGCGGAAAGCCTGTCCATCCCGTTCCAGGGCTGCAAACTCCTCGTACGTCATTGGCCTGCGCTCATAGTGGTGTTGTGCACTGCGTTTGCGGTGCGTGCCGCGGTGCTGTGGGGCGCGGTGGCGGTATCCGACTCCTCGCCACTGATCGCTACTTTGGTGGTGCCGCTCGCGCCGCTGGCGGTGATGACCGGCATTATTATCGCGTTGTGGGTAATGCAGCCTAGCTTGCCTTTCCTCTCTACTGCGGTGAAGGCTCCTCGCGCGGGCTACCTCAGCACAACCCGCCTGTTGACCATCGGCGGTCTGCTCATCCCGTTCCTCACTGTGTACGCCTCTAATGGGCTACTCAAGGACGACCTGCGTACCTTTGTCTACGACGCAACCCTTGACGAGTCTATTAACACCTTCACCACTACTGATTTCTCCCGCGTGTTCATCAACGACACCACCGCAGCCCTCATCCTCATCATTGTGGTGTTGTTCCTCCGGAAACTGATCGGCTTCTTCGCGCTCGGCGAACGTCACTTTGGTATCGCGTCCTTTTCCGCGTACCTTGAGGCGCTCTGGATGGTTTCGTTGTCCGCGATGCTCACCGCGAACATCAATGGGATCAAAGAATGGCTGACCAGCCGCGCGGTCATCGCTCCCGCCTACCACAACTTTCTGGTGGCTAAGGAAACGCTGATCGAGAATACGGGAATCGTCGGCAAGCTGTATGTGGGCGCCGGCGTCGTCCTCGCGAAGCTTGATGACACCATCGTGGTTCCCCTCGCCTGGCTTACCCTAGGCGCGGTTCTCTTCGGCACTACCCTGCTGCCGAAAAAGAAAGCCACCCCGGAAAGCCACACTGGAAAACACGCGAAGACACCGCGGTCCCGATGGGCGTCGTTTAGCAAGCACCGCGCTGTGGTGGCCACCCGCAGCCAGGCCCAGTCGCTGCTGGACACCGCTGCTCAGCCGATCTGGGGCCCGATCAAGTTGTCCTGGGACGGGCTCAAGAAACTCGCGATCGCTGGCGTAGTGCCCATGATCGTGTTCTGCCTGATTTTCATCCTGTGCTCGATCACCGAGCTGGCAACGGTTTACCTCGGGCGCGCAATCATGGGCCCGCAGGACTATCTCGTTGCTGCCACGGTGTCCCCTTATATTTTTGTAGCGGGACGGATCGGCTACTTCTTGGTGGCGCTGCCGCTGCTCGCGGCCGCGTTGGATCGCTACCTGCGGCACTCCTACGCGGCGGACGCTGCGGAAGCTGCGGCGGAAGAAATTGTCAGCGTGAGCGACTAATTCTTGGGCACAATGTCCGTTCCCGGCTCTGGCAGCTCCAGTTGAAGGTAGAACGGCTTCTCCCACCCGATCTGGAGAGTCTTCGGGGTTACTCCCGGTGGCAATGCGAACACGTTGACCTTACGCCAGGTTTCCGGCCGCTTATTGTCCGGATCTTCCTGTGGATCTGGATCAAAGATCGATGGTGCATCGGGCCCGGTGGCTTCGGGCGGGACACAGGCGTACATCGAGGAAAAGTTTTTGTCGAAGTTTTTATCGCCGATCAGCTCCGAATAGTTGCCGTACGATGTGCCATTGGTGTCCGTCAGCCACGTTTCACACCATGACAGCGTGACGTCAGGCTGAGCTTTCCAGCTCGTGGCCACTGCCCACAGCTCCACATCCGCGGTGGGCTGGAAGTCCGGGAAATCTATCTCTTCTAGTTTCTGCACGGCAAACACCTCCACCTCCGCAGCACGCCGGAAGGTGTGCTCCTCGGTGACGAACTCCCGATCAAAATGGGCCGTTTCCCCTGCAGCTACGGATACCGGTTCCGAGAATGTGTTGGGCTGGTACACGTGAAAATAGCGGAAAGAAGACGCTGCGATGACGGCTGCGATAGCTGGGAGCAGCGCTACAGTCCACCTTTTGTTGGCCTGCCACCACGAGCGACCATCTTTACCGGCGCTTCGCTCGATACGATCGAGTTCCTGTTGCGCTGCTTGCTCCACTTCCCAACGCTCGGCGTTCGTCAGTTCAGAATCAGCCATTGGTTCCTCCCTTTAGGGTCAGTGGGTGCACGATTACCGGCTCTTCCGGTTTCAGAGTGCGTAGCTGACCATGGGGTGGGGTTCGGGGTGGCACAACATATAGGGGTCCTGGCCGGTACAAGATGAGAGTTGC
>NZ_JBVJNS010000009.1:0-111974 GCF_055583565.1 Corynebacterium sp. NPDC104732
CTCAAGAACCAAACAGCCGACTGGGAAACCCCAGTCGGCTAACAGCCATGCCAGAAAACAACACGGCCAAACAACCCCGGCTGAAAAATCAACCCAGGCTAATCCACCCCCGGAGTTGACAAACTATATAGGAACACCCCCCTCAAAAACTAAAACACCGCCCCAGCCCCGATGGTGTTTCGGGAGGGGCGGTGTTTCGCGTAAGTACGAAGCGTATTAACGCTTGGAGTACTGAGGTGCGCGACGTGCCTTGTGGAGACCAGCCTTCTTGCGCTCGACTGCACGAGCGTCACGGGTGAGGAAGCCAGCCTTCTTCAGGGCTGCGCGGTCAGCTGGGTTGTAAGCGTTCAGCGCGCGAGCGATCGCGAGGCGGAATGCGCCAGCCTGGCCGGTTGGGCCACCACCGGTGAGGTTTGCGTGGATGTCGAACTGGCCTTCGCGGTCGATCAGGACCAGTGGGGCCTTGATCAGCTGCTGGTGCAGCTTGTTCGGGAAGTAGTCTTCCAGGGAGCGGCCGTTGCACTTGAACTCGCCGGTGCCTGGCACCATGCGGACGCGGACGATGGCGCGCTTACGACGACCGACGGTCTGGATTGGGCCGTCCATCTCGATAGGAGCAGCAACAGCTGCTTCTTCGGTAGCCTCTGGGGCTACGATGTCGCCGATGGTGTTGGTGAACTCTTCGGTAGCAGCGGTTGCAGCAGCGATGTCTGCAGCGTCAGCCTGAAGATCCTGGTTCTCGGTTACGTTCTGTTCAGTCATTACTGTGCCACCTGCTTGATTTCGAAGGTCTCAGGCTTCTGAGCAGCGTATGGGTGCTCGGAACCTGCGAAGACGTGCAGCTTCTTTACGGAAGCGCGGGTCAACTTGTTGTGCGGCATCATGCCCTGGATTGCCTCGAAGACAACGCGCTCTGGGTGCAGTTCCATAGAACGGCCCAGGGAAAGGGTCGTCAGACCACCTGGGTAGCCAGAGTGGCGGTAACGGAACTCGGTGTCGCGCTTGTTCGCGGAGATGTGCACCTTGTCAGCGTTGATGACGATGACGTGGTCACCGCAGTCAACGTTTGGTGCGAAGTATGGCTTACGCTTGCCGCGGAGCAGGTCAGCAGCGGTAACTGCGAGGCGCCCCAGAACCACATCAGTAGCGTCAATGACGTACCACTTGCGGGTTACGTCACCGCTCTTTGGGTGAAAAGTAGACAAAATGACTCCTTATAAGTCTGTCTAGGAACTGCCAGCCAAGACGCGTGCGCTCAAGATCCGATTCGGCGGCCGGTGGAGACCCGAACGGCTGCTGCCCCTTGGGGCTGCACACACAGACAACCAATCCTAAAACATGAGTGCCTAAAAGTGAAAATCGCGCCGGCGCCACCCGCACTCGCCTTCCACAACGAGTAGTGTGCGGGTGGCGCCTGCGCGAACAGCAGACCCCGGTTGATGGTTGGTAGTAGGTTTAGCCCCAGCTTGCTGCGGCCATGCGGTTGATGTCGCTCATGCGGTCGTTTCCTTCGCGGACGGTCTTGGAGATCGTCGCGAGGATGGTGTTGAGCTCGTTCGCGGCGCGATCCCACTTAGCCTGAGCTTCGTTGTAGGCCGTCGCGGAGTCACCTTCCCAGGATGTCACCATGGGCTGGAGTTGGGACTTGAGGCCGTCGAGAAGCGAGTTGATGCGGCCGGAGGTGGCGTTGATGTCGGCTGCTGCGTTTTCGATTTCGCCGAATTGGTACTTGATCATGCTTTCCATGGTTTCCCCCTGTTGTTGTTAGAGCGCGAGGCCTTGGGCTTCGATGTTGTTGAATGCGCTGGCGTTTTCGGCTTCCATGCCGTCGAAGTTTTTCGCGTTGTGGCGGATGTTGTCGGCGATGGCTTGGAGTGCTTCGTGCAGTTCGCGTGCCGAGGTGTTCCAGCGCTCCATCAGGCTGTCGAAGCTGACTTGTGCGTTGCCGGCCCAGCTGCCGCGGAGACCGTCGACGACGCCGCGCAGCCTGGTCAGTTCCCCTTGTACTTCATTGTTGGTGCCATCGACGCGCCCGGCGGCGGCGACCATGACATCAGCTTCAGTCCTGAACAGTTGAGTCATTTCTGTGATTCCCCCGTATGAATGGTGTGTAGTGTGGGGCCAATTTTTTTGCCCTCATTATGTTTAGACTCCGCGAGCGCCCGAAAAGGTTCCATTCTTTTTAAAAAAGTTTTTAGCTCAGGCCCAAGCTCTCTACTGCCATGGTGCAAGCTGCTTTTTGCGCGATGGTGGGTTCTCCCTTGCTGTGGCAACCGACGCTGAATTGTTGCCCAGCGGTAACCCACACGACCCAGGCCACGGTGCTGCCGTCTCCTGGGGTTTCGAGGTATTCGACGGTGGGGTCGTTGGGGCGCAGGTTCCGCGTTACTCTTTCTTCGAGTGTCGGGTCACTGGCCACCATACTGGATATTTCGGTGCGGATGGCGCCTGCGTCGACGCCGTAGGTGTTATCGACAGCAATGAGGATTCTCATGTTGGGGTCTTCCCCTGTGGCAACAAGGATGCCGTCTTCCCGGGGCCCGATGCGAAACCCCGGCGGCAAGGTAAGCCGGACGCGTTCGTATTCCATCACCACCCCATGGGAAGGCGTGGGCGAAGCGGTAGCCACGGGGTTTTCCGCCCGCGCGGTGGTGTGTGGCTGGCTATCAATCCCCCACCAGCTCAACACTAAAACGGTAATGATCACCAGCGCGACGGCGACATGGAACAGGCTCACTGTGGGTAGCGCTGCTTTACGACGTCCCTTGGTTGGTCTCCGGATCGCCGGCGGCGCCTGGTGGTCTGTTTCGACTTCGTCAGCGTTGTAGGCTGCCACGGATTTGTTCAGGAGTGTGCGGGTGAGGACTTCGACGGCCCGGTCTGGCCCGGTGATCGCGACTTCAATGTCGGGCCAGACCCCGTCGGCCATGACTTTCAGCTGGTCAACGACGGCTGCTACCGCCCACCCCGCCAGGATCCCGGAGCAGGGCAGGTCGTATCGGTGTATTTGTTCCTCTGCTTCGAAGATGGTGGCGTTCTCCAGCACCGTCACCGTGATGAGTTTCATGGTTCTTCCTTAGGTTTGCGCTACGTGGCATGCCCCAATCGTGGTGCCGGCGACGTGCCACACACCGCGGCCTGGGATTTGCTTGGTTGGTTTGATGCCGAAGATGCGGCCTTCGTCGGGGTCGGCGTCGAGAAGCAGCACGCTGGGCGAGTTGTCTTTGACGGTTGCGAAGAACGGAGTGTACAGCGCGCGCCCAATACCGCCTGATTTCCTAGCAACGACAATGTGCAACCCAATGTCACGGGCGTGCGGGATGAGCGGAATGAGCGGCTGCAGTGCGCCTTCCGCAAGCAGGTCATGGTCGTCGACAAGCAGGTAAATCTCCGGCCCTGACCACCACGACCGGGCGCGCAGGTCGGCAGCGGTAACGTCAGCGCCCGGCAGTCGGCCCTTGAGCGTGGTGGCGGCGCTGGCGACTGCCTGGCTGATGGCGTCCGTGGTGGCGCCGTAGGCTGCGACCATGTCTGCGGGGAAGGCGTCGAGGTGGCTGCGGCGCGGGTCAATGACCACCAAGCGCGCGGCCTCCCGCCCGAGCTTGACGACGCCACTGCCCACCGTCCTCATGAACCCCGTCTTTCCGGAACCTTGCCCGCCAATGCACAGCACATGCGGCGAAGATTCCGGGTCCCACCCGAGCGCACCAAGACTGGGGCCACCCACCCCGAAGGGGATGCCCGGGCAGTGCCCCACCTCGGCCGCTGCCAAGGACACGGGCAGTTCCTTGAGACGCGGCACCGGAGGCAGGTTCTTGCTACGCGCCGCCATGATGACATGCCCGACATCCTGGTTGGTGGAATACGCCACCAGGATCGACTCGCCCTCATTGCTCAGCCCTCTGCCCGGCTTGTCCGAGAGCTTTTGTTGCGCTTTGCGGTCAATCACTGAATCCATCGGCTCGCCGAGCTTGAGCTCTATCCGGGTGCCCAGCAAGTCTCGGATCGCGGGGCGAATCAGGTTCCATCGCGGTGTACTGAGCAACAAATGGACCCGCGCCGCCAAACCATCAGATGCGATGGCGACAAACGAGTCATAGAGTTCCTCAAAATCGCTGCTCACCACGTGCCAACCGTCCACCACGAGGAACGTGTGGCCCGGCTGCGGATCATCGATGAAGCTCCGTACTTCATCCACTACACGTCGTACCTTCTCGGGATCATTTTTGTGCGCGACCCCAGCAACGTGAGGCATGGCCGCCATTGCGCCCAACTCCGTGCCCGCTAAGTCGAGGATGTAGCACCGCAGATCAGCAGTGTGATGGGTGGCAGCAAGTGACAACACGATGCTGCGCAGCGCCGTCGTCTTGCCGGAACGCGGACCACCGCACACCACGGCATGCCCGGCGCCGCCGCTTAGATCCGCCACGAAAGGGTCCTGCCGTTGGTGGAACGGCCGGTCCACCATACCGATGGCGGCCCGGCATATCCCCAGCTCATCAGCCACCCCGGCCAACGGCAGCTGGTCCGGCAGTGGAGGCAACCACATTTGGTGGGCATGCCACCGCACCTGCTGGCCCGCAGCCACGATCACCTTAATCAACGCGCCCAGCACCGTCCGAGAAGAATCCAACTGGTATTGGGCCTCCTCCGGTTCCGCGATATCAGCTGCACTGCAAAACAGTTGCACGCCCAATTGGTCAGTGCCGGTTCCCACCACGCGGACGGGAACCGGTCCGGACACATAACTCGCTTGGAACCTAGTGACATCATTGGCATCAGACTTAATGAACCCAGCGCCCGGCGTCGCCGGAAGATGGTACGCATCCACCACGCCCAACACCTGGCGGGACTCCGACGCCGAAAACGTCTTGAGCCCAATGCGGTAGGAAAGGTGCGAATCCAAGCCCCGCAGCCGACCTTCTTCCAGCCGCTGGCTGGCCAGCAACAGATGCATATGCAAAGATCTGCCCAGTCGGCCGACCGCCACAAAGAGATCCGCAAAATCCGGGTGCTGGCCCAGCAGCTCAGAGAACTCATCCAGCACGATCACCAACGCAGGAAGGGGCGGAAGATGCGGATGGGTGCTCTCCCGAGCAGCCTGGTACTCGCCTACATTGGCGAAATTCCCCGCTTGCCGCAGCACCTCTTGCCTGCGTGTCAGCTCTCCGCTGATTGCCTCATGCATGCGCTCCACCAGGCTCGATTCATCCGCCAAGTTGGTAATCACCGCGGAGGTGTGGGGCAAATCGTCTAGTCCTAAAAAAGTAGCGCCGCCCTTGAAATCGACCAGCACAAAATTGAGTTCCTCCGGCGAGTGAGTGAGCGCCAAGGACACCACGAATGTTTTCAGCGCTTCGGACTTGCCGCTGCCAGTCGCCCCGATGCACAGCCCATGAGGCCCCACCCCGCCGTGTGCGGATTCCTTAATGTCCAGGTACAGGGGCGCACCTGATTCGGTGACTCCGATCGGTACGTTCAACCGTTGCTGCGCGCTCTTGCACGGCCGCCACAGCTGTTCCGGGCGTAATTCTTCCAGGTCAGCGATGCCGTGTAGACCTAAGAAATCGAGGGAGCGGGTCGCGGTAGCTGCGGGGCGTCGATAAGCGGTGAGCGTGCGGGCGCAGTGCAGCGCCGCAGCCTCACTGAGAACGTCTGCCGCGCCGATATCCTCCAGCCCGCCTTCCGTGTGCACCGTCAGCGTGCGCACTGAATCCGCGCCAACCGTCAGCCACAGCCCCTCAGTGATGGCCCGCTCTCCCACCTCGCTGTGCTCGTGGTGACCGAGCGCAACGATGGTCGTCCACTGCGGATTATCCAGCTCAGTACTAATGTCGGCGGTGTCGTCTGCTATCAGAATCCGAAAGCGGGCGGACTGTGGCTCCCGCGCATGGGGCAACCACTTTGTCCAGGCCAGCGAGTCTCCACGTGCCTCAATCCCGACGCACTCCGGCCCGTGATGAAACGCCAACTGGATAATCAGCGCACGGGCCAGCTCGCCCGCCATCGGCCCAGCCACCCCGAGGTAACGAAACGCCTGCAGCTGCACAGCCACCGGCATGTGCGGCACTGATCCCACCGAGCGAACCGTATGCCGCAACGACACCGCACACACCGGGTCCAGGTCCTCTGGAGCGCCAGAATCCGGCACCACCACTGGGGTACATAACGCAGTGGTTCCCAGCCCCAACCGGACTTCCAGCGCATCAGGATCATCGGGATTGCGCTCCCACAACCGCCGGGTTCCCACCATTGCCCCAAGCAACGCCGGGTCCGGATGTTTGTGCACCTCCGCGGCTCGCTGCGCTGAGGCATTACGGACCGCGGAATCCCGCACCGCACTCAAATGCCGCAGGTAGGCACGGCGAGTTTCATCAATATCGTCGCCCGGTGGGGAGCCGAACATGGTGGCCATGCTCATCAGCATCATGACGGGAAACATGAGCATCATCGGGTGAGCCTGCCCGCCCGCCGTGATCATCAGTGCGAGCATTCCGCCGACGGCCACGAGCATGATCACTGGCATAAGTATGCGCACCAATGGCATGGGCTGTGGTTTTGACGCCGGAGGGATTTTCTCCGTGTGGATGGATCCGCTTGGTACGGGTGGCGCGGGTTCACGCTCCGCCATACTGATCGGCGCAATCACGTATTCTGGTTCGAATTCCAGCTGGTCATGAAGTGGTTCGAGCGACGTCGATGTCATTATTCCCCCAGGTTGAGTGTTTGATTCCACGAGCTTCCCCCGAAGCTTCGAGTGGACACGGCGCCAAGTTTAGGCCATGCTGAGCGTATCCGCAGTCACAGTTGTGGCGCTGGTGCACCAAGGGGGTTGATGCACCAAGGCTTTCGGTTTCGCAATGGGGGTTTGTTTTGACCGCACCGCATCATCTGACCACGTCACTTCGCATTACTTGCCGGTTCGAGGTGGGCGAGTTGTCCTCGGCGCCGCCGAAGTCAGTGGACGTGACCGTTCCGGCCTCGTCATCGCTGGAGGAAGCCCTCCCGGAACTTACGGAACTCGCCGGAGCACCCATGATCTCTGTTCCGTGGCTGACACGCACGGTGGCTGGCACCCCGGTAGACATGTCCGTGCCACTTCCCCACGCTGGAGTCACACACGGTGATGTCCTGGTGTTTTCCCCATGGGAGGACATCGATCCGCCGCTACGTACCGACGCCGCCGAAGCCCTTACTGACCTTGACCTGTCCTTTTCCGCCCACGGTCTCGCCGCGTCCACGGCGCTGCTAGGGCTAGTCAGCTTGGGTTTTCTCTCACTGACGGCCGCACTTCCCACTGTCACGAATTCCGCGTTGTTGCTGCTTTTGCTGGTTCTCGCTGGGTGCGTGGCGGCGTGGCTGCGAACTGCTGCGCCAGAGGAAAATCTGTCGGCTGGAATGTTTGCTCTCGCCCTCCCGTTAGCTTCTGGGACTACGGTGTGGACATTGGTAGCGGGCAGCATGGGGCCAAGCGATCCAGCACACGTGGGATGGCTTGCCATCGCTTCGGTGGTGGCGGCACTGGTCACCGCGTTGTTTCTGTGGTGGGTGACAAGACCAGGGCTGTCACTTGTGGTATTGCTGTTCACGGCTGCCGCGATCGTGGTGGTGGCTTCCGGTGTCCTCATTGTCTCGGGGAGCACGCTGTCCGCTGCGGCGGTTGCCGTGGCGGTGTGTTTCGCGGTGCTGTTGGCGTCGCCTCAGCTTGCGACCGTGGTGGCCGGGTTGAAGGTTCCAGCGCTCCCGGCTGCCGGGCAGGATTTGCGGGTGGCTGATCAGGCCGTCGATAAGCCTGTGGAGCGGGCGTGGCGTGCGACCAGGGTGCTGGACGGGGTGTGTTTAGGTGCTGGGGCGGTGGCGGCGTTGGCGCTGCTGTATCTGGGGTGGCGCACCCCCAGCCCTGGATTTGTGTGCGGTTTTGCGCTGGCAAGCAGCATTGCGGTGGCCTTGCACGCGACGAGGCACCGCAGCACGCCAGCGATGTGGGGCCTGTGGTTGTGGTTCCTCGCTGGGCTGGGAGCGGTGGTCTTTTCCGGGCCGGCGGCCGGGCCGGGTGGGGCAGTCGTGGCGGTGGTGGCGATGATGCTTGGGCTCACCGCACCACTGTGGGCGCACCGGATCCGGGGGCTGTCGCCAACGGTATTCAACTGGCTGGAGCGTGGGGAGACGCTTGCCCTGGCGGCAGTGTTTCCGCTGGCAGCCCACCTCGCCGGGCTTTTCGACGCCATTAGAGGCCTCGGCTAATGCGCACCCTAGTACTACTTTGTATTTTCGCTGTTCTGGCGGGTACCCCTGCTCCTGTTGCGTTAGCAGCCGAACCGGAATGCCCCGCCCCGATCCCGGCGCAGGCCCCTCACGGTTCCCCTCCCGCGGAACTTCTGCTCGCCCACCGGTTCGCCACCGGCGCAGGGGTGAAGGTGGCGGTGATCGATACCGGTGTGGCTACCCATCCCCGCCTCGGCCAGGTCGCGGACGGTGGGGACCTCATCGGCACTGGCGAAAGCGGCGGGGCGTTTCACGACTGCGACGGCCACGGCACCATCGTCGCCGGGATCATCGCCGCCCGCCCCGCACCGCAGCATGACGACGCCCTCCTCGGCATCGCACCCGACGCAGAGATCATCGCGATCCGCCAATCCAGCAGCGTGCTGCGCTCCCCTGCCCGACCAGAAGAGTCAACGGGGACCATCGCTACCTTGGCAGATGCGTTGCACCGCGCCATCGACATGGACGCTCACGTGATCAATGTGTCCCTCGCTTCCTGCGTCCCCGCGCACCTCGCAGGTTCCCTCGACACCCGCGTGCTCGACGAAGCCCTCCTCCGCGCCGAGCACAGTGGCGCCGTGGTCATCGCAGCTGCCGGAAACATCGGCACCGCCTGCCCAGCAGGATCCATATCCTACCCAGCGCATTCTCCCACCGTCATCGCTGTATCAGCGTCCGAAACAAGCCACGACCTGGCACAATACTCACTCCCCACCAGTGGCACACCATACTCAGCCCCCGGTAGAGTTCCGGTGGGACTAAGCCCGCACGGCGAAGGCTTCGCCACCGGCATGCACCACCAAGCCCAGCAACAACCATTCCTGGGCACCAGCTTCGCCGCCCCAGTGGTGTCTGGCGTGGCGGCACTCCTCACCCAGCGCTATCCCGAGGACACGCCCGCCCAGCTGCGCGCCAGAATCACAGCCAGCGCCTCACCTGGAACAGGACACATCTCATCCACCACCGCCCTTACTGTTATTGTGGGCGAGGCCTACCACCAGCAAGTATCACTAACGCAGCCAGCGGAACCCGACATGCGCATTCAGCAGCGCGCGCTCACGTTTCTACTCATCACCGCCATCGGGCTCGCGAGCCTCGGGATCCTACTGGCAGCGTGGCGCAAAATGATGTGAAGGGCTGGGTTTTTTGAAGTCCTATGACGATAGTGAAATGACGATGATCCCTGGATACCAGCCTTTTTCATTAAGCTGACCTCGAAGCATCGTCAATCCAACATCGTCAAAACCCCTGAAACACCCGGAACACCCCTTCACCCGCACACTTCCCCGAAAGGGCCCCTACCCTTGTGGCTTCAGGGCAGCAGTGTGAGATAGTTCCGCGCCGCGCGGAAGTAACGCGAGTATTGGCCAGGGTGCGGTTTGGGGATCAACGACGCCGAGCGCCGTAGCATCCGCCGGGGTGGCTACCGTGTGGGTTACTCCGTAATCAGTGACTAGCACGATCCCATTACCAGTATCGACACCGATGGCGCCGATGCTTGGGCCCGAAAAGCGTGTTGCAGTTGCTTGACCTGCGAGTGAGATACCGTGTGGCGCAGGTTCGCCTAGCCCGACTCGGCCGTCTGCGCGTACCCAGACGTGTGTTGGTGTTTGCCATTGCACCGTGGCAAGGGGAAGTTCGGCGACAACGCGCACGGCGTCAGGGTACTCGGGCAATGTATGAGACGGAACGGGGCGTTGCACAACCCCAAGGTCGCTGGCGATCTGGGCTTGGAGGCCGGTGAGGGGTACGAGCCCGTCGTGGCGCAGCAGCCAATATTCGGTGCCGGTTGCGATGATGTCGCCGATTACTTCTCGGTAGGGAGGTAGCTCTGTCACGGCAGACAGCAGTTGGGCTGGTGGTCGCCACATGGGTGTGTCAATGGTGATTCCGAGGCGTCTGCGGATACTGCGGCCGAGTGGGGTGTCGTCTGGCGGTAGCTCGGCTCGACCGGCCGTGGTGATGACCCAGGTTCTTCCGTCGGCGTGGGCGAGGAGGCCCTGGGCGTCGGTAAGCGGGGCGGGGGCGGTGCCTGCGACAACGGTGACGTCGCTGCCGCTGTGCACCGCTGACCAGGTGTGGGCGGGCTGCGGGTGCGGTGCGATCACGCCCGGCGCGCCGAGGATTCCGATGGGAGCGCCCCGCTGCTGCCCGTCAAGCACTGCGGCCGACGCCTTCGTCGCAGCTTCCGGCTTACCGACGACCAACCTCGCCGAAGCCTCATTCGCCACCGGGTGGAGCGCTGTTCCGCTGTCACTGGGCAGCCGGACGTACAGCGCACCACTTTCGGTGCGAATGATGGGCGCGTCCCCAGGATCCACCGCTGGAGCGAACAGTGCGAGTGCGCCGGAGCCTGCAGCGATGATGGCCACTCCGACGAGACCAAAGAGAGCGGCGCGTTTCCGGGCACCTAGTGGGTCGGAGATCATCCTGGTGTCGCCGAGAACCACGCCATGTTCTACTCGCCGGACCAGGAATTTGTGTCCGCTAATTTGTGCTTTGGTGGTGGACGAAATTACTCCGCTCACGGCCTTCCCCCCTTTTATGTGACCGATTGCTTCGTGTTCACACCTTACCGGGGGACTGTGGCACTCGCAGTGCTACTGGGATGGTGGTGCCGGCGGTTTGTCTTGTTGTTCGGCGGCTACAGAGTCCCCGGTTTTCACACCGTCGGCATCGAGTCCTTTGAGTTTGTCGCGTTCCACAAGCCATTCGAAGTGGGAGTCGCGGCCGCGGTGCGGGATGGTTGGCCTATGGATGTAGGGGTCGTTGTAGTCTGCCCAGCTTGTGTTCTTCCCGGCTTCGCCCTTGGTGCGCAGTGGTGGCAGTTTCTCAGGGGAGTTGCCCGGCTCGCGAAGTTTCAGGATCTCTTCGTCAGTAAACGCGGCGTTGACGGCGTAGATGATCACGTGGTGGTCCTTGTACACCGGGGTGACGCCTGGGGTGTTGATCAGGCCGGTTTCGAAGTCTGGGCGAGGTGCCTGGAACCACCAGAAGTTTGGTGGGGAGATGTAGATGTATTTTACGTTCAGTTCGCGAGCAGCCACATCAACACGGTTCGCTTCTTCAGGCACGTCGAAGTTGCCTTGGCCGAGTCGCATCGGGTGCCAGAACAGGCTGTTGGTGTTGGACTCGATGGTGGTGTTCGGCCACAGGTAGTGCTTGTAGAACGCCGGCAGCCGGTTGTAGGCGTACATCCAGCCGCTGCCTTCGTCGGGGTTAGAGAAGATCGTGCCGTCGTAGGCGTGTGGTTGCTTGGCCAGCCAATCGAAAGCCTTGAGGTCCAGCTCGTTGACCAGGCGGCCGTCGCGGGCGGAGTTGATGGCCCAAGCACTGCCGCGCTCCATACCGGTGCGGACGGTGTCCTGGATGACATACGCTGCACCACCGCCAACCAGGACCGCCAGAGCACTGGTGACCGCGGTGTACTTCTTTAGTGGGCCGCCGGTGAGCAGGCGAATACCCACGGCAATAGCAACCGCTGCGAATGCCACGGTGAACATCGCTACCGGCATGACCAGGCGGTGCCCGGTGTTGTAGTGCAGCGCGCCGATCATCTCAAAGTATTTGCCCCACGTGTTGCCAAATGGGCGCAGTGAGTTAACGGTAAAGCACACACTGAGGAACCAGAACACCGGGGCCCAGAGGTTACGACGCCACAGCACGAGCACCGCTGCGCCCGCGCCAGCGATCCACACCCACGGGGACACATTCAGCTCGAAGGAAACAGCGTGCCGGGTGTTCATGAAGATCGCAGTCTTCCAGGCCTCCACCAGGCTCAAGTCCTCGGTGGCGGTGAATGCCTTCACTTCCTCTGATTGCTCCGCGCCGATGAGGATCTGTGGCAGCAGCGCCACCACTCCAACCAGGCCGGTAACGCCGAGCAATGCGACGTCGCGAAGCCTCCAGCCAATATGTCCCTTCACACTGGCGGGCTTACGCGCAGGCACCCACAGCAGGTACAGCAGCCACCACAGCGCCAACCCGAGTACCACGATCGTCGCAGCGGAAGGGTGCATCTGCACCATTCCAATGAACGCGAGCGCAGCGAGGAAACTGCGGATCGGGCTGTAAGGCACCGTCATGAACAGGGCCAACACGATGCCACTTGTCGCGACCGCCGCCACATAAGGCCAGGCCCCCACGTAGAGGCCAATCCAGTGGAGGACCGGGAAGCCACCAACAATCAGTGGGGCCAACGCAGCGGCGATTTGCGCTGTGATCCCCCGGCGCCCGATCAGACGCCAGGCAATCAGCCCCACAGAGATCGGGAACGCCACAGCTGGAATGACGATGCCGGTGAGATTCGTCGCTGCGATCGGTGAGATGTTCGCCAGCTCTGCCAGCAGAGCCGCCCCTGCGTGCCATGCCGTCGGGTAGTACATCTTTGCCAGGGTCTCAGTGTTTTGCAGCTCGCCCATGCGGGTCGGCGAAACGATACCCGTTTCCACCGCGTAGCGCACCACGCTGGCATGCCAGTGCACATCCCAGCCCTGGAAAATGCTATCCATCTTCCCAGCGGCATATCCGAGTAGCTGCAGCGACCTGTGCAAAATGTACGCAATGCCACCGGCCATACCGAGGCCCGGCAGTATCCAGGTGGGATCCAGGAGGGTTCCGGTGCGCCAGTCACGCCGCGGTGCAGGCTGCGTGTCCCCACCTTCGGTGGTGAGGCGGGCGGCGCGGCGACGTCGGTAAGCAAAAAATGCGCCGTTCCACACCAACGCCAACAGCGCGAGACCAGCGGTAAACAGCGCCACCGACTTCGCGTTAAACGTAATGGTGGTGAGACCAAACGCCCAGGCCGCCAGCCCATAAATGCCGAAGGTCGCTGGGAGTGACGCCGCAACAGCCCACTGGCCACGCGCACCCGATAGCCACGCAACAATCAAGCCTGGAACGGTGAACACCGCAACTGCTATCGCTGCTGTGCTGACCATACCCATTAACCCACCTTCACATTTTGCGCCGTTTTGACCTCAGTAATCTTAGGCCATGTCGGGGGTAATTCCCGGCAAGGGCGCGCTGTCACAGGTCACGGAAGAGTCCGCAGCCCGCGTGTCGCCTCCGCCCGCGCCTGCAAATCACTATCCGCCGGGTAGTCCACCCCCACCAACGACAACCCATGCGCCGGCGCCACAGGCACTTCGGAACAACGCTTGTCCATCGTGAGCAGCCCCGCGACAAACCCAGTATCGCGGCGTCCCTCGCCCACTGTCAGGCACGTGCCCACCAGCGAACGCACCATCGACCAGCAAAACGCGTCTGCACTCACATGGGCTTCGTACAACAGTGGCTCCTCCGCAGTGGAAACATCATGCCACTGGAATACTTCCAAGTCCCGCACCGTCGTCGCATTCGGCTTCGCTCTACACAGCGCCGCAAAATCATGCAACCCCACCAGAACATCAGCCGCTGCCTGCATCTTCGCCAGATCCACCGGCTTTGGCCAATGCGCCGTGTCACGAGCCCGGGTCGGCAACGCCCCAGCGGGATCAGCGCTCACCCGATACACGTAGTGACGGCGCAGCGCCGAAAACCTGGCATCGAATTCCTCTGGGACAACACCACACCTCTGAACGCGAATGTCATCCGGCAACAGGCGGGCCAGCCGACGGATAAGTCGCGATGGATCACCATCGATCGTGCGCTGCGCCAACGCCTGCTTACCGACGCTAAAGTGCGCTACCTGTCCCCGAGCGTGCACCCCAGCATCCGTGCGCCCAGCCACAGTCAGCTGAATCGGCTCCCGCAGCACCATCGAGAGGGTATCTTCCAGCACCTGCTGCACGGTGCGCAACTCCGGTTCGCCCTCCTTCGGAACCTGTCGAGCCCACCCGTGGAAATCGGTGCCATCATAGGCAAGGTCGAGGCGAAGTTTCACTGAATCTGAGCTGTCCATGATGAAGCTATCTTACTGGTCTTGAAGCAACTGCAGGAACCGCTGCTGCCGCTCCTGAGGCGAAATCTTGCTACACCACGAACAATACTTCCCATCCTTCGCCGCATACCAATGGCAACACGACGTCCGCTCAAACTGGAGCTGGGTCTTCTCCCCCAGCGTCACGAGCCGATAGCTCCCACCCCTTTCCAACTTCGGGTGTGCAGCCGCCGCCTGCTCCGCAAGCGCCCGCACTCGAGCCAGCTCCGCAGAATTATATGCCTGCAACGAAAGTTTACGAAACGCCCCCGCAAACCCCGCTGCCATATTCCCCCACAAATTTGGCATCCCAGGGCCACTCACCTTCGAAATCACTTGTGCCAACGGCTCAAGATGCTGGCCGACCGTCATATCAACGACAGCTTTCGGATCCGCGACCGGCAGTACTTCTAGGTTCCTCAGAATCAACGTATCGGGACTCCCCTCCCGAAACCGCATCGCACAGTTAGGCATGGATACATCCAGCACGCTGTCATGCAACACCAACGCCGCCACAGCTGCACCGCAAACCCGGTGGCAATAACGCTGGAAAACCAATGAACCAGCGAAACGATTTGGCTCAAGTCCTCGCACGGCAGCATGAGCGCCCACCATTGTTGCAGCATCGGGCAATGTGGGATCACACAGCCTGCTCGCCACAAAATCCTCTTGTCGAAAAGGCTCCACCCGGACGCTAAACGCACCGCCTAGCCGATTGATGTCAGCAATCACTGTTAGATTCCTTCACTGTTCGTTGCTCGCCTCCCCTACAATCCCCGGGAAGCATTTCCCGGATCTCGGCAACTTTCCAGGCTTCACTTTTGCTAATTTGGCATTTCTAGCCCGAAACCCGAGGTTCACTTTCCGGGTTTTACGGAAAACCCCACCCACACACAACAAAAAGCCGCCCCAACGTACATGACGGGGCGGCTTTTCAGGAGCTGAGAATTACTTCTCGGACTTCTCCTCGGCTTCGGCCTCTACTGCCTCAGCTTCAGCAGCTGCGTCAGTAGCGGTGTCTGCCTCGACCTCTGGAGCGTCCTCTACAGGAGCTTCTTCAGCCTTCTTGGAAGCAGCTGCGCGGGCTGCGCGGGTAGCTTCAGCGGAAACGGTCTCTTCGAGGACCAGGGAGATCTGGGCCATAGGAGCGTTGTCGCCCTTACGGTTCTCCAGCTTGATGATGCGGGTGTAGCCACCAGCACGGTTCTCGAACTTAGGAGCCAGCTCGTTGAACAGGTAAGCAACAACTTCTTTGTTCGTGATGAGCTTAGCTACGTTGCGTCGGTCAGCAATGGTGCCGGCCTTAGCTTTGGTGATGATCTTCTCTACGTATGGACGCAGAACCTTTGCTTTGGCATCGGTGGTCTTGATTGCGCCGTGCTCGATCAGCTGAGCAGCCAGGTTAGACAGGATCTTACGCTGGTTGTTAGCCGAACCGCCGAGACGGGCGCCCTTCTTAGGGGTAGGCATTGTTGTACTCCTCGTGTACAGGTTTATGAGCGCAGGCTCCCGGGTGGCGGAAGCCTTAGGGCGTTTTACTCAGAATCTTCCGGGTCAAAGTCGATGAACTCGCCGGTTTCGGCGTCGTAGCCTTCGATCTGGGTTGGGTCGAAGTCTTCCGGAGCGTCCTTCAGGGTCAGGCCCAAGCCGGCGAGCTTGATCTTGACCTCGTTGATGGACTTCTGGCCAAAGTTGCGGATATCCAGCAGGTCTGATTCGGTGCACTCAGCGAGCTCACCGACGGTGTGGATTTCCTGACGCTTCAGGCAGTTGTAGGAGCGAACGGAGAAGTTCAGATCCTCAATAGCCATGCCGTAGGCTGCGATGTGCTCAGTCTCCTGTGGAGATGGGCCAATCTCGATACCTTCGGCTGCGGTGTTCAGCTCGCGTGCGAGGCCGAACAGTTCAACCAGGGTCTTGCCTGCGGAAGCAAGGGCATCACGTGCGGAGATGGAGTTCTTCGTCTCGACATCGATGATCAGCTTGTCAAAGTCGGTGCGCTGCTCAACACGAGTAGCTTCCACCTTGTAGCTGACCTTGAGCACTGGGGAGTAGATCTGGTCAACAGGAATGCGACCGATCTCGCCACCGCCAGCGTTGAGGGTTGCTGGGACGTAGCCGCGGCCACGCTCAACAACCAGTTCGATGTCCAGGCGTCCCTGCTCATTGAGGGTAGCGATGTGCAGATCCGGGTTGTGGATCTCCACACCCGCTGGAGGCTGAATGTCACCTGCGGTGACGACGCCTTCGCCAGACTTGCTCAGGTACATGACCACTGGCTCGTCAGAGTCAGAGGACAGCACAATGCCCTTGATGTTCAGGATGATGTCGGAAACATCTTCCTTCACGCCACCGATGGTGGTGAACTCGTGGAGCACACCGTCGATCTTGACGCTGGTCACTGCTGCACCAGGGATGGAAGACAGCAGGGTACGACGCAGCGAGTTACCGAGGGTGTAGCCGAAACCTGGCTCCAGTGGTTCGATGATGAAGCGAGAGCGTGCTTCGTCAACGTATTCCTCGGTGAGCGTTGGACGCTGTGAAATGAGCATGAACTTCTCCTTATGTGACGCCCGCTATTTGACGCCAGTAGGCAGTTATGGACTGTGGTGCTCGCCGCCACCAGGTTGGTGGCGAAAAGCGAAAGATTACTTGGAGTAGAACTCGACGATGAGCTGTTCCTGAATTGGAACGTCGATCTGAGCGCGCTCTGGCAGCTGGTGCACGAGAATGCGCAGGGTGGATGGAACGACCTGCAGCCATGCTGGGACGACTGCGTCGACGAGGTTATCCTGAGCCTCTTCGAACCAGATCATCTTGCGGGACTTCTCACGAACATCGATGATGTCGTACTGAGAAACCTGGAAAGAAGGAACGTTGACCTTTTTGCCGTTCACGGTGAAGTGACCGTGGGAGACAAGCTGGCGTGCCTGACGACGGGTGCGTGCAAGGCCTGCACGGTAAACAACGTTGTCCAGACGACCCTCGAGCAGGATCATCAGGTTGTCGCCGGTCTTGCCTGGGCGACGGTTTGCTTCAGCGTAGTAGCGACGGAACTGCTTCTCCATGACGCCGTAGGTGAAGCGAGCCTTCTGCTTCTCCTGCAGCTGGAGGAGGTACTCAGACTCCTTGATGCGAGCGCGGCCAGCCTGTCCCGGAGGGTATGGGCGACGTTCGAATGCCATGTCTCCGCCGACGAGGTCGACACGGAGGCGGCGGGATTTACGGGTTACAGGGCCGGTATAACGAGCCATAGTTTGTTACTCTTCCTTTCCCTGATTAAACGCGACGGCGCTTAGGCGGACGGCAGCCATTGTGTGGCTGTGGGGTGACGTCGGTGATGGAACCAACCTCGAGACCCGCGGTGGACAGGGAACGGATTGCAGTCTCACGACCAGAGCCTGGGCCCTTGACGTAGACGTCGACCTTCTTCATGCCGTGCTCCATTGCCTTGCGAGCAGCGTTCTCGGCAGCCAGCTGAGCAGCGAACGGAGTGGACTTACGGGAGCCCTTGAATCCGACGTGGCCAGAGGAAGCCCAGGAGATAACAGCACCGGATGGGTCCGTGATGGACACGATGGTGTTGTTGAAGGTGGACTTGATGTATGCGGCGCCCTGCGCCACATTCTTTTTTACGACGCGACGGCCAGTGCGGCGCGCGCCAGTGCGTGCTTTAGGAGGCATTTTTTACTTCTTCTTTCCGGCGATCGTCTTCTTAGGACCCTTACGCGTACGGGCGTTGGTCTTGGTGCGCTGACCACGAACTGGGAGGCCGCGACGGTGACGCAGACCCTGGTAGGAGCCGATCTCGATCTTGCGACGGATGTCGGCTGCAACCTGACGGCGGAGGTCACCCTCTACCTTCCAGGTGGCTTCGATAACGTCACGCAGAGCAGCGATCTGCTCGTCGGTGAGGTTGTCGGTGCGCAGGTCAGGAGAGATGCCAGTCTCTTCGAGCAGCTTGGCAGCACGGGCTGGGCCGATGCCGTAGATGTAGGTAAGTGCGACTTCCATGCGCTTGTTGCGTGGAAGGTCAACACCAGCTAGACGTGCCATAGTGGTACGTACCTTTCCGGTTGTTGCGGTGGTTTTCTCCACATTCATCCCTGTCTCATAGCACTTCACCCGGGCGGATGAGCCGGGAAGTGGGCTACGCAATCACAGGGCTCCAGCCACCGTAGCCGGAGGTAAAGGAAGTGTTTGTCTGCTGCGCTTATCGACGCACCAGAGCTGCAAAACACCTGGAATGTGAAGGCGAATAACTTTGTTTACTTGTAGCGGTAGACGATGCGACCGCGGGTCAGGTCGTATGGAGACAGTTCCACTACGACGCGATCCTCTGGAAGGATACGAATGTAGTGCTGACGCATCTTGCCCGAGATGTGGGCAAGTACCTTGTGACCGTTGTCTAGTTCGACACGGAACATTGCATTTGGCAAAGGCTCGATGATCTTGCCTTCAACCTCAATAGCGCCTTCTTTAGCCATATCCTCCGCTTTCCCTGGCACTTCCAAGTACAAAATGCCTGGTAGATGTCACTTTCCCTTGGGTGGGAAGGTGGGTGAACGCACGTGTACGTACACCAACGAACAAGGATACCGGCTGGTTACCATAAAAAGCAAGACCGCATCCTAAAATAGGGTGCGGTCTTAGGGCGTGTCGGAAACTGAATAGTTAGTAGACGTAAACCATGTCGCCGACCTGAAGGTCATTGAAGAACACTGCCGAGTCCTCGTAGCGTAGGTGGACGCAGCCGTGGGAGAGCCAGTCGATGCGTCCCGCATGGAATGCGACACCGTCGTTAGTGAAGTACACCGCGTTTGGCATCGGCGCATTGTCAAAGATGTAGGAAATTTCATCCTTAACTTTACGGGTGACATGGAAGTTACCTGACGGAGTCTCCCAACCTGGCGCACCGTGCGACACAGGTACCGGCCCGTATGTAACTTCCCCACCGTGCTGCAGCCAAGCCCGGTTGCCAGCCTTGTCCAGGCACACCCGTGCCTGTGGCGGGCAAGATCCGCGGTCAATGTTCGCCTCTGGTGCAGGGGCTGGCGCAGGGGCGGGTGCCGGTGCGGGTGCTGGCATCTTCGATTCCAGCAGCCCCGGGAACATCACGCGGAGGTTGTCGTCGGCAGCCTTGCGGAGTGCGTCACGCTGCGCTGGTGGCAAACCTGCGGTGGAGTTGTAGACAGCGTTACGCGCATTCCATGCGGCTTCCGCGGCGAAGTCGGTAGATCCGGTCTGCAGTTCGGAGGAACCAGGGACCGAAGAACCTGGAATGACCGGGGCTGCCATAGCCGGCTGCAGCATGACAGCAGCGGCGGCTACAACCGTCGATGCGGCGATAGCCACGCGACGCTGGAAAGCAGAAGGCTTACGGTGCTTGTTCATAGTCAAGGAGTATAAGGCAAGCTCCAAGAAAATTCCCAACTAGTAGTTATTTTCGTGGCGTAAGAATTCGTGGACCGTGCGCAGTTGCAGCAACGGTATGTTCCCAATGGGCAGCAAAGGAACCATCTAAGGTGACCACTGTCCAGTCATCTTCCAGCACAGCTGAGTCCTCCGTACCGAGGGTGAGCATTGGCTCAATTGCCAGGACAGATCCCTCTTGGATGAGGGGCCCTCGCCCTGCCTTACCCTCATTGGGAAGGAACGGATCCTCATGCATGGTACGCCCAATACCATGTCCGCCGTAGCCGTCTACAATCCCGAGCTCAACCCCGAACTTCTGCTCCGCTTTTCTGGTCGCCACCTCTAGCGCGTGGGACACATCTGTCAGGCGATTGCCAGGAACCATAGCTTTCAGGCCTTCCATAAGGACCCACTCGGTCGCCTGATTCAGCTTTTGCACGTCCTCGTCTGCCTCGCCAATGCAGAAGGACCAAGCCGAGTCCCCTACCCAACCGTCGAAAGTGGCGCCACAGTCAATGGAGACCAAGTCGCCTTCGGCGAGGACCGTGTCATTTGAGGGAATGCCATGCACGATCACGTCATTGACCGAGGCACAGATGGAACCCGGGAAACCTTCGTAACCGAGGAAGGTAGGTATGGCGCCGGCTTCCCTGATAGTTGCTTCGGCTACCTTGTCAAGGTCGAGCGTCGTAACGCCCGGGCCTGCTGCGGCTTTCACTGCCTGCAATGTACGCCCGACGATCTCTCCTGCCGCTTGCATCGCGTCTAGCTCGCCGGCAGTTTTGGCGGCAATTTTCTTGTTCTTTTTCCGAAATCCCATGGTTCCTACTTAAAAGTAAAAAGCCGACTGCACTAAAGCTGCAGCCGGCTTGAGCACTGGAAAAGTTTACTTTCCGAGGGCTTCCATCGTACGGGCGTTGATCTCCTCAACGGTGCCCTCTGCTTCGATGGCGATGATCTGGTCACCGTAGTGGTCAATCAGCGGGGCGGTCTCATCACGGTAGACACCGAGGCGAGTACGAATGGTTTCCTCATTGTCGTCTGCACGGCCACGGGCAAGCATACGCTCGACGACGACGTCCTCAGACACCTTGAAGTTCACAACACCGTCGAGTGAGACACCCTTCTTTGTCAGCAAGTCAGCAAGGATGTCAGCCTGCTCCACGGTGCGTGGAAAGCCATCGAGCAGGAAGCCGTTGGCAGCATCTTCCTGGTTCAGACGATCTTCCACCATGCGCGCGGTGACATCGGTAGGGACAAGCTTGCCGGCGTCGATGTAGGACTTAGCTTCGACACCAAGCGGGGTGCCCTCGCCGATGTTCGCCCGGAACAGGTCGCCGGTGGAGATGTGTGGCACGCCGAGCTTCTCGGAGAGAATGGCTGCCTGGGTACCTTTGCCTGCGCCCGGAGGGCCGAGGAGTACGAGTCTCATTTCAGGAATCCTTCGTAGTTGCTTTGGAGTAGTTGACTCTCGATTTGCTTGACCGTGGTCAAGGCAACGGAAACGAGAATCAGGATTGCAGTGCCACCGAATGGTGTAGCGTTTGCCGCACCGGAGTTAACACCGAGATCCATCATGATGTTTGGCAATACCGCAATAATGCCAAGGTACAGCGAACCGACAAACAGCAGGCGGTTCATGACAAATCCGAGGTACTGCGCGGTTGGGCGTCCTGGGCGGATGCCCGGGATGAAGCCACCGTACTTCTTCATGTTATCTGCTTGCTCATTCGGGTCGTATTGAACGGAGACGTAGAAGTACGAGAAGAAGATGATGAGCGCGAAGTAGCCCACGATGTACTGCCAGGACGATGGGGTCTGCAGGTATTGGATGACGTTGCGCTGCCACCAGTTGTCCGGCACCACAGCAGAGCCGGAGTTAATGATCTGGGTGATGAGCACGGGGACGTACATCAGGGAGGACGCGAAGATCACGGGGATCACACCGGCCTGGTTGACCTTCAGCGGCAGGTAGGTGGAGGTGCCACCGTATTGACGGCGACCAACCATGCGCTTGGCGTACTGCACTGGAATGCGGCGCTGGCCCTGCTCGATGAAGATCACGCCGACGACCAGGATCAAGACGGCGAGGAGCACCAGACCGAAGACGGTAGCACCCGAGTTCCGGAAGATGTTCATCCCGTCGGCAGGCAGGCGAGTGGCGATGCCAGCGAAGATCAGAAGTGACATGCCATTACCGATACCGCGGTCGGTCATGAGTTCACCGATCCACATCACGAGGACAGCACCAGCAGTCATCGTCACAACAAGGATGATGAGGTCAAAGATATTGCGGTCCGCCTTGAGCACCTCCACGCCCTGGCCTAGCAGCTGCTGACGGTCAGCGAGCGCGACGATGCCGGAGGACTGCAACAGCGCCAGGCCGACGGTGAGGTAACGCGTGTACTGCGTCATCTTCGTCTGGCCGGACTGGCCTTCCTTCTTCAGTTCTTCGAAGTGTGGAATAACTACGGTGAGCAGCTGGGTGATAATCGAGGCCGTAATGTACGGCATGATGCCGATGGCGAAGATCGACAGCTGCAGTAGTGCGCCACCGGAGAACAAGTTGATCAGTGAGTAGACACTGTTCTGTTCCTGGGTCAGCTCACGCAGACGTCCCGCGATGGATGCGTAATCAACACCTGGCGATGGTATCTGAGCACCGATGCGGTACAGAATGATCATCGCGATGGTGAACAAGATCTTCTTGCGAAGATCGACGTCCTTAAACGCTGAGATAAGGGCGGACACATATCCTCCTGGCACCCGTTTTCTCTGTTGGGAAATCGGGCTCGGTGTAAGTAATTTTTATCGGCTCGCACAGTAAAGCGCACGAGAGACATTCAACACGGCAACTTTACCAGCTGTTCGGTTCTAAGGAAATTATCGGCCTAGGAATTGGTGACCCCTTCTTAGATACCGCTCGTCTACCAGCCAAACATTTTCTACCATTTCTCTTCACAGATTACGCACCTGAAGTTTCCTTCTTTTCTTGTCGAACACAGCTCACCCTGACCGTCGTCCCCAGCACAGAAACAAGTGAACAGCAACGTGGCGGAAGGCGAGGGATACACCCGATCCCCCCATCCGCTCCGGGGAATTTACCATATTTACAAAAGTTAGGTTAGCCTTACCTCGCTAGCTGTTCTGCTACATTCTCATTTTTCGAGAGGACTTCCAATTATGACGCGATCCCTCGCCCAACGTATCGCTGTACTTACCGTCGCTACAGCGATACCACTTACCAGTGTCGCAGTTGCCAACGTTGCTGTACCGTCGCTTGCTGTTGCGCAGACCGCAGATGCAATGCCAAACAAGTACTTCAGCACACCCGCTGATGATGCTGACCAATTCTTGGGTGAAGTTAAAACATTTCAAACAATTTCCATGTTGCGACACACGTACCACGAGGCGGCCCGCAACCAGAAGTACGATTCATGGCCCGCTTCGGAAACCATCAATGAAATTCATTGGCGGTCAGAGCACGCTTGTTTTGCTGCCAAGGCTCGACTGGCGCTCGCTATTTTGAAAGCTGAAGGTGACCTAACTGCACGCCAGCTAGACTTGGCAAAAGTAGGTGTTGACCTCATAGAGTCCGAAAAAGCTGTACCGGTTTTAACTGCCGCTACGGCTGCAGCGTGGGAGTTGAGCACTAATGCTGAGGCAACGGACGAAAAACGTGAGGGAAAGCACGCTCGTCACATGATGTTTAACGAAGGTCTGGGCGAGCTCAACCGCATCGTCGAGATTTTAAAGGATGGCGGCGAGCCAACAGAGTACGATGCCTTCTCCATCATCGATTGGGGAGTGGATCAAAAATGGGTAGACAAGGCCCGCGAAACAGTGCACCCAGGAACCGATGCCGACAAACTTAAGGTCTACCGAGCAGGTGACAAACTAGCTGTCGATGGAGAAGCCCTCCATGACTCTGCAACTCACAACCGGACGGTGCTGTCCGCCCGGTTCGGTATCTTTTCTGGACTAGAAAATACTCCAGCGCCTTCTGCGTCCATCCCTACTTCGATTGCAAGCACCCCGGCCACCGCAACCGCCACGGTGACCAAACCAGCGGAAACCACCGCAACCCCCACGGTGACCAAACCAGCGGAAACCACCGCAACCCCCACGGTGACCAAACCAGCGGAAACCACCGCAACCCCCACGGTGACCAAACCAGCCGAAACCACTACACCGGCCGATAGTAAAAAGGTCAATGTCACGCCTGCCGGTGAAAGTACGGAAAAGCCATCGGGCAAGAAGGAAACTTGGTTCTCGAAGCTGTTTGGCCCAATCATGGCTTTGGCTGGATTCATTGGTGTCATTGCACTGTTCTCACCGGTAAAGGATGCGATTCGTAACGCAATCCATTCCTTCCTCCGTTAGCTCGTTTCGGGGCATAGAGCGCGTTTAGTTTGCTTTTCCCAGAAACAGCACTGAATAGCTTTTACGGGATACCAGAGCGGGCTAGTGACAAGTACAGTGTTAAACGGCCTGCTCAAGATAGGTAAACCGGTGCGTTACATTCCTTTGGGTTTTATGAACGCACGAACTTTTTCGATACCGCACCTGTGTGAGCAGGTGCGGTTGTTTGTCTTCGGCGTCAAAAGTCACACCCATACCAGAAGGTCAGCTACGCCCTATTGGTTACTACACCTCTACTGCCGTTTGAGGCCATAACCTTTTGTATTCTCTAACACGCGGGCCAAAGCTGATGGTGTGCCGATGCGCGACGATGCTCGACAGGGTGTGCTACCACAACCGACCACCAATACACCATCGGCATGGCGAAAAATTACGGTGCCGACCGGACACACTTTTTGCTACTTAACCCCCTATTTAAACCAGAAAACACATACTCTCTATCAACGAAGTCGGCCCCAACCCTAATAGCAGGGTTGGGGCCGACTGTGACGTCTTAAGTCTTATGCCTCGGTGACGGAACCGCCAGCGGCTTCAATCTTCTCCTTGGCAGACTTGGAGAACTTGGTTGCGGTGACGTTGAGCTTAACGCCCAGGTCGCCGTTGCCCAAGACCTTAACTGGCTGGTTCTTGCGGACCAGGCCAGCTGCGACGATGTCAGCGATGGTGACGTCGCCACCCTGTGGGAAGGCCTTCTCCAGATCCGCAACGTTTACCACCTGGAAAACGACGCGGTTAGGGTTCTTGAAGCCCTTCAGCTTAGGCAGACGCATCTGCAGTGGCATCTGGCCACCTTCGAATGCTGCAGAAACCTGCTTGCGAGCCTTGGTACCCTTGGTACCGCGACCTGCAGTCTTACCCTTGGATGCTTCACCGCGACCAACGCGGGTCTTAGCCTTGTTAGAGCCCGGTGCTGGGCGCAAGTCGTGGAGCTTAATTGGTTCGCTCATTGTTTACCTACTCCCCCGCTACTTCTTCGACGACGACCAGGTGACGAACCACGTTGATCAGACCGCGGACCTGAGGGTTATCAGGACGTACGACGGACTGGTGGATCTTACGAAGGCCGAGGGTCTGCAGCGAGTCCTTCTGGTTCTGCTTGGCACCAACGATGCCCTTAACCTGAGTAATCTTGAGGGCCATGATTTAAGCCTCCTGTGCTGCGCGAGCGCGCAGGATACGGGCTGGGGTGACCTCTTCGAGGGACTTGCCACGGCGGGCAGCGACCTCTTCAGGGCGAACCAGCTGCTTGAGAGCGGCCACGGTTGCGTGGACAACGTTAATAGCGTTGTCAGAGCCCAGGGACTTGGACAGCACGTCCTGAACGCCGGCACATTCCAGAACTGGACGTGCAGCGCCACCAGCGATAACACCGGTACCAGGAGCTGCTGGGCGGAGCATAACTACGCCAGCTGCTGCTTCACCCTGAACTGGGTGGGTGATGGTGCCAGCGACCATTGGGACGCGGAAGAAGTTCTTGCGAGCCTCTTCAGCACCCTTCTGGATTGCTGCTGGAACTTCCTTGGCCTTGCCGTAGCCAACACCGACCATGCCCTGGCCGTCACCAACGATGACGAGAGCGGTGAAGCTGAAGCGACGACCACCCTTCACGACTTTGGACACGCGGTTGATGGTTACAACGCGCTCGATGTACTGGGAGCGCTCGTCCTGCTGGTTGCGGCGATCGTCACGATCCCGGCCGCGACCGCGGCGCTCGTTGCGCTCGTTGTTGTTGTTTTCGTCGGCGGAGCGTCCGCCGTTACGCCGTTCACGTCCCGGCATTACGCGATCCTTCCGTTGATGTTCATGGTTGCGGTGATCATTAGAACTTCAGACCACCTTCACGTGCGGCGTCAGCCAGAGCGGCGACGCGACCGTGGTACTGGTAGCCGCCACGGTCAAAGACCACAGCTTCGATACCAGCAGCCTTAGCGCGCTCAGCGATGAGCTTGCCTACCTCGGCGCCACGTGCCTTCTTGTCACCGTCGAATGCGCGGATTGCATCTTCCATGGTGGAAGCGGCAGCCAGGGTACGACCAGCGAGGTCGTCGATGATCTGCACGTGCATGTGGCGGGAGGTGCGGTGCACGACGAGACGTGGGGTCTCGGCGGTGCCACGCAGGTTCTTGCGAATGCGGAAGTGGCGACGGGCACGAGCCTCGCGACGGCGAGTGGAGATGTCCTTGCCAATTGGCAGACGCTTGTTTGCAGTATTCTCGTTGCTCATTACTTACCCGTCTTTCCGACCTTGCGGCGGACCTGCTCACCCTCGTAGCGGATGCCCTTACCCTTGTATGGGTCATCCTTGCGCAAACGACGGATGATGGCAGCGATCTGTCCGACCTTCTGCTTGTCAATACCTTCGATCGAAAGCTTCGTGGTGCCATCAACAGCAAACTTGATGCCTTCTGGAGCTTCGATCAGAACTGGGTGAGAGTAGCCCAAGGAGAACTCGAGGTCCTTACCCTTCAGCTGAACACGGTAGCCGACACCAAAGATTTCCATCTTGATGGTGTAACCCTTGGTGACGCCCTCAACGAGGTTGTTCACCAGGGAACGAGACAGGCCGTGCAGAGCGCGGCTCTTGCGGTTATCGTCTGGGCGGGTAACGACGATCTGGCCGTCCTCAACCTTCACAGCGATAGGAGCTGGGACGTCAACAGAGAGGGTGCCCTTTGGGCCTTTAACCTCTACGTGCTGGCCGTCAATCTTGGTCTCAACGCCAGCTGGGATGGCGATAGGATTCTTACCAATACGCGACATGTGTCAATCCTCCCTTACCAGACGTAGGCGAGAACTTCTCCGCCTACACCCTTCTCGGTAGCCTGACGGTCGGTCAGGAGGCCCTGAGACGTGGAGATGATAGCCACGCCGAGGCCGCCCAGAACCTCTGGCAGGTTGTTAGCCTTGGCGTAAACGCGCAGGCCAGGCTTGGACACGCGACGAACGCCAGAGATGGAACGCTCACGAGCAGGGCCGTACTTCAGGTCCAGCTTGAGGGTCTTGCCCACCTTCTCCTCGGAGACGGTGTAGTCGGCAATGTAGCCTTCCTGCTTGAGGATTTCGGCAATGTTGGCCTTCAGCTTAGAAGAAGGCATAGACACGGAGTCGTGGTACGCATGGTTAGCGTTGCGCACGCGAGACAGCATGTCTGCAATAGGGTCAGTCATGGTCATAGGTGACCTAGAACCTTTCTCGTTGCGGTTCCCTTACCCACCCGGCGTTATCAGCTTTTCTACCGGCCACTGCCGCTCACCTGAACTAAGTAGCCAGGGAGCTCGCTGCCTTGGAATATGCTGGACGCATTGGGCGGGGGGCCTACAACAAAGTAGGGAAAACGTACAGTTTGGCACTTAAAAACTCGCTTATTTGGGCATGCCAAAGAACAACGATTTAAGTCCGGGGTGTCAGAGTACCCGATCGCACGCAGTTTTCCAAATATGATATGTGCAGCTTGTCGACGGCCATTGCCGGGCGCCTGAGCTCACCAGCGGCGACACGATTGCGGGGGCACTGGGCGTCGTTAAGCAATGCCCACCAGGGCCGCGCCGACCACCTGGAGGAACGGGTATAGCAGTGCGTACTTCACGCATGCCGGTGCGGAAGGCGGCGCTGGATGTGGCTGCCGGAAATGCAGAATGATTGCAGACAGCGCGGGCACGATCAGCATGCTGGCCCCCAACACGCCAGCAGCATAGACCATCCGATTTTCTCTGTCCCACAGCGTGTGAAACACCAGCAGGAACGCTAGACAGGCCAGCCCCAGCGGCACAACTCCGAACCGCGTACCCAGTGCGAGGGCCACTATCCAAAACGCAGCCGCAACACACACGAAAACAATCATCGCTGCGCGGGCGCCAGTGCCGATCCCCCGCGACCGCTCAACTGCGGACAGGACAATCAGGCTCACGAAGATGGCCCATACCGGGTTCTGCGAGGCCATCGACATCCACGTGCCGTGGTTCACGATGTCATAAGGAACCTCGCTGATGGCAGCCACCGCCAGCGAGGCCACCATCAGTTCCCCGTAACCGAAACCGTGACGCTGCAAGAAGACCAGCAACCAAGCCGCAAGAGGAATCGCGCACCAGGAAAGCAGTTCACACAGCACCCCGAGCGTCAAAAAAGAGAGACTGAGATTCTCGTAGCCATTGTCGGCCGGGCGGATAAGCACCATGCCCGCCACCCCGAGGGCAACGAACACCGCCACCCACAAGGCCAAACCGCGGACTGTCACTGACCGCTTGTTCACAGTCTCTCCCTGTTTTTCTCTCGGCTACCCCTTCACGGCTCCAGACATCGACTCCTGGTAGTACCGCTGCATCAGGATAAACAGAATTGCAATCGGAATCGAAACGCACACCGCGCCCGCTGCAAAGCGAGCAAACCAATCATAGATGTACTCCTTCTGAAGCATTTTCCACAGGCCCAAAGACACCGTGTAATGCTCCTGCGTCCTCGCAATAGCCTTCGCCAGCACGAAGTCCAGCCATGGAGTCAAGAAGGACACAATAGATTGATACACAATCATCGGCTTCGAAATCGGCAGAATAATCTTGGTGAACACCTGCCAGCGGGTGCAGCCATCCAAAATCGCGGCCTCATCAAGGGAAATTGGAATGGTATCCATGAATCCCTTCATCACATAAAAGCCCATACCTGAGCCGGCCGAGTACACGATAATCAGCGCGATATTAGTAGTCCACCCCTGGGTTAGGCCCATCGCTTTCAAAATGAAGTAAATGGCGACAACGGCCATGATGCCAGGGAACATACCCAAGATCAGGGCGATGTTCATGTACACCTTACGGAACCGGAACCGCAGTCTACTGAGCGAGTAAGAAACGAACAGCACGAAAACCACGCTGATCACGCATGTGAAGCACGCAATAATAAACGTATTAATGAACATGCGGGGGAAGTTCAGCACCGTTTTGTCAGTAAACAGCGCCACGTAGTTATCGAATGTGTACTCTTCCGGGAAGAATGTGCTGGCGTACGGCGCCGTATTCTTGTTGAAGCTTTCGGCGAATACCCACACGATCGGAATAACCCAGATGATCGCCAGCACTGCAAGGAAGAGGTGAACAATCACATCGGTGACTTTCCGAGCTCTCACCATGTTTCCTGAAGAATTTTTACTCATCACTGGAATCCTTCCTCATTCCGGTAAGAGCCACTCCTACGGTAAGTAATCAAAGCCACAATGGAAAGGACCAAGAAGGTCAAAATACCGATCACGGCACCGACGTTGTAATCACCCTTATCCACCGTGAGCTTGTAAAGCCACGTAATCAAAAGATCTGTCTTACCAGCAGAAGCGCCGACTGGGGTCGGGTCGCCACCCGAAAGAAGATAAATCACGTTGAAGTTATTGACGTTGGCGGTGAACGTAGTGATGAGGTACGGCGTCATCACAAAGAACATGTAAGGCAACGTGATATTGCGATATGTTTGCCACCAGCTCGCGCCGTCGATACGAGCAGCCTCGTACAGTTCACCCGGAATATTCTGCAAGATACCGGTCACCTGCATCACGGTGTACGGAATACCGATCCACAGGTTGATAATAATAACGGTGACACGGGCCCATGTTGCGTCGGTAAAGAATGGCAAACTGGAATCGATCAAACCGGCGTCGATAAGCAGGCGGTTAATGATGCCCTGCGGCTGTAGCATGCTGTGCATGACCAACAGCGTCACGAACATCGGCACGGCCACCGACATGGAGAAAATCGCGCGCCAAAATGCTTTTCCGCGTGTAGTTTTGCGCTCAATAAGCATGGCCAAGAACATGCCAAGGAAATAGTTAAGGAACGTGGCGAAGAACGCCCACACCAGCGTCCACGACAACACCGATAGGAACAATGACAGGTTGACGTCGCCACCAGTGTTGGAAAAGACCGCTTTGAAATTCTCAAAACCAACCCAGTCAAACTTCTGCACGTGCTTAGAGTCATAGCTGGTAAACGCCATGCTAATCATGAACGCGAGGGGCAGCACCGTGAAAATCACAATGCCTAGAGTTGGCAACGACATGAATAGGATAGGAGCGTCCTCGTCTTTGAGCGCCGCCAGATCCTCCCGCAGCGTGCGGGCACGCCCATTCTTTTCCACAAACGTTTGAGCTTTAAACGCACTACGGAGGGCCACCGTAGCAAACCACACAAACGCCAAAATCATAGCGATGGTCACGATGCCATCGAGCAACAGCACCACCGATGGTTCGCTATTTTGGTAAACCCAAAAGCCGTCGACTTTGGTTCGTGTTGCTTCACCAGTTCCAAGACCAGGAAGCTCTTTCAGTGCACTAACTCCCTTGGCAAAGAACAGATACAACGCCACAACTTCAATAGCAAAGAGCGCGATGCCCTTCACGTATTGCTTGCGGAGTACATTGCCCAGGCCAAAAACCACCACCGACAACTTGGTGATGAGGTCGCCTTCTCGCCATGATCGGGTCACTGTGTATTGATCAAGCTGACTGGGCACTCGCCGCTTCTTCGGAGCAGCCCCAGCTTGAGGAACTTGCAGTTGACTCGCCACAGACATGAGCCAACTTCTCCCTTCTCACATTGCAATGTGTTGGATTAGTGAGCAGCCACGCTGCCCTGAAAAGGTAGAGATATACGATGAGCCCGAAACTAAGTCCGGGCTCAACACTCTCATCAGTTAGGCAGCTACCAGCTACTTCAGTGCGCCAGCCCAGGCCTCAGTCTTCTCTGCGGCATTAGCCTCAGTGACTTCACCGTTAGTCAGTGCCTTCGCAAAGTTCTCGGTTGGGTTCCAGAACTGAGACATCTCCTTGATGGTTGGCTGCAGGATGGCAGCCTTGGAGACGGTGTCGAACAGAGCAACTGCTACTTCATCCTTAGAAACCGAGGCGTCATCCTTGAGGTTCAGGTCAGAAGGAATCACACCAGTGAGCTCGTAGTGAGACTTCTGGGATTCGGTGTTTGCCAGGAAAGCAGCGAACTGAGAAGCGACCTTAGCGTTCTTGGACTGTGGGTTGTAGCCCGTTGCCTTGGAACCGGAGAATGCCTTCAGCTGAATATCCTTACCGTTCAGCTTGTAGGTAGGAAGAGCTGCGACACCGAAGTCATCGCCCAGGGCTTCGCGAGCGTTCTTGGCATCCCAAGAACCGGAGAACACAACGTCCACGGAGCCGTTCTTCATACCGCCGATACCAGAACCATCAACGTCGTTGACAAAGTTAGGGTTCTTCACCATGTTGGACAGGTACTTAGTTACATCCGCAGCGCTGTTGCCCATATCAATGCCGGCAGCAGCGTCGTTACCGGAGGCGCCAAAGAAGGTTGCGCCTGCGCCCGCGTAGAAGGCTGGGAGGTACCAGGAGTTGGACAGTGGGAAGGAGACCTTCGCCTTTTCCAGCATGGTGTCGAGAGACTTGACGTCGTCAACGCTGAGCTTCGACTTGTTGTAGTACATGAACCAGGTGTTTGGCTCAAGCGGGACACCGTAGGACTTGCCGTCCTGCCCCTTGATCGAGTCTGCGATGGTGCCTTCAGCCTGCTTCTCCAGTTGGGCCATGCCGTCATCGGAGAGCTCGCCTACTGCGCCAGCGTCAAGCAGGGAGCCGAGCTGGTCGTTGGCGTAAATGTACACGTCAGCCGCAGCACTTGGGTCCTGGTTGACGGTGACACCTGCGTCTGCTGGTGACACTACGTTGTTTTTCCACGTGATCTTGAGATCCGGGTTTGCCTTTTCAAACTCTGCTTCAACATGCTGCAGCCAGCCGTCATTGCCGCTCTGATCTTCCTGGGAGGACCAAACGGTGAGCTGAACGTCACCGGAAGCGGATCCTGCGGAGTCACCAGAGTCAGAACCGCCAGAGCAGCCAGCCAATGCCAAGGTCGTTGCGGCAAGTACGCTGATTAGTTTCTTGCTTTTGAACATGTACGGATAGTCCCTTTCTGCACGAACAAACGAGAATGTCCGCCCATGGCCCTTGCACACATACGCATACACAAACGGACATTTTCGAAGTACTAAGTTTCACCGTAGCCTAAACAGCGACTTTGATATATAGATTTTTGATGATAGTTATTTCACACCGGTTACAACCAAAACAAACATGACTACAACCAGCAGTTATTGTTTGTTCCCCAGCTCCGCTCACTGACTCAAAGCCTTCAAAAATCCCCCAAAGTAGGTATCTTGACCGGTAAAGACAACTATCAAACCCACTTATAACCATGGTCGCCGGCCAACAAAATATGTTTTGTCCAACACAAACCCACTTTTAGTTGCGTTAGTTCCCGTAACCTGTGGCCAGATGACGTCAACCTAAGGACTACATACGATGACACAGTCGAACCAATGGGTAGAAAGCGCAGTGTTCTACCAGATTTACCCTGCTAGCTTTGCTGATTCGAACTCAGACGGCATCGGGGATCTACGCGGCATCGTAACGCACCTGGACTACCTTTCCAGTTTGGGTATCACCGGAATTTGGCTCAACCCATGTTTTGCCTCCCCATTCAAAGATGGCGGCTACGACGTGGCCGATTACTACTCGGTGGCACCGCGTTACGGCACCAACGACGATCTCATCGCCCTGTTTTCCGCTGCACACGAACGCGGAATCAAGGTGATCCTCGATCTTGTTCCCGGCCATACCAGCGAGCAGCACCCTTGGTTTACGCTTAGTTCCGAAGCGACACCCAACGCATATTCGGACCGCTACATCTGGACCTCGCATGCGTTCGATCACGGCGACGGCATGCCGTTCATCGGCGGGGAAACGCCCCGCGATGCCACCTACATCCTGAACTTCTTCAAGTCCCAGCCGGCCCTAAACTATGGCTTCGCCGAGATCACACGGCCCTGGCAGCAGCCTATCGACGCCCCGGGCCCCCTAGCGAACCGGCGAGCGATGGCTGATGTGCTCAAGTACTGGCTCGCACGCGGAGCCGACGGGTTCCGCGTGGACATGGCAGATTCACTGGTGAAAAACGACGGCACCGACAAAACCACAACCATCACCGTGTGGCAAAACATCCTCGCCGAAGTAAAAGCAGAATTTCCCGATGCCTTCTTCGTTTCAGAATGGGGCAAACCATGGCAAGCGGTCGAGGCTGGTTTTGACGCAGATTTTTACCTCGACTGGCGTGGGAATGGGTACAACCACCTCGTGCGTAACACGGACACTGCGCTCGATAGGGTCAATGACCTTAGCTTTTTCAACTCTGACTCTGAATCCACCGCGCAAGAATTCTTGGACTGCTACCTGCCGCAGCTTGCCCAGATCCAAGGTCGTGGCTTTTTCAGCCTGATTTCTGGTAACCATGATTGCCCCCGCCTGGCACCTCGCCTCAATGAAGCGGAACGAAAGCTGTTCTTCACGTTCCTGCTCACGATGCCCGGCGTCCCTTTCATCTACTACGGCGACGAAATCGGGATGACCTACCGGCAGTTGCCCACCCACGAAGGCGGTTATGCACGCACCGGTTCCCGAACCCCCATGCAGTGGGATAGCGACAAACTAAACTTTGGTTTTTCTGACGTGGCAACAGATTTGCTTTATCTGCCGGTAGGGGATGATCCTGCTGTCAGTGTTACCAGCCAAGAAGGCGCCAATGGCACGATGTTGGAAACCGTGCGCAGCTTGATTGGGCTCCGGCAGCAGCATCCTGCATTGGGAGCATCCGCGAACGTCGAGTTCTGCAGCGAGGACGGCCACGATGAGCCCCATCCGAAGCTGCTCAGCTTCCTACGAAGCACAGCAGACGAAACGCTTCTGGTGGTGATAAATCTGCACCACCACGTAGTCAAGCACCCTATTGTCTCCGGTGCCGAGCGCCCTATCTTCAGCACAGGTGAGCTTCCAGAGATCGGCGAGTTCTCAGTAGCCGTCCCTGCACTCACCGCCGTCATTTTGTCCTCTTCCCAGGGAAAGGATCGTTCCTAATGCGTAAGCACTCACCCGACCAATGGTGGCAGCATGCCGTTATTTACCAGATCTACCCCAAGTCTTTCGCTGGAACGTCCCAGCCGCACGGTGACATCGCAGGCATTAAATCGCACCTCCGCCATGTCGCTGATCTGGGCGCCGACGCGGTATGGATCTCCCCGTTCTATGTCTCCCCGCAACGTGATGGTGGCTACGACGTAGCGGACTACCGCGATATCGACCCCATGTATGGGACCCGCGCAGACGTGGAAAACCTCATCGATCACGCTCACAGCATCGGACTGCGCATCATTTTCGATTTGGTGCCCAACCACACCTCTGACCAGCACCCCTGGTTCCAGTCGGCGCTCGCCGCAGGACCAGGTTCCCCAGAGCGTGACCGATACTGGTTCCGGCCTGGCCAAGGCGACAACGGCGAGCTGCCTCCCAACGACTGGGAATCCGTTTTCGGCGGGCCGGCGTGGACCCAGGTGAAGGCGAGGCCCGATGCCCCAGGGTCTGCATGGGAATCGGATACCTCCTGGTACCTGCACATGTTCGACACCAGTCAACCAGATCTATTTTGGGATAACCCTGAGGTTCGAACAGAGTTTGAGAGCATCCTGCGCTTCTGGTTGGACAGAGGCGTGGACGGTTTTCGGGTGGACGTGGCTCACGGCCTGTGCAAGCCACTCGACCTTCCCAACTGGCAGTTCCACTTTGAGATGGTCGAGGGCACCACTGACGACGACGTCCCTCCCCCACCCATGTGGAACCAACCGGAAGTCCACGAGATTTACCGCAGCTGGCGCACCGTACTGGACGAGTACGGCGAGGACAAACTCCTCGTGGCTGAGGTCTGGGCGGACACTCCGGAAAAGCTGGCCGAATATGTTCGACCCGATGAAATGAACCAGGCCTTCAACTTTGATTTCCTCGCCAGCCTGTGGAACCGCTCAGATCTGCAGAACGTGATCGACTACTCCCTACGGACGCTGGAGCATACCGGCGCACCGGCCACGTGGGTGATGTCCAACCACGATGTAGTACGAGCCACCTCACGCCTAGGCTTGGATATTCCTGGTGCTCGGCCCAATGGCATTGGTGCCACCGACCCACAACCTAACGCTACGCTCGGGCGGCTACGTGCCCGAGCGGCACACACATTGATTAACGCCCTGCCGGGTTCCACCTACATCTACCAAGGCGAAGAACTCGGGCTCCCAGAACACACATCCTTGCCTGACGTCGCCCGTCAAGATCCCACGTTCCCCCGCACCGCAGGCAAAGAACTTGGCCGAGACGGCTGCAGAATTCCGTTGCCGTGGACAGCCACGCTTCCCAACTTTGGCTTCACCACCGCGGAATCCACATGGCTACCCCAGCCCACGGATTGGGAAGCCTTTTGCGTGGACGTGCAGACCAAAGATCCTGCTTCTGACCTGAGCTTTTTCAAGAAGCTTTTCTCGCTGCGGAAGGAATTTGAGCTTGGCCGGGGCTCACTTCAGAAATTCGACGCCGGTAGTGGCTCATTGGCATTCATCAACTCCGCTCGTGACCACGGACGGCCTGATGTCCTGATCGTAGTGACATTCAATGAACCATGCGCCGTCCCAGAAGGCTGGGGGTTACTCCTCAGTAGCCAGGATTGCGGGGACAGTGACACCGTGCCCGCCGATACCGCGGCGTTGTTTGTGCGCCGCTAGCGATAGCGATGTATGACGAGGAAAAACCCCTACGCTTTCCACGGAATTTACCTGGGAAAACACCAGTGGAAGGCGTAGGGATTTGTCGCCACTAACAAGTCCCTATCATGGTTAAAACACAGCAGTTCCCGCAAGCAGGACCGACACTGCGATGATCGGGATCACCACGGTCACCATTGCTACATCCTTGTAGGACTGTTTGTGGGTCATGCCGCACACGAGCAGCATGGTGAGCACCGCGCCGTTGTGAGGCAGCGAGTCGAAGCTCACGGACGCCATTGCCATGATTCGGTGCATCGCTTCGAGTGAGATTCCCTGCTCGGTGGCCATCTGAGCCAGGTCAGCGCCGAAGGTTTCCAGGGTCATGGAGAGGCCTCCGGCGGACGAACCGGTGATCCCAGCGATGACGCCCGTGGAGATAACGCCCACGATCAGGGCGTTATCAGCGATGGAGAACACGCCGTCGCGAAGCAGCATGAAGGCCGCCAGCGAGCCAATCACCGCACCGTAGCCGACCTCGCTGGCGGTGGTGAATACCGGGAGGATGGCAGATTTCGCACCGTCACCGAGGCCTTCGATGAAGACGCCGAACAGACCGGGGCGCATGAGGAAGATAACGATGATTGCGGTAGCCATGGCGACGGTGACCGACCAGGTTCCCAGCACCGCTTCTAGTTTCACCCCGCCGAACTTCTTTTCCGCCAGGTAACTGAAGTCCATCTGCTTGGAAAGCACGTAGATGAACAGGTAGTTCATCGCCACCACCACGGCGATGGGGATGAAACCAAGGATGCCACGGATCGCCACATTGCCCTCGACCCGATGCGCTGGAATGACGGAGTGGCCGCCTTCGGCGTCTTCCAGTTCCTTCAAGGCGGTGGCCCCGGAATCGGACCCGCCTGCCGGCTCATACAGTTCCCCGGCGCGATGCAGCGCTCGAACGCGATACTCCAGCCAGATCATGCCCATCACCAGCATCATCGCTGTGCCGATGAGGCCAATCGCAGGGGCGGCGTAGGAGGTGGTGCCGAAGTACTTGGTGGGGATCACGTTGTGTACTTGCGGGCTTCCTGGCAGCGCGGCGATGGCGAAGGTGATGGTGCCAAATGCGATGGCTGCCGGCATGAGTCGCTTCGGGATGCCAGCTTCTTTAAACAGCGCGGTGGCAATCGGGACGATGGTGAACGCCACTACCCATGCGCTCACGCCACCGTAGGTGAGTAGCGCGGTGGCCAGCACGGTGGAGGCCATGGCGCGTTTGGCTCCGAAGGCCTTGGATATGCCGTGTGCGAGGTCGTGTGCCAGACCAGAGACCGTCATCAAACGGCCGAAAATCGCTCCGGTGAGGAAGAGCGGGAAGTAGTTAGTGATGAACTTGCCCAAAGCTGGCATGAAGATTTGGGTGTAGGTGGCCAGCAGTGGGGCTCCTGAGAGCGCGGTGGCGAGAAGTGCCGCGATGGGTGCTGCGATGACGACCGAATGGCCTCGGTAGGCGAGCACGATCAGCACGATCAGCGACAGGAAGATGCCGATCATTGGAATAACCATGAAAAGCTCCGATTCATTCAAATAAGGTGGGTAGTCGAACCAAGCCAACGCAAGGGAGTCGAGTGCCATGAAATCCAATGAGCGCCGTCAGGCTGCGAACCCGCCTTCTGATACCAAGACCCGTATTTTGGAGGTCTCGCGTCAGATGTTCAGCGAGCGGACGTTCGCCCAAGTGTCCTTGAAGGAAATTGCGGAGGCTGCTGGGGTGAGCGCCCCGCTGATTATTAAGCATTTCCAGAGCAAGGAGACCTTGTTCGAGAAAACCGTGGATTTTTCGACGAGTGCGAAAGCCATGTTTAAGGGGCCTTTCGATCAGCTCGGGAAGACGTCCATCGCAGAAACATTGACCGCTCCCACCACCGCCCACTACTCCATCATTCGCACCATGACGGTGACGGATGGTTCGGAGAGGCACTTGAGCGCTATTGGGGAGCGGATCAAGCGAGACATCCTGGAAGTGTTGGAGGCGCGTATTCGGGCGGAAGCGCCATACCCAGAGCCGGATCCGCGGTTGCGGGCCCAGGCGGCTATGGCGCTTCTTACTGGATTGTCGTTGATGCGTCGCGTGGGAGATACCGACTTTGAGCAGTTCTCCCCCGCTGACATCACTGGCTATTACGCCGAGTTAGTCCAGGACATCATTAACGGTCACGAACCAACTCAATGACGTAGGAGCAGTCCTTGTCTCCGAATCCGGCGTCGACCGTCTCCTGGTAAAACGCAGCTGCTGCTTGTCCCAGCACCGCTGAGGTGCCCGTTTCCTCCAGCGCGGCCTTCGCCAGCCCCAGGTCCTTGTTCATCAATGCGTTGGCGAAGCCAGGCTTGAAGTCGTTGTTCGCCGGGGAGTTAGGCACTGGGCCGGGGACTGGGCAGTTCGTGGTGAGCGCCCAGCTCGCGCCGGTGGAGTTGGACACCACGTCGAAGAACGCTTGTGGATCCAGGCCGAGGCGCTCGCCGAGGACCATGGCTTCCGCGATGGCGATCTGGTGCACACCGAGGATCATGTTGTTACAGATTTTCACGGCTTGACCGGCACCGATGTCGCCACAGAGTGTGGCGCTGCGGCCCATGACGTCGAAAAGCGGGCGTGCCTCACCAAAGACCTCCTCGTCGCCGCCGACCATGAAGGCGAGGGTGCCTGCCTCTGCGCCGACGATGCCGCCGGAGACCGGTGCGTCGAGGAAGCGGTGGCCTGCAGCCTGCACCTTCTCCGCTGCGGCCCGTGCGTCAGCCACGGCGATGGTGGAGCTGTCAATGAACAGCGCACCCGCGCTTGCCGACGGCAGGATCTCCGTCAACACGGCGTCTACCAGTTTGCCGTTCGGCAGCATCGTGTAGATCACCTGGGCGCCTTCTGCTGCTGCAGCGGCGGATTCCTGCACGTCGACGCCGTTCTGGCGCGCCTTGGTCTTGGCTTCCTCCATGACATCGAAGCCACGGACGGTGTGTCCTGCCTTGACCAGGTTGGCAGCCATGGGGCCGCCCATGTTTCCGAGTCCGATGAATGCGATTGTGCTCATGAGTAGTCCTTCCTAGTCCATCTGTGGCATCGAGAAGTCAGCGCCGGTGGCAGCACCGGACGGCCAGCGGGAGGTGACGGTCTTGGTCTTGGTGTAGAAGCGGAAGGAGTCCGGGCCATGCTGGTTCAGGTCGCCGAAGCCGGAGGCCTTCCAACCGCCGAAGGTGTGGTACGCGATCGGCACTGGGATTGGAACGTTGATGCCCACCATGCCGACCTGCACGCGCTCAGCGAACTCGCGGGCAGCGGCCCCGTTGCGGGTGAAGATCGCTACACCGTTGCCGTAGACGTGCTCGTTAGGGAGCTTGATGGCTTCTTCGAAAGACTCGGCGCGCACAATGCTCAGGACCGGGCCGAAGATTTCCTCGGTGTAGATGCTCATGTCCGGGGTGACGTGGTCGAAAAGGGTCGGTGCGATGAAGTAGCCACCTTCCAGGGAGTCGCCCTCGAAGTCGGAGTCCGTGGCGCCTTTGCTACGGCCGTCGATCACCAGATCAGCGCCGACTTTTTCCCCTTCGTCGATGAGGGACTTAATGCGATCGAGTGCAGACTGCGCCACCACCGGGCCATAGTCGGCCTTCGGGTCCAGGGAGTGCCCCACCTTGAGGGATGGGATGCGCTCCTCGAGCTTCTTGCGCAGCGTGTTGGCGGTCTCCTCGCCCACTGGCACAGCCACGGAGATAGCCATGCAACGCTCACCAGCGGAGCCGTAGGCGGCACCGACAATGGCGTCAACGACCTGGTCCATGTCAGCATCCGGGAGGATCAGGGCGTGGTTCTTCGCACCACCGAAGCACTGGGCGCGCTTGCCGGTGGCTGCGCAGCGCTCGTAAATGTACTGCGCGATCGGGGTGGAGCCGACGAAGCCGACTGCCTTGATGACCTCGGAGTCCAGGATCGCGTCGACAGCGGTCTTGTCGCCGTGGACAACGTTGAACACGCCCGCCGGACCGCCAGCCTCGATGAACAGCTCTGCCAGACGAACAGGGACGGACGGATCGCGCTCGGAAGGCTTGAGGACGAAGGCGTTACCGCAGGCCAGCGCTGGGCCGGCTTTCCACAGCGGGATCATCGCCGGGAAGTTGAACGGGGTGATGCCCGCGACCACGCCGAGTGGCTGGCGCATGGAGTAGACGTCAATGCCAGTGCCTGCGGAGGTGGTGTATTCGCCCTTGAGCAGGTGTGGTGCGCCGAGGGAAAACTCGAGCACGTCCGTGCCGCGGATGATGTCGCCCTTGGCGTCGTCGAAGGTCTTGCCGTGCTCAAGAGAAAGAGTACGAGCGATCTCATCAATGTTCTCGTTGATCAGTGCAATCCACTTCATAATGACGCGGATGCGCTTTTGTGGGTTCGTCTTCGCCCAAGCCTGCTGCGCTTCAGCAGCATTAGCGATCACGTCATTGACTTCCTCGGTGGAAGCCAGTGGCACCTGACCCTGCACTTGGCCGGTGGATGGGTTCATCACGTCAGCGGTGTTCGCAGCATTGCCGTCTACCTTCTTGCCGCCGATGAAGTGCGGGATTGTGTACGTCATGATGATCTCCTTCGGGTTGCATGTGTCTTGCAACACACTATATGGAGACCTGGCTCACATCTAAAGCGTTAAATGGCGTTTACCCCTAAGGGGTGGTTAATGGGATTTTTCTCACTTTGCACCGGGCGGCTACTAGCAGTGGAAATTACGGGACGTCGATAAGCCCCTGCTAATGAGTTGTGTGTCTCAATCCCGAACCTTTGGTGGTGAAAATGCCTAAACTGAACAGCAGTGGTTTGCTCCACTACAACATTCTTTACTCGGATCGTTCGGCGCGTTCCCGCCGATAAAGAACGGAGATTTTCCTCATGGCTTCAGTGACCTTCGATAACGCCACCTGCATTTACCGCGGTGCGGAAAAACCATCGGTCGATAAGTTCAACCTTGAGATCGCAGATGGGGAGTTCCTCGTCCTCGTCGGCCCGTCTGGCTGCGGTAAGTCCACCACACTACGTATGCTCGCAGGCCTCGAAGAGGTCAGCGAAGGTCGCATTTTGCTCGGCGACCGCGACATCACCACCGCAGCACCTAAAGAGCGCGACATCGCGATGGTCTTCCAGAACTACGCCCTGTACCCACACATGACAGTGCGGGAAAACATGGGTTTCGCCCTCAAGATCGACAAAACCCCGAAGGAAGAGATCGACCGCCGTGTAGAAGAAGCGGCCCGCACCCTCGACCTCACCGCATTCCTGGACCGCAAACCAAAGGCACTCTCCGGCGGTCAGCGCCAGCGCGTGGCCATGGGACGCGCAATCGTGCGCAAACCACAGGTGTTCCTCATGGACGAGCCACTATCCAACCTGGACGCCAAGCTCCGCGTCCAGACCCGCACCCAGATCGCCGCGCTACAACGAGAACTGGGCGTGACCACCCTGTACGTCACCCACGACCAAACGGAAGCCCTCACCATGGGCGACCGCATTGCTGTGCTGAAGTTCGGCGTCCTGCAGCAGGTCGGCACCCCACGGGAGCTCTACGATCACCCAGCTAACGAATTCGTCGCCGGCTTCATCGGCTCCCCTGCCATGAACCTGGGCAAGTTCAAGGTCGAAGGCACCGACGCCGTTCTCGGCAACGCCCGCGTCCCACTATCCGAAGCCACCCGCGCCGCACTGACGCCTGCCGACAACGGCCACATCACCATCGGTTTCCGCCCAGAAGCCCTGGACATTGTGTCCGAGCATGAGCCAAACACCATCCCCGTCAAGCTGCACCTGGTGGAAGAGCTCGGTTCCGACGCCTACATGTACGGCAAGCTGGAAGGTGGCGGCAACCTTGGCTCCGGCACCGACGCCAACCCAGATGACGAGTCCACCGACCAGATCATCATCCGCACCGCACCGCACGCGGCGCCACCAATCGGCTCCATCGTTCACGTTCGAATCCGCGAAGGCGCACAGCACAACTTCTCCCCTGCCACCGGAGATCGCCTGCCAGACTAGGCCTGCTGTACTAGCTATGCACGGGGCGGCGCTGGATTCTATCCGGCCCGCCCCGCACGCGTTGTCAACGAGATGGAGGCTTCGATGCAACCCAACATGCAAATAACCAACAGCACGCTTGTACCCGCGTTGTTGTCATTGCCTTGGGATATCCCGCTGGAAGAATGGCCCACTGATCTGCTCGCTAGCCTGCCCCGCGGAATCTCACGCCACGTTGTTCGCTTTGTCAATGCGGATGACCGGGTGATCGCTATTAAGGAAATCGGGCAAAAGGTCGCCTACCACGAGTACCGCACGCTCCGAGAGCTTTCGCGGATGGGTGCCCCGGCAGTGCGGCCGTTAGCCGTCATCACTGGGCGTCGTGACGCTAACGGCGAAGAGCTCACCGCAGCTCTCGTCACAGAACATCTGGAGTATTCGCTGCCCTACCGGTTTGTGTTCTCCCAAAGTATGCGCCCCGAAACCGCCACGCGTCTCATCGACTCCCTCGCCGTCCTGCTCGTCAGGCTTCATTTGCTCAACTTCTATTGGGGCGACGTCAGCCTGTCCAACACGCTGTTTCGCAGGGACGCCGACGCTTTTTCCGGATACCTCGTCGACGCGGAAACCGGAGACGTGCAACCGCACCTCAGCAAGCAGCGCCGCCTGCACGACGTCGAAATAGCCCGCGTCAACATCATCGGCGAGCTGATGGACCTGCAAAGCGGCGGGCTGCTGCCTACCGACGCCGATGCGATCGAAATCGGCGAGCGCATCGTAGAGAAATACCAATTGCTGTGGGACGCCCTCACCGCGGAGGAAGCAATCCCGTCTACGGAATCCTGGCACATCCACCGGCGGATCGAAATGCTCAATGAGCTCGGTTTCGATGTGGGCGAGCTTAAGATCACCACTGGCGAGGAGGGGTCCGTCCTCAACATCAGGCCTCGCGTAGTCGACGCCGGCCACCACCACCGCGCCCTCATGCGGCTCACCGGCCTAGACGTGCAGGAAGGGCAAGCCCGCCGCATCCTCAACACGATTGAGACCTACCGCGCCGTCGGTGAGCTGCACGACATCCCGCTCGAGCAAGTCGCACACCGCTGGCTCAGGGATGTGCTCGATCCCACGCTGGCAATCATCCCACCCGAATACTCTTCCAGGCTACAACCCGCGCAACTGTTCCATGAGATCATCGACCACCAGTGGTTTTTATCCGAAGAGAAAGGAAAACCCGTGGATCTGGCCACCGCGGCGCAGTCCTACGTGGACAATGTTCTACCGAACCGGCCAGATGAGAAACGAATGCTGGATCTGGATCCGAACGACGAGCTATCAGATTAACCGGGTCCAAATCGAGCGTATGGATGGGGTTTTCCGGGCCTGAAAAATCCGATCCGTACGCTCGATTTCGCAAGCCCCCTTATGCAAAAACCCAGCACCAGAAGGTGCTGGGTTCTTCAGGCATCACTGACTAGTGATCCGCCTGGCCTGGCTTCTTGAATGGGAAGCCCAGTTCGCGCAGCAGCGCGCGGCCTTCGTCATTGTTGGTAGCCGTGGTGACCACGGTGATGTCCATACCACGTGGACGATCAACCTTGTCTACGTCGATTTCGTAGAACATGGTCTGCTCGGTCAGGCCGAAGGTGTAGTTGCCGTGACCATCGAACTGCTGGTCAGACAGGCCACGGAAGTCACGAATACGTGGGAGGGCGACGGTCAGCAGACGGTCGAGGAATTCCCACATGCGGTCGCCACGCAGGGTAACACGGGCACCGATTGGCATGCCTTCACGGAGCTTGAAGTTTGCGATGGACTTCTTCGCACGGCGAAGCTCTGGCTTCTGACCGGTGATTGCGGTGAGGTCCTCGAGAGCGCCGTTGATCAGCTTGGAGTCACGAGCAGCGTCGCCGACACCCATGTTGACCACGATCTTGGTCAGACCTGGGATCTGCATGACGTTGTCGTACTTGAACTCATCGTTGAGCTTGGTACGGATCTCTTCGCGGTAACGGGCCTTGAGACGTGGAGTGTAGTTGTCGCTCATGTTAGATGTCCTTCCCGTTCTTGCGAGAAATGCGGACACGCTTGCCGTTCTCGTCTACGCGGTAGCCAACGCGGGTTGGGTTACCGTCGGAATCCAGAACCATGACGTTGGAGACGTGGATTGGAGCTTCCTGGGTAACGATGCCGCCAGACTCAGCGCCGCGCTCTGGAGCAGAGTTCACGACGTGCTTCTTGATGCGGTTAACACCCTCGACGATGACCTTGTTGGTCTTTGGGAAAGCCTGGATGACCTTGCCCTTTGCGCCCTTGTCTGGGCCGGAGATGACGAGTACGTTATCGCCCTTGTGGATCTTCATGGGTTAGATCACCTCCGGTGCGAGAGAAACGATCTTCATGAACTTCTTGTCGCGAAGCTCACGAGCGACTGGGCCGAAGATACGGGTGCCCTTTGGCTCGTTGTCGTTCTTGATGATGACGGCAGCGTTCTCGTCGAAGCGGATGTAGGAGCCGTCTGGACGACGGGTTTCCTTCTTCGCACGAACAACAACAGCCTTGACGATGTCGCCAGCCTTGACATTGCCGCCTGGTGCGGCTTCCTTGACAGTAGCGACGATGACGTCGCCAATGCCAGCAAAGCGTCGGGTAGAGCCACCGAGAACGCGGATGCACAGGATTTCACGTGCACCAGTGTTGTCGGCAACCTTCAGACGCGATTCTTGCTGAATCACTAGGGTCTCCTGACCTGGTTGAATCTTGATGTACGCCGGATTTCCGTCCCGAGCGCACGCGGTCGGTGTTACAGTTGTCGAAAATGAGCTGAAAAGAGCTCACGAGCTTTGCAACCACGCCAGCCTAGCACGCCGCCTATAGCACAACAAAATCCCTTTTCCTACGCGACGCGGTAAACATGCGTCACTGGCTCAAAACTTCGCGTGCCAGCCCCATCGCGAAGCCTCACATCGATCACTTCACCACGCTGCCAGACTTGGCTCCAGGCAAGGGATTCCCGCGCGGTATGGCGTCGGTAAGCAGCAAAAGCACTGAGCCGACGCCCTACGCTCAGCATTCCCCCATCGCCCAACTCGACCAGGTAGTGGCGGTCCCCAATGCCGTCGCGGTGAAGCTCGGGCAGCGCCTCAAGCCGCAGCTTATCGACGTCCAAAGGCTGGATCCGCTGCACCACCCCAAATCGGCGATGCTGTCCAGACGTGTCAACAATATGCAGCGGCGCACCAACCTGAACATTGACAATGCGGTCATACTCCCAGACCACAGGCTGCGCCTGATTACCATGCACTCCACGCACCGCCACCTGCTGTGCATCCACTGAGATGGCCCACCGATCCACGTGCGCCACCGCTGGCCTGCCGTCTAACCGGCGCGGATACTCGGCACACAGCTTGGTTAACCGCACGGCAGCCGCCTCATCATCCAGCTGCTGTACCCCAGCACTGTCCAACATTCGGAGCACATCAGCGAACTCCAAATCCGGTAGCGCTTCCCACAAATCTTGCACCAGAGAAAGCAAAGGTGGGATACGGGTCGGGTCTTTCATATCCCCTAACCTACATATCCCACCCCAGTAGTTACATTCCCAGGTGTGCGCGCAGTTCCTCCGAAATTTCCGTCAGCCGCTGCTGGGCGGCCTCCCGAGGAACATCTTCGCCGGTTACCGGGAACACTACCTCTAGGTAGCACTTCAGTTTCGGCTCGGTGCCCGACGGCCGGACGATCACGCGGTCATCCCGCTCGGTGACAAAATACATGCCATCCGTTGCACCACACGGCAACGTGCCAGCGGCAAGATCAATGACCTCCGTCACCTTTGCACCGGCTAATTGCGTCGGTGGGTTTGTGCGCAGCGTATGCATGCCTTCCGCGATCAGCGAGAGGTCACTGACCCGGAACGTCAGTGGCGCGCTGAGATATAACCCATGCGTGCGAGCAAGATCATCGAGCGCATCCATGAGAGTACGGCCCTGAGCCTTCAGCTCCCCCACCAAGCTAGCGACCAACACCGAGGCGGAAATACCGTCTTTATCAGCCACCGCTGCCGGATCACAGCAGTATCCAATCGCTTCCTCGTAGCCGAACGCCAACTCCGGGGTTCGGGCGATCCATTTGAAACCAGTCAAGGTGTTCTCATGGTGGAGCCCATGAGCCTTCGCGATTTGCCCGAGCAGCCGGGACGACACAATGGAGTTAGCAAAAGCTCCGGTAGCTCCACGCGCTGCGATGTACTGTCCAAGCAGTGCGCCGGTTTCATCCCCACTGAGCTGTCGCCACTGTCCCGCAACGCGGGTAGCTACCGCGCAGCGGTCCGCATCGGGATCATAGGCGATGATGACATCAGCATCGATACTCTCGGCGTGACGTTTCGCCAGGTCAAGCGCACCTTGTTCTTCTGGATTCGGGAAAGATACCGTAGGGAAATCCGGATCTGGGTCTGCCTGCTCCGGCACTACCGACACAGTAAAGCCGAGTTCACTGAGGAGTTGGTGGCCGATCGCCCCGCCTACCCCGTGCATTGGAGTCAGCGCAATGGTGACATCCCGGTTCTCCCCAGCGAGTGTTTTGGCTCGGGCAATGTACTCCTCCCGAGGGTCAACCTGCTCGATATTATCCGTGCTCAGCGCGATCTCATCCGCCATGGGAGCCGCTTCAAAAGCCGAGGCGATTTCCTTATCTGCCGGGGATACTAACTGAACCCCCTCAGCCGCGCCCGTGGCAACCCGGCCACCGAGATACACCTTGTAGCCGTTGTCTGCCGGCGGGTTATGCGACGCCGTCACCATAATGCCGGCGTCAGCGTGATACTTCTTCACCGAAAAAGCAGTAAGCGGTGTGGGGTTCTCAGGTGGTAGCACCAAGGCTCGTCCCCCCAAAGCCGAGATCACTTCGGCTGCGACCTGCTGAAACTTCTTCGATCCGTGGCGGGCATCGCACCCCACGACGATCACTGGATCCGCACCAATCTTGCTCCGCAACCAGGCCGTGAGCCCATAGGTTACCCGGGTGATAACCGCCTGGTTGAGGCGTGATTCACCGGCCCCAACCTTGGCGCGCAGCCCTGCGGTACCAAACGCTAATGGCCCCTGGAAGCGCTGTGCCAGTTCAGCTTCGTCGCCGGCATCAACGAGTGTGAGAATCTCGGCTTTGGTCTCTGGATCTGGATCGTGCGCTGCCCAGTTCCGGGCGGTCTCGATCAGGCTCATGACAATTCACCCAGGATCGCAGCAGAAGCGGAAAGTCCTAGGCGGGTGGCGCCAGCTTCAACCATCGCGCAGGCATCCTTTGCAGTACGAATCCCACCGGAGGCTTTAACTCCAAGACGCCCACCCACGGTTTTCGCCATGAGCTCCACTGCATGGAGTGAAGCACCACCTGCCGGGTGGAACCCAGTGGAGGTCTTAACGAAGTCAGCCTTGGCACGTTCGGCTGCTTCGCAGGCTGCGACGATTTCTTCGTCCTCAAGTGCAGCTGATTCGATGATTACTTTCAGTACGCCTGGCGCTGGAACAGCTGCTCGCACTGCGGCGATCTCAGCTTCAAGTTCCTCCCATAGTCCCTGCTTGGCCAACGCCAAGTTGATGACCATGTCTACTTCTTCCGCGCCATCGGCCACGGCCCGAGCTGCCTCGGCAGCCTTGATTTCGGCTTTGACAGCTCCGGAAGGAAAACCAACTACAGTAGCAACATGCAGGCCCTCAGGGACGGTGACGGGAAGATGGCTCGGAGAGATGCACACCGAGTAGGTGCCCAGCTCCTGAGCTTCCTTGATTAAGTTGTTGACAGCGTCGACAGTTGCTTCTGGCTTCAACAGAGTGTGATCAATGAGCTGCGCAACAGCAGACTTTTCCAACATGGAACAAAACTCCTTGTCATTTGATTGTGAATCGAACTTGGCTACCAGCCGGGATTACACCGCTGCTTGCCTTTCCTTAGACAACAACGCCCGATCTGCGAAGAAATAGATGACAGTGCCGACGATCGCTATCAGCGCCAGCGTCCACAGCACGGTGGCAAACATCTGTCCTTGGCCAGTGGTGGCGCTAGACATACCACCGAACCAGCTCGCACCAATGTCTTGGAGTTTCGCGGTGTAAGCTATACCGAGCGGGATAGCGATATTGATGGTCAGATTGTAGAAACCAATGGCGATGCCTGATTTCGCTGCTGCAATGTTCTGCAGCGCAGTGTTCACTAGCGGGGCGTACATCAAAGCGAACCCAGTAGCAAACAGCACGATGGAAATGATCAGCGCGATGACGGAGACCTCAATGAGCACTGCTGAGAGCACCAGGGCCAGGATGATCATGCCCAGTGCGATAAAGATGGTGGTTCGAGAGCTGAGTACCCTACCAATAGCGCCGGAGAACACACCTGCTAGAACGGCGCAAATGTAGCCTGGGACCATGAGCAGCGCAGCCTTATCTGGAGCTAGCCCGTGTAGTTCGGAACCTGCGTATGGCAGCAGGAAGATAAAACCAAGCTGCGTCGAGTAGATGATAAGCACCAGCACCAAAGCCCATACGTAGCGTCCGTTTTTGAAGAACTCGGGAGCAACAACCGCACCTTTGTGAGTCATAACGTGCCACGCGAACAGCGCAATACCCAGTACGGTTGGGATCAGCCACAGCGGATTAAACGCCTGCATGTACATGGTGAGGCTAGCAGCGAATACTGCAATCAACATCAGGCCGAATACGTCCAGATGGCCTTCAACCGCGTCGTCTTCGGGAACCATCTTATGGATCACCGGGGCAGCCAACAGGAGGATCAACGGAACCAGGAACATCGCTGTCCATGACACATAGGTGGCGATGTAACCCGAGGTCAGTGCGCCAACAAGCAGGCCAAGCTGGAAAGCTGCGGTAGAGAAACCCAGGTAGGTCTTCTGATCCTTTTCCTCCAGGTGCTTGGTCACATAGATGACGTAGAGGGTTTCCGCTGCAGCCAAACCACACGTTTGGATTAGTCGGCCACTAAGGACCAGCGCCCAAGAACTGGACCCGAAGTATCCGAGCAAGGAGCCCACACCGATAAGAGCGATACCGACCAGCATCAACTTCCGGATTGAGATCGAGTCCGCGAGAGCGGCGTAGAACACTGCACCGATGCCGATAACCACACCGGCCAACGATGCCTGGAGAGAAGCGGTGTTATCTGAGATGCCGAGACCTTCAGCGATCGGCATCGTCATCGTCTTGAAGCCATTATCAACAATCAGGCAAAAGACGAAGGAGAAGAGCAGGATTGGCACAGCAGCCTTGGGATTAAGATCATTGGCTGCGGGCCTGGTTTCTTGAGTGGTGTTCATGATCAGCGTCGCTTAGATCTTTGCTAGTGGGAGCGCAATTTCCATCATTGCGGTGAACGCGGTTTGACGTTCTTTAGCAGTGGTTTGCTCCCCTGTGATGAGGTGGTCGGACGCAGTGAAAATTCCGAGCGCGTCCACGCCGTGGCGCGCTGCGATTGCGTAGAGCGCAGCCGATTCCATTTCCACGCCGAGCACGCCCATCTTGGCCCACCGCTCGTTCACGGACTCATCGTCGTTGTAGAAAACATCCGAGGAAAGGATGTTACCCACGTGGTATTTCGCACCCTTCTTTTCAGCTTCTTCGATAGCCACCTTCATCAGCTTCCAGGAAGCGGTAGGAGCCCAGGTTCCAGGGAGGTTGTACTGGCTCATAAAGTTAGAGTCAGTGGACGCCGACATACCGATGATGACGTCATAGAGATCTACGTTGCGCTGCATTGCCCCGCAGGAACCAACGCGAATAATCTGGGTGACATCGTAGAACTTCATCAGCTCTGAAGCGTAGATACCAATGGAAGGGATGCCCATGCCTGACCCCATGACGGACACTTCCGCGCCGTCGTAGGTGCCAGTGAAGCCGAGCATGTTACGAACTCCGTTGAACTGGACAACATTCTCGAGGTACGTATCGGCGATGAACTTGGCACGCAGTGGGTCGCCAGGCATGAGAACCGTTTTTGCGATTGGCGCGCCGTTTGGGTTGATGTGAGGGGTGGAAGTGGTAGACATGTGTCCTCCTCTTCAAAGGGAATGAATGTTCTTCTTCCCTCACAATAACCCCCTAGGGCACATTTGACAATGCCCTGATTTACAATTGTTCCACATTTAGATAAATGTCACACACTATCCAAGTTAAGGACACGCAGTGCGGTCACATGATCAATGACTACATGCGTAGCCATCCCCATCGCCAACGCTGTTTTAATGGCCTCAACTTTATTTACGCCGCCAGCCACCAATATCCGCAGCGGACGCTCCCGTAAGTCACTCAACGAGATTCCGATCGTGCGGGCATCAATACGGGGATTAGCGATATCTCCTGACGCAGTAAAAAACCTCGAACACGCGTCGCCCACCGCCGTTGCAAGTAACGATTCGGTTTCACTGTCAGACAAATACCCCAAATTCAACAGCAGGCTTTCACGATGCACGTCCCCCACCGTAAACACCACCAAATCCGACGACGCGCCAGCTGCCATCACCTTAGCCACGTGACGATCCTTTACCACAAGCTCTTTTGTCACCACATCATCCAAGATCACGGGTAATGGCAGCATTTTCATCTCAGCATTAAATGCCCGAGCAAACCGCGACAACGTAGCAATGTCTTTGGTGTTCAGGTCGGTGTGTGAATGCCCGCCCTTAAGCTGAATTACTTCGACGCCACGCAGATTTTGCTCTCGCAGATGTTCCGACACAGCAAACATGGTGTTGCCCCAGGAAACACCAACCTTCATGTCGTCATGAACAAGCTCTTCCACCAATGCAGCACCAGCAGCGCCGAGGCTTGCCAACAGCTCAGCAGCGCTATTGTTTGCCGGACGCACCACGCGGGCATCCGCTAAACCAAACTCCGCTTTAAGCTGTTCCACCAGCTCGTCCGCTCGCTCGCGCGGATCATGGAGCGAGATCACCACATACCCTTTATCCCGAGCTAACTGCAGTAATTTGGACACCGTCGGCCGAGAAATCCCCAACTCGCGTGCCACATCTGCTTGGCTCAGGCCACTGAGGTAATACAATTTGGCCGCATCGACAGCTTGTGCATCACGAAAATCTAACACGCCTTCGATTATGTCATTGCCAGCGAAATCGAGCGTACGGATGGTACGATTTACGATCGAAAAATCCCATCCGTACGCTAAATTTCCGGTGCTTATCTAACCACCCCGAGCACTTATTCACGTGTATCCGGGAGCGGGGTTGCCGTCGTAAAGGCGCCAGCGCTCACCGCCTTGGGCGACCGCGACTTGCGCGCGCGATCCACATAGCGAGCGCAACGAGAAGCGCTGTAGTTCCAACGACGAACCAGGCGAAGATCAACGCAATAGCCCATAGACCGGTCCCGTCCCCGGGGCCGGTAATCGCGTATTCCAGCCAAAACGGCAAACCACTACCGCAGATGACGGCTACAGCCAGGTGCAGCACACTTAAACCGCGGATGTTATAGAAGTGGGAGCAAAGTGCCATTACGATACCGACGAACACCGCCCATACCAGCGCATGTTTGATACCAAAATTACCGCTTAAGAAGTTCCCCACGAACATCGCCAGCGCCGTTGCCACCGCGCTGCCGACGAATCCTACTGCGCAGCCAGCTGCCACGCGCATCGGTGGCTCCTTGCCCATCGCCGACTGCGCGACGAAAGCGATGCCAGTCACCACGGCTCCGGGTAGCAACATGATGACGCCATACTCGGTAAAACCTTCGAGGATCGGCGGTATGTCGTTGGTGTACACTCGCGACCCCTGTGATCTCGTTGATAACACATTCGATTCTAATTATGACGAGCCAGTTCTGAACGAACGAATCAATAACGTTTGCCCTGCTTAGCTAACGAATCAGCATTGCGCGGCGACAGGCACGCGAAAAGCCCGCCACCTGGCGGCGGCGGGCTTTGGCGGTTAGCCACAAGGGCGAAGCTTACTTAGCCTTCTCGACGATCTCGACGAGGCGGAAGTGCTTGTCCTTGGACAGCGGGCGGGTCTCCTCGATGCGAACCAGGTCGCCGATGCCGGCGATCTCATTCTCGTCGTGGGCCTTCACCTTGGAGTTAGTACGGATGGTCTTGCCGTACAGAGCGTGCTGCTTACGGTCCTCGAGCTCAACCACGATGGTCTTCTGCATCTTGTCAGAAACCACGTAGCCGGTGCGGACCTTGCGGGCGCCCTTTTCCTTCTTTGGGGTGTTGTTCACAGTTGCCTCACTCATGATTAAGCCTCAGCTCCCGGGACAACGGACAGGCCCAGCTCGCGCTCACGGATCACCGTGTAGATGCGGGCGATGTCCTGCTTGACCACGCGCAGCCGGCGGTTGTTGGTCAGCTGGCCGGTTGCCATCTGGAAGCGCAGGTTGAACAGCTCTTCCTTGGCTTCCTTCAGACGGGTGGTCAGTTCTTCAGCGTTGAGCTCGCGGAGCTCGTGTGCAGGGATACCAGATGCCATTAGAACTGGTCCTCCTTCCGGACGATGCGGACCTTGCAAGGCAGCTTCTGGCCAGCACGACGAAGAGCTTCGAAAGCGACCTCTTCGTTAGGGTAAGACATCTCGAAGAGGATGCGACCTGGCTTGACGTTAGCGACCCACTTCTCCACGCCACCCTTACCGGAACCCATACGCACACCGAGTGCCTTCTGGGTCAGTGGGCGGTCTGGGAAGATGTTGATCCAAACCTTGCCACCACGCTTGACGTGGCGGTTGATTGCAATACGAGCGGACTCGATCTGACGGTTGGTGATGTAGGCAGGCTCGAGAGCCTGGATGCCGTACTCACCGAAGGTAACGCGGTTGCCACCCTTGGAAACACCAGTGCGGTGTGGGCGGTGCTGACGGCGGTACTTGACGCGCTTAGGGATAAGCATTCTTAGCCCTCCTGCTTCTGCTCTGCACGCTGACGACGCTGGCCACCGCGACGTGGACGCTCGCGACGGTCGCCGCGACCGCGGCGCTCAGCTGGTGCGTTGAGTTCGGACTCGCGACGGCCACCAACGACGTCACCCTTGTAGATCCACACCTTGACGCCGATGCGGCCGAAAGTGGTGTGAGCCTCGTAGGTGCCGTAGTCGATCTCGGCGCGAAGGGTGTGCAGCGGAACGCGACCCTCGTGGTAGCGCTCGGTGCGAGACATCTCGGCACCGCCGAGACGACCAGAACATACAACCTTGATGCCCTTGACCTGTGGCTGGCGCATTGCGCCCTGGATTGCCTTGCGCATTGCACGGCGGAATGCCACACGGTTGGTGAGCTGCTCGGCGATGGACTGTGCCACCAGCTGAGCGTTAGCGTCGATGTTCTTGACCTCAAGGATGTTGAGTGCAACCTGCTTGCCGGTCAGCTTCTCCAGCTGGCCGCGGATACGGTCAGCCTCGGAGCCACGACGACCGATCACGATGCCCGGACGAGCGGTGTGAATGTCGACGCGGACGCGGTCGCGGGTGCGCTCGATGACGACGTCGGCAACGCCGGCGCGGTCGAGACCCTTGGAGAGGAACTCGCGAATCTTGATGTCTTCTGCGATGTAATCGGAGTAAGACTTATCGGCGTACCAGTGGGACTTCCAATCGGAAGTAATGCCCAGGCGTAGGCCGTGAGGATGGATCTTCTGGCCCATTACTTGGCACCTTCCTTCTGGCTTTCGACAACCACGGTGATGTGGCTGGTGCGCTTACGGATGATGAATGCACGACCCTGAGCACGTGGCTGGAAACGACGCATGGTTGGGCCCTCGTCGGCGTAAGCCTCGGAGATGACCAGGGTGCGTGGATCCAGGCCGAAGTTGTTCTCAGCGTTGGCGGCTGCGGATGCAACGACCTTTGCTACTGGCTCTGCAGCGCCCTGTGGGGCGTACTTCAGGATAGCCAGTGCCTCGGACACGGACTTGCCGCGAACGAGATCGATGACACGACGTGCCTTCATCGGGGTGACCCGGACGAAGCGCGCGGTCGCGCGGGCGGTGGTGATTTGGTCACTCATCGCTTATCGACGTCCCTTCTTGTCTTCCTTGACGTGACCCTTGAAGGTCTTGGTTGGTGCGAACTCGCCGAGCTTGTGGCCAACCATGGAATCATCGATGAATACCGGCACGTGCTTGCGACCGTCGTGGACGGCGAAGGTGTGACCGATGAAATCAGGGAGAATCGTGGAACGGCGAGACCAGGTCTTGATGACCTGCTTGGTGCCCTTTTCGTTCTGAGCGTCCACCTTGTTGAGGAGGTGCTCATCGACAAACGGGCCCTTCTTAAGGCTGCGTGGCATTTTCTACCTCCTCTTAGCGCTTCTTGTTCTTGTTGGAGCGACGGCGACGAACGATCAGACGATCGGACGGACGGTTTGGCTTGCGGGTACGACCCTCTGGCTGACCCCAAGGAGAAACTGGGTGACGACCACCGGAGGTCTTACCTTCACCACCACCGTGTGGGTGGTCGACCGGGTTCATAACGACACCACGGACGGTTGGGCGAACGCCCTTCCAACGCATACGGCCAGCCTTGCCCCAACGGATGTTGATCTGGTCAGCGTTGCCGACCTCACCAACAGTTGCGCGGCAGCGGATGTCGACGCGACGGATTTCGGAAGATGGCATACGCAGGATTGCGTACTTGCCTTCCTTACCCAGCAGCTGGATGGAAGCACCTGCGGAGCGGGCCATCTTGGCACCGCCACCTGGCTTCAGCTCAACACAGTGCACGGTAGCACCGGCTGGGATGTTGCGCAGTGGCAGGTTGTTGCCAACCTTGATGTCGGCGTTAGCGCCGGACTCGAGGATAGCGCCCTGCTTCAGTCCCTTAGGAGCGATGATGTAGCGCTTCTCACCATCACGGAAGTGAAGGAGAGCAATGTTAGCGGTACGGTTTGGGTCGTACTCGATGTGAGCGACCTTTGCGGTGATGCCGTCCTTGTCAGAGCGACGGAAGTCGATGACGCGGTACTGGCGCTTGTGTCCGCCACCCTTGTGACGAGTGGTGATGTGGCCGTGAACGTTACGGCCGCCCGACTTGGACAGTGGGCGCAGCAGAGACTTCTCCGGAGTCGAGCGAGTGATCTCCTCGAACATCGAAACGGAGCTCTGGCGGCGACCCGGGGTTGTCGGCTTGTACTTACGAATAGCCATAGTGTTTTCTGGTCCTTAACTTTCCGCCCGATTAGGAAGCGGAACCGCCGAAGATGTCGATTGGATCGCTGCCCTCGCGCAGGGTGACGATGGCGCGCTTGGTTGCCTTACGCTGACCGTAACCGGTGCGGGTGCGCTTGCGCTTGCCCTCACGGTTGATGGTGTTAACGGAAGCGACCTTGACACCAAAGATCTGCTCGATAGCAATCTTGATCTCAGTCTTGTTGGAGGTAGGAGCAACCAGGAAGGTGTACTGTCCCTGCTCCATGAGGCCGTAAGACTTTTCAGAAACGACCGGTGCGAGAATGATGTCGCGTGGATCTGCGATGGTAGCCATTACTTAGCCTCCTCCTTGGCCGCACCAGTAGCGCGGTCGATGAAGGTGTTAAGAGCCTCGACAGAGAACACTACGTCGTCAGACTTGAGAACATCGTAGGTGTTCAGCTGATCTGCCGCCAGGGTGTGAACGCCTGGGAGGTTGTTAACACTCTTCCATGCGGTGATGTCTTCACGGCCGAGGACAACGAGCACGTTCTTGCGCTCGGTGAGACGCTCGATGAATGCGCGTGCAGACTTCGTGGATGGGGTCTGGCCCGGAACAAGTTCGGTAACCACGTGAATACGATCGTTGCGTGCGCGGTCGGTCAGGGAACCGAACAGAGCAGCCTTGATCATCTTCTTAGGGGTACGCTGCGCGTAGTTACGAGGCTGTGGGCCGTGAGCGATGCCACCACCGGTGAAGTGAGGAGCGCGGATCGAGCCCTGACGAGCGCGACCGGTGCCCTTCTGACGGAATGGCTTCTTACCGCCACCGGAGACCTTGCCACGAGTCTTCGTAGCGTGGGTGCCCTGGCGAGCAGCAGCAAGCTGTGCATTTACGACCTGGTGCATCAGAGCGATAGATGCCTCGCGGTCGAAAATTTCTGCAGGCAGCTCAACCGTGCCGTCGGTCTTGCCATCAGCGGTGTGGACGTCAAGCTTCAGATTGGTCATGCGTGTGCACCGCCCTTCACTGCGGTCTTAACGGTTACGAGGCCGCCGCGAACACCTGGGATTGCACCCTTGATGATCAGCAGGTTTGCCTCGGCGTCAATCTTCTGAACCTTCAGGTTCTGGGTGGTGACGCGGTCATTACCCATGCGGCCAGCCATGCGGGTGCCCTTGAAGACGCGGCCTGGGGTAGCACAAGCACCGATACCACCGACGCGACGGTGTGCTGCCTGGTTACCGTGAGCTGCGCCCTGGCCAGCAAAGCCGTGGCGCTTCATGCCGCCGGCGTAGCCCTTACCCTTGGAGGTGCCGGTGACGTCGACGAAGGAGATGCCTTCGAAGATGTCAACGGTGACATCCTGGCCTACCTCGTAACCGGAAACGTCATCCATGCGGATTTCGGCTACGTGACGGCGTGGGGTAACACCAGCCTTTGCAAAGTGGCCGGCAGCAGGCTTGTTAGCCTTGCGTGGGTCGATTTCGCCGTAGGCGATCTGGATGGCGTTGTAGCCATCGGTTTCAACGGTGCGAATCTGGGTTACGACACATGGACCAGCTTCAACGACGGTAACCGGAATAACGCGGTTGTCCTCGTCGAAGATCTGGGTCATGCCGAGCTTGGTGCCCAGAATGCCCTTTACTTCGTTTTCACTCATTATTTATTCTCCGCCAAGTATCTTCTGGTCGATTACTGGATGTTCACATCGACGCTGGCCGGAAGATCGATACGCATGAGAGCGTCAACGGTCTTTGGCGTTGGGTCGAGGATGTCGATCAGACGCTTGTGAGTACGCATTTCGAAGTGCTCACGAGAGTCCTTGTACTTGTGTGGAGAACGAATAACTGCGTAAACGTTCTTTTCAGTAGGCAGTGGCACTGGGCCAACTACACGGGCACCGGTACGGGTGACCGTCTCGACGATCTTCTTTGCGGAAGCGTCGATTGCCTCGTGGTCATAGGCCTTGAGCCTAATGCGGATCTTTTGTCCCGCCACGCTTATCCTCTTCCTCGCTGTCCCACATCAATTCTTGAGCGGTGGGAATTCGCTGATTTCTCTATAACGTTGTCCGAGCCTGTCAGAGGCTTGGCGCACAACGCCAGTTACTTGACTGTCAATCTTGATGAACTCGAAGAGATGAAGTTTGCATGAGCAACAACACCTTTTACGTCGAGCCTCGATTGCAAGAGATAAGTACCGTGTTACGCACGCCATACTTATGGACTCTTACGTCAAGTGGAAGGGAACCTATCTCGCGATAAGCGTGTTCCTTGCCGACTGCCGCTGTTTATTTGCCATGCCCCTTCATGCTTCGGTTCTCCACTTCCAAGGAAGTGAACAACCTTCTCACACGAGGTGAGAGAAGGAAGATCATGTTTGCCTCACCATCAGCGTGAACGTTAAGAAATGTTCACGTGTTGTTAAAGCAACCTGGCTATTAAAACATGTCCCACCCAAAAACTCAAGCCCTTTTCCTAGCCTTTGTTACGCATCACACACCCAGGCTCACCTGCTGTGTTATCTCCCCCTACAATAAGGAATGAAAACAGCACCACACTATGAAGGAGTTCCCCGTGACCGATCCCGTCCAGCCAGCCTCCGGAGTTGATCGTGGCCGTACCCTCATCGAAGACGTGGTGGTGGCGAAAATAGCGGGGATGGCCACCCGTGAGGTATCCGGAGTCTATTCCCTTGGCGCCACCCCTACCCGTATGGTCGGTGCGCTGCGAGACAACATCCCTGGGGCCCGAAGCAGCGCCCAACAGGGTGTCTCCGTTGAGGTGGGCCCAACCCAGACCACCGTCGACATCGCCATCGTCGCCGAGTACGGCGTGGCCATCCACGAACTTGCTGCCGCGATCCGCCGGAACGTTATCGCCGCGTTAGAACGTATGACGGGCCTTGAGGTGACCGAAGTGAACATCACCGTGCACGACGTCCACCTTGCGCAGCTCGATGACAACTACGAGGAAGCAACCGCAACACCCCGCGTGAAATAGATGACTGACTACCTTGAACCTTCGCTAGCCACCCACATCCAGGATGCGGTGTGCTCCTGTGACGGCGTCGCACACCTCCATTCCGGGCAATTCGGGGAAATTGCGCTCCTCTACCCCGGCCTGCGGGTTCCGGGGCTACGCCTCGTGGCGGAGCGATTGGAAGTTCATGTCGTCGTTAAGCTCACTGCTGGCGACCTGCACCAGCTCGCTACGACAATCCGGCACGCAGTGAGCGAACTGGTGGACCTACCCATCGACGTCACGATCGGAGACGTAACAATATGAAAAGCAACGTCCTAATCGGCATCGCGATCGGCTTCCTGTTCGCCTTCGCTGTCATTTTCGGCGGTCTGTCCGGGCTGCTGTGGGCCGCGTTGTTCGCGACGATCGGCGGTATCGTGGGAGCTCATTTCGATGGGCTCATCGATCTCCGCGCCCTGTGGGACAGTGTGAGCCGAGGTCGCCGTGGATAAAATCAGCGAGCGGGCCGTCACCAAGATTGTTGCGGCAGCAGTGGCAAGCGTCCCCGGCACCGCCACCATTAAGTCGGGGGTCGGCCGCCTTACCGGACGTGCCTTCCCTCGGTTTGACGTGCAGCTTGACGACGACGGGGACACCGCTACGATCGAGGCCTTCATTGCCGTGACCTGGCCCGCTCCCCTGCTCGACGTTGCCGAAACCGTTCGCGACACCATCGTCGAACATGTCCATACCCTCACCGGCATCAAGGTGCTCGCCTGCAACGTTGTGGTCGGTCCGGTGGTCGCAGGGGAAGGCCGCGTCCTGGTAGAAGACTTAGCACTGCCACCACTCGTTACCACCCCGATCACTGTACGAGGTATCCGATGACTACACGCGTTCCCCGCGCCACCCCGGCATCGCGCATCGTCGCGATTTTGATGAGCCTATCGCTGTTCGGGGTCGCCATCTGCGCTGCCCGTGAGCTATGGACCAAACGCACCGGAACACAGCTCAACAGCCTGCTCACCCCCGTTTTCGAGCTCATCGCGCGCGCCAAGTACGAGCCGTGGATGCTACCGATGGGGTGCCTGGTTGTCGCCGTTGGATTCGCACTCATAGTGATCGCGCTCAAGCCCCGACCACGCACCCACATTCAGCTACGCATGGCCGAGAATCACTGGACTCGCAACGTTGACATCGCCAGGCTTTGTACCGCCGCTGCGGAACGCGTTCCCGGCGTGGCACGCGCCTCCACCTACGCCTCACCCCGCCACGTCACGGTGACTATCTCAGGCAACCACTCTGACAGTACCCTCGTCGAACGCGTGACCAGTACCGTCCATAACGTGGTCGCCCCGCTAGCAGATGCGCCACAGGTTCAGGTCCGCCTGCAACAACAACCAGGGGAAAACCAATGAGCAAGCTTACCGACGCCCTCAACCGCCTCATCATTTTCCTCACCGGTCTCCTCGCCACTGGAGCCGGCGCGTTAGTCGTAGCGCTATATTTCGACGTTCCCATCGCGCAGCAACTGGTCCATACCATGCGCCCCCACGAATGGGGCACCATCCCGCAGTCGCCCTGGTTCTTGGTTGCTGTCAGTGCCGTCGGGATACTCGCATTGCTGTTCGGCGTACTCGGCCTATACATGAACCTCAAGCGCTACCACATCAGACGGGTCTCTTCACCAGCCAGCACTCCAACGGGCGCGATCGATTATGACCTCAGCGCAGTTGCCGGTGCGATAGCCGACTCCTTCGAGGCCTTGCCACGGGTGATCCGTGCTCATTCAGTAGCACGGTGGGATCGTGGCGCGCGGGTCATCACCATCACGGTCGATGCTGAACCGCAAGTTAACCTGCGGACGCTCGAGGAGCACGCTGTGACTGCGGAGCAGGACCTGCACCGGGCAATCAGAGAAACGCTAGACGTCGTTTTCCGGTTCCATATCGCTCCCGTTGAACGGAAGAACTGACAATCCTTGTTCGATGGCGTTGATAAAGAACGCGACCTTTTCGTCCACGTAGCCTCGCGCCAGCCAGTGCTGGTCGGGGTCTGATCCATTGTGGAGCTTATGAGCTGCCCGAACGGCTGCCACCTGACAATGCGAAGCGATCACTGAGCCAAAAACAAACTCGATGAGTAAATCAGCCGTCGCATCGTCGCAGGGGAAGCCAGTTCCGTTAAGACGATCTTTGAACTCCCGATGATGCTTTTGAAATGCAATCGATGACGTCGCGCTAGTGAGCATTGTTTGATCAAGCCCCTCGTAGGTATCCATGATTTCCCATAGGGCGTTGACGCCAATAGTCAGATTAGTTTGCCATGTGGTTGCAGTTTGTTTGAATGGCCAGTTCGTTGCGACGTGTTTGACGCACAGTTCGACGAGGTGATCTCGGGAGGCGATGATGCGGTAAAGCGCAGAGGTACGGACACCTAGTCTGTCAGCCACAGCGCCAAGAGTGAAATTGGTGAGGCCAAGTTCCAGCGCGACGTTAACGGCGTCTTGTTCAGCGAACCGCGGCTTGGGGCCAGTGCGAGAGGTTCCGTTAGTCATATCACATATCCTAAGGCAATTTGTAGTTCTCACCTATTTATTGTCGAACAAAAAAGGGCTGTTGGTTGAACCAACAGCCCTTTGTATCCTGCGTATTACAGGATCATCAGATTACTTGATGATCTTGGTAACACGGCCGGCGCCGACGGTGCGGCCACCTTCGCGGATAGCGAAGCGCAGGCCTTCGTCCATAGCGACTGGCTGGATCAGGGTGACGGACATGTCGACGTTGTCGCCAGGCATAACCATCTCGGTGCCCTCAGGGAGCTTCACAACACCGGTAACGTCGGTGGTGCGGAAGTAGAACTGTGGGCGGTAGTTGTCGAAGAATGGGGTGTGGCGGCCACCCTCGTCCTTGGACAGAACGTAGACGGAGCCCTCGAACTCGGTGTGAGGGGTGTAAGCGCCTGGCTTAGCGATGATCTGGCCGCGCTCAACGTCTTCACGCTTGATGCCACGGAGCAGCAGACCACAGTTGTCGCCAGCCTCGGTGTAGTCGAGGAGCTTACGGAACATCTCGATACCGGTAACGGTGGTGGTGGTGGACTTCTCGCGAATACCGAGGATCTCAACTTCCTCGTTCACGTTCAGCTGGCCACGCTCGACACGGCCGGTAACAACGGTGCCGCGGCCGGTAATGGTGAAGATATCCTCGACAGGCATGAGGAATGGCTTGTCGGTCTCGCGGACTGGGTCTGGGATGTTGTCGTCACAAGCCTGCATGAGCTCGAGAACGGAGTCAACCCACTTCTGCTCGCCGTTGAGGGCGCCCAGTGCGGAGATGTGAACGATTGGAGCCTCTTCGTCGTACTCCTGCTCAGCGAGCAGCTCACGTACTTCCATCTCCACGAGCTCGATGATTTCCTCATCGTCAACCATGTCGCATTTGTTCAGAGCAACGAGGATGTAAGGAACGCCAACCTGGCGAGCGAGCAGAACGTGCTCACGGGTCTGAGGCATTGGGCCGTCGGTAGCAGCAACCACGAGGATTGCGCCGTCCATCTGAGCAGCGCCGGTGATCATGTTCTTGATGTAGTCGGCGTGGCCTGGAGCGTCAACGTGTGCGTAGTGGCGCTTCTCGGTCTGGTACTCAACGTGGGAAATGTTAATGGTAATGCCACGTTCCTTCTCTTCCGGTGCCTTGTCGATGGCATCGAAAGCGAAAGCCTGGTTCAGATCTGGGTAAGCGTCAGCCAGAACCTTGGTGATAGCCGCGGTGGTGGTGGTCTTACCGTGGTCAACGTGACCGATGGTGCCGATGTTTACGTGCGGTTTCGTGCGCTCGAACTTCGCCTTTGCCACTGTATGTCCTCCTGGACTTCATGGTGGCTACGACCTTCGCAGCCACATTTGGTGGTTTGTATCCGTACCCATTCGGTGCCTCACGCGAGGCGCTAAATAGGTGCAGCATTATTTCTGCCAGTTACATGATACTAGGGTCCCAAACGGTAGAAAACAAACCCTTCGAGAAAAGCCTAGTGTTGCCATGAGTAATGGCCAGCTCAATCCCCCTTTTTCGGGAGACTCAGCGAGCCATTACCCAAACGGCTTATTCGCATTATAGGAGGGCCAATTAATCTGGCAAAACTAGCCCTCCCTGAGCGGTAATCGGCTTACTTGTTGCCGGTACGCTCTGCGATGATCTCGGCTGCGACGTTCGCAGGAACCTCTGCGTAGGAGTCGAAGATCATGGTGAAGTTTGCGCGGCCCGCGGTGCGGGAACGCAGGTCACCGATGTAGCCGAACATCTGAGAAAGTGGCACCTTAGCCTTGACGACCTTCGCACCGGAGCGGTCTTCCATTGCGTTGACCTGACCACGGCGGGAGTTGATATCGCCAATGACGTCGCCCATGTACTCCTCAGGAGTGGTGACCTCAACAGCCATCATTGGCTCGAGCAGGACTGGCTTTGCCTTTTCGACAGCAGCCTTGAGTACCTGAGCACCAGCGATCTTGAAGGCCATTTCAGAGGAGTCAACGTCGTGGTATGCACCGTCGACGAGGGTTGCCTTGATGTTGACCAGTGGGTAGCCAGCGAGGAAGCCGTACTGCATAGCGTCCTGGATACCAGCGTCGACAGATGGGATGTATTCCTTTGGAACACGGCCACCGGTGACGGCGTTCTCGAACTTGTAGATTGGGGACTCGCCCTCTTCGAGCTCCTCCGGAGCCGGAGCGTAAGGCTCGATGGAAACGATGACCTTTGCGAACTGACCGGAACCACCAGTCTGCTTCTTGTGGGTGTAGTCGAGGTTTTCGACAGCCTTGCGAATGGTCTCGCGGTAAGCAACCTGAGGCGCACCGACGTTTGCCTCAACCTTGAACTCACGCTTCATGCGGTCAACCAGGACGTCGAGGTGGAGCTCGCCCATGCCGCCGATGACGGTCTGGCCGGTCTCTTCGTCCAGCTTAACGGTGAAGGTTGGGTCTTCTTCAGCCAGCTTCTGGATAGCGGTACCCAGCTTCTCCTGGTCAGCCTTGGTCTTAGGCTCAATGGCGACCTCAATCACTGGATCCGGGAAGTCCATGGACTCGAGGATGATCTGATCGTTGAGATCACAGAGGGTGTCACCGGTGGTGGTGTCCTTCAGACCAATGAAGGCGTAGATGTTACCAGCGTGTGCGGCGTCAACAGGGTTCTCCTTGTTGGCGTGCATCTGGAACAGCTTACCGACGCGCTCCCTCTTACCCTTGGTGGAGTTCATGACCTGAGCACCTGGCTCCACAACGCCTGCGTACACGCGGACGAAGGTCAGCTTACCGAAGAATGGGTGAGCAGCAATCTTGAATGCCAGAGCAGAGAAAGGCTCGTCGTCGGAAGGCTTGCGCACAACGGTGGTGCTCTCATCGCCGACAGCGTGTCCGTGAACCTCGCCGATGTCCAGTGGGTTCGGGAGGAAGTCGATGACTGCGTCGAGCAGTGGCTGGACACCCTTGTTGCGGTATGCGGTACCACACAGAACTGGGTAGACCTCGGAGTTGACGGTCATCTTGCGGATGGCTGCCTTGATCTCCTCAACGGTGAGCTCTTCGCCACCGAAGTACTTCTCCATCAGCTCTTCGTCGGACTCAGCGACGGTCTCGAGCAGCTTCTCACGCCATTCGTTTGCAGTGTCAACGAGGTCAGCTGGGATCTCTTCGACGGTAGCTGGGGTACCGACCTCAACCTTGCCGCGCCAGGTCAGCGCCTGCATGTTGATCAGGTCGACAACGCCGTCGAAGTCATCTTCTGCACCGATTGGGATCTGCAGAACCAATGGCTTTGCACCCAGGCGGTCGACGATGGTGCCAACGGTGAAGAAGAAGTCAGCACCGAGCTTGTCCATTTTGTTCACGAAGCAGATACGTGGAACGTCGTACTTAGCAGCCTGACGCCACACCTGCTCGGACTGTGGCTCAACGCCTTCCTTGCCGTCGAAGACAGCGACTGCGCCGTCAAGGACACGCAGAGAGCGCTCTACCTCAACGGTGAAGTCAACGTGGCCCGGGGTGTCAATGATGTTGATCTGGTTTTCGTTCCAGAAACAGGTCACAGCAGCGGAGGTAATGGTAATACCGCGCTCTTTCTCCTGCTCCATCCAGTCGGTGGTAGCGCCACCATCGTGGGTCTCGCCAACCTTACGGTTGATACCGGTGTAGAAGAGAATACGTTCAGTGGTCGTCGTCTTACCAGCATCGATGTGAGCCATGATGCCGATGTTGCGGACCTTGTTTAGGTCCTTAAGCACTTCTTGTGCCACAGTGGTTCCCCAACTCGTCAGTTGTGGGCGTTTTTAGTTGAAGGCCGGTGAAAAACCGTGAACCTAGACTAAATTCGCCGATGAATATGGTACTCGATCAATTCTGCCATTGTTTTGCTAGTTTTACAGCCCCTAGGTTGAAAATCTCCAGCAAATCGAGATGGCATTAGGCACACAAATGGCCTCGCACCGAGGTCGCCGCAGAACGGAAGGTTCTGGGTGGATCGGCGACGAGGCCAATGTGGGTCGTTTGCACTACCAGCGGTAGTGTGCGAAAGCGCGGTTTGCTTCAGCCATCTTGTGGGTGTCTTCGCGGCGCTTCACGGAAGCACCAAGACCGTTGGCTGCATCGAGGATCTCGTTAGCGAGGCGCTCAACCATGGTGTTCTCACGACGCTGGCGGGTGAAGGTCACGAGCCAACGCAAAGCGAGGGTGTTTGCACGGTTTGGGCGAACCTCAACAGGAACCTGGTAGGTTGCGCCACCAACGCGGCGGGAGCGAACCTCGAGGTCTGGCTTGATGTTGCCCAGAGCCTTCTCGAGGGTCAGCACTGGGTCGGTACCGGTCTTCTCACGGCAAGCCTCGAGTGCGTTGTACACGATGCGTTCTGCAGTGGACTTCTTGCCATCCAGCAGAACCTTGTTAACCAGCTGGGTAACAGTTTCAGAGCCGTATACCGGGTCCTTAACGACCGGGCGTACTGGAGCCTTTCCCTTACGCATTCCTCTTATCCCTTCTTTGCACCGTAGCGGGAACGTGCCTGCTTGCGGTCCTTAACACCCTGGGTGTCAAGTGCGCCACGCACGATCTTGTAGCGAACACCTGGGAGGTCCTTCACACGACCACCGCGAACGAGCACCATGGAGTGCTCCTGGAGGTTGTGGCCCTCGCCTGGGATGTATGCGGAAACCTCGATACCGGAGGTCAGGCGCACACGGGCAACCTTACGCAGTGCAGAGTTAGGCTTCTTAGGAGTGGTGGTGTAAACACGGGTGCATACGCCACGACGCTGAGGGGAACCCTTCAATGCGGCGGTAGCGACCTTCGTGCTCTTATCATGGCGGCCCTTACGGACCAGCTGCTGAATAGTTGGCATAGAAGTTCTTTCTACTGTGATGAGCTTTAGTTGTAGCCTCGGAACCGCGAAAGTAGGTAGACAAACCAAAAAAGGGGCTCTTCTCCGGGGCCGCTACCGTGCAATTCCATCGCGTCATACTGAACAGCTCTTCAGCTGGTCTAACGCAAGGCTCCCACCATAAAAACGTGGGACTGTCCGCCAGCGTACAGCATTGCCCCACCACAAACCAAATTCGTTGGTTATTCTAAACCCATGGAAAAGCCCCGCCTTCGCGCCACCGACAATGACCGCAATCAGATTTTGGCTGTGCTGAGCCAAGCATTGAGTAATGGCCAGTTAGATTTCGCGGAGTTCGACGAGCGATCCCGTGCCGTCACGCAGGCAAAATACCGCGATGAGCTACTCACGCCCTTATCTGATTTAGTTCCTGACCCCGCTCGCCTTCTAGGCAAGGAAGTGGCTGAGCGTCCCCATTACTCCCCTTCCCTACCCTCACAAAATGTGGTGACGAACACACCCGGCGAGACGTTCAGTTTTTCACTCATGGGAGGTAGTGAGCGGAACGGATCGTGGACAATTGCCACGTCACACACCTCCATCTCCGTCATGGGTGGAACTATTCTCGACCTCACTCGTGCGCAATTCGCAGGCCATGACATCACCATTCATGCATGGGCGGTAATGGGTGGTATTTCTGTACTCGTCCCGGAAGATGTGCGCGTCGTCTGCGACGGCACCGGAATTATGGGTGGTTATGGAATCGTCTCTAACAAAGAAGTAACCACCCGGATGGAAGATTTACCCACTAACGTGCCGACTGTCCGGGTCACGGGCCTCGCGCTCATGGGTGGCGTGGAAGTAAAGCGGATGCCTCGGACAATATAATTTCTCATCCACCAGCAGATCGAGCGTACGGATGGGATTTTTAAGGCTTGAAAAGTCCCTTCCGTACGCTTGATTTCGCTTCTGTTCTAACTAAACCAGCCCCGGCCTTGGTATCACTCCCACCCACTGGGAGTTTTCGGTACCAAGGCCGGGGCCGATTGTGTCAGCAGACCTAAATAGGACTAGAAGGTCTCGTCCAGCGGGACGGAAGCGCCGGTGAACTCACCGTAGCCGTCATCGCCGTAGATCGAATCGCCATAGGTTGGGATCGAGTAGGCGGCGTTGCGTGCTGCCTCGGTTGGCTTGACCGAGATGTTGCGGTAGCGGGCGATACCGGTACCAGCTGGGATCAGCTTACCGATGATCACGTTCTCCTTGAGGCCGATCAGCTTATCCGAGCGCTTGTTGATGGCGGCGTCGGTAAGCACGCGGGTGGTCTCCTGGAAGGAGGCCGCGGAGAGCCAGGATTCGGTAGCCAGAGAGGCCTTGGTGATACCCATGATCTCGGAGCGGAGCTCGGCTGGCTGGCCGCCGTCGGCGATAGCCTGGGCGTTAGCACGCTTTGCTTCGGACAGATCAACCAGGGTGCCCGGCAGGAATTCGGTGGAACCGGATTCGATGACGGTACCGCGACGCAGCATCTGGCGAATAATGATTTCGATGTGCTTGTCGTGGATAGCCACACCCTGGGCGCGGTACACGGCCTGCACTTCATCAATCAGGTGCTGTTCCACACCACGGCGACCAAGCACCTCGAGCACGTCGTGCGGGTCAGCTGGGCCACGCAGCAGGCGGTCGCCCACCTCAACGCGGTCGCCTTCGCGCAGCGTGCGCTCGATCATGGCGTCTGGGTTAGATTCCATTGGAACCTTCACCATTGCCAGGCCTTGGCGCTTGGACAGCTTCTCGTAAACCACGTTGTCGGAGCCGTCTTCTGGCTCGATGGTCAGCGTGTAGAAGTTGCCTTCGTCCTCGAGGTGGACAACGCCAGCGGCGGAGGCGATTGGGGCGCGGTTCTTTGGAACGCGGGCCTCGAAAAGCTCCTGGACACGTGGCAGACCACCGGTAATGTCACCACCGACACCACCCTGGTGGAACGTACGCATTGTCAGCTGGGTACCAGGCTCACCAATGGACTGTGCTGCGACGATACCGACGGCCTCGCCGATGTCGACCTGGTGGCCGGATGCCATGGACTTGCCGTAGCACTTCGCGCACACGCCGGTTGGGGTCTGGCAGGTCAGGACCGAACGGACCTTTACGATCTCAACTCCGGCGTCGACAAGTGCGTCGATCTGCAGCTCGCCGAGGTCGGTGCCGGCGGCCAGGACGACGTTGCCGTCCTTATCGACGGCGTCTGCTGCCAATACTCGGCCAGAGACAGAGGTCTCAACCAGGGAGTGGCGGACGTACTTATCGCCGGACTTCTCCGCCACTGGGACGCGGACGCCCTGGCGGGTACCACAGTCCTCTTCGCGGACGATGACGTCCTGAGCAACGTCAACCAGACGACGGGTGAGGTAACCGGAGTCTGCGGTACGCAGTGCGGTATCGGCCAGGCCCTTACGGGAACCATGGGAGTTGTTGAAGTACTCGAGAACCGTCAGGCCTTCACGGAATGAGGTCTTAATTGGTCGGGTGATGTAGTCACCCTTCGAGTTCACAACCATGCCCTTCATGCCGGCCAGGGTCCAGATCTGACGCATGTTACCTGCTGCACCAGACTTCACGATCATTGGGATCGGGTTGTCATCTGGGTACAGGTCCTCAACGGCCTTACCAACCTCGTCGGTGGCGTCCTTCCACAGCTCGACCAGGCGGTCGTAACGCTCGCGGGAGGTGAGCTTACCGAACTGGAACTTGGTCTCGATGGTACGGGCTTCGGCCTCGTAACGGTCGAGCATTTCGTCCTTGTTCGGAAGCACAAGCACGTCAGACATGGTGATGGTCACGCCGGAACGGGTTGCCCAGTAGAAACCGGCATCCTTCATCTTGTCCATGGTCTGCGCGACGGTGATCATTGGGTAGCGCGCGGACAGGTCGGTGATGACGTCGCCGAGCATGATCTTGTCGGAGCCGCCGCCCTTACGGACCATGACGCCCTCAAGGTATGGGTAGTTCCATGGCAGCAGCTCGTTGAACATGATGCGACCCAGGGTGGTGTCTGCCATCCAGGTGTCACCCTTGTTCCAGCCGTCTGGGAACTGCTCAGCTTCAATGTCTGCTGGTGGACGCAGGTGAGAGATGCGTACCTTGATCGGTGCCTGCAGGCCGAGCACGCCACGGTCGTAGGCCATGATGGCTTCCGCCATGGAGGAGTACACGCCCTGAGCAATGCCCTCAGCGGTTGCTGGTTCGTAAGCACCCTGGCCGCCGAACTCATCCTTGCCCTTGGCCAGGGTCAGGAAGTACAGACCGGTGACCATGTCCAGACGTGGCATAGCCAGTGGCTTACCGGATGCTGGCGACAGGATGTTGTTGGAAGCGAGCATCAGCACGCGGGCCTCTGCCTGAGCTTCAGCGGACAGTGGCAGGTGGACTGCCATCTGGTCACCGTCGAAGTCAGCGTTGAATGCTTCACAGGCCAGTGGGTGCAGCTGAATTGCCTTACCTTCGACGAGCACTGGCTCGAAGGCCTGGATACCGAGGCGGTGCAGCGTAGGTGCACGGTTCAGCATCACTGGGTGCTCAGAAATGGCCTCTTCGAGGACGTCCCACACCTCTGGACGCTGGCGTTCCACCATGCGCTTTGCGGACTTGATGTTCTGTGCGTAGTCGTTTTCCACCAGTCGTTTCATGACGAATGGCTTGAACAGCTCAAGAGCCATCAGCTTCGGCAGACCACATTCGTGCAGGCGCAGCTGCGGACCAACGATAATAACGGAACGACCGGAGTAGTCGACACGCTTACCCAGCAGGTTCTGACGGAAGCGACCCTGCTTGCCCTTGAGCAGATCAGACAGGGACTTCAGTGGGCGGTTGCCCGGGCCGGTCACTGGGCGGCCGCGACGACCGTTGTCGAAGAGCGCGTCCACAGATTCCTGCAGCATACGCTTTTCGTTGTTCACGATGATCTCTGGTGCGCCCAGATCGATCATGCGCTTGAGGCGGTTGTTGCGGTTGATCACACGGCGGTAGAGGTCGTTGAGGTCGGAGGTTGCGAAGCGACCACCGTCGAGCTGAACCATTGGGCGCAGCTCTGGTGGGATCACTGGAATGCAGTCCAGGACCATGCCAGCTGGGTCGTTGCCGGAGCGCTGGAAGGCTGCAACAACCTTTAGGCGCTTGAGGGCACGCATCTTCTTCTGGCCCTTGCCGTTGTTGATGATCTCGCGGAGTTCTTCAGCCTCGGCGTCGAGGTCGAAGCCACGGATGAGCTCCTGAATAGCTTCGGCGCCCATGCCGCCGGTGAAGTAATCCTCGTAGCGGTCAACCAGCTCGGTGTAGATGGTCTCGTCGATGATCATCTGCTTTGGAGCGAGCTTGACAAAGGTCTGCCAAATCTCTTCCAGGCGGTCGATCTCACGCTCAGCGCGCTCACGGATGTGCTGCATTTCCTTTTCTGCAGCGGACTGGACCTTCTTGCGGGCGTCAGCCTTAGCGCCGGCGGCCTCGAGCTCAGCGAGGTCCTCTTCCAGCTTCTGAGCGCGATCCGCGATCTCAGACTCCATGTCGGCCTCAACGTCCTTCTTCTCTAGCAGCATTTCTGCTTCCAGAGTGGTCAGGTCGTTGTGGCGAGCCTCTTCATCAACGGAGGTGATGATGTTGGCTGCGAAGTAGATGATGCGCTCCAGGTCCTTTGGAGCCAGGTCCAGAAGGTAGCCGAGGCGAGATGGCACGCCCTTGAAGTACCAGATGTGGGTCACTGGAGCGGCGAGCTCGATGTGGCCCATGCGCTCACGACGCACCTTGGACTTGGTCACCTCAACGCCACAGCGTTCACAGATGATGCCCTTGTAACGGACGCGCTTGTACTTACCACACTGGCATTCCCAGTCGCGAGTTGGACCGAAAATGCGCTCGCAGAACAGGCCGTCCTTCTCAGGCTTCAAAGTACGGTAGTTAATGGTCTCAGGCTTCTTGACCTCGCCCTTAGACCAACGACGGATGTCGTCGGCGGTGGCGAGACCAATGCGGAGCTCGTCGAAGAAGTTGACGTCGAGCACGTAACTCCCTTTCCCTAAAATGTCTTGGGTTTTCTAAAGAACTTGTTCGTTTTTCGCCTTCGCGCTTATCGACGGGCCATAGGTTGCAATCCTATGGCCGTCGTTAAGCTGCTAAGACCGTGAGTTACGCGATGTCGTCGGTACGTTCGTCGCGAGACAGGTTGATGCCGAGGGAGGCGCCAGCCTGGTCAAACTCGTCGTCGTCAGAGGTGCCGAGCTCCATCGGGGTGCCGTCAGCGGAGAGAACCTCCACGTTCAGGCACAAGGACTGGAGCTCCTTGAGCAGAACCTTGAAGGACTCAGGAATACCAGGATCCGGGATGTTTTCGCCCTTCACGATGGCTTCGTAGACCTTCACACGGCCAACCACGTCGTCAGACTTGATGGTCAGCAATTCCTGCAGGGTGTAGGCCGCGCCGTACGCCTGCATTGCCCACACTTCCATTTCACCGAAGCGCTGGCCACCGAACTGGGCCTTACCGCCGAGTGGCTGCTGGGTAATCATGGAGTAAGGGCCGGTGGAACGAGCGTGGATCTTCTCATCGACCAAGTGGTGCAGCTTCAGGATGTACATGTAGCCGACAGACACTGGGTATGGGAATGGTTCACCGGAACGGCCGTCGAACAGCTGCGCCTTGCCATTTTCATCCACCATGACGTCGCCGTCGCGGTTTGGCAGTGAGTTAGCCAGCAGACCAGCAAGTTCTTCGTTGGTTGCGCCGTCGAACACCGGGGTGGCGGTCAGGGAACCGGCTGGAACGTCGTAGAGCTCCTCTGGGAGGGTCTCCAGCAGCTTTGCGTTCTTGACGTCTTCCGGATCAATGTGCCAACCAGCAGCGGCAAGCCAACCGAGGTGAACTTCCAGCACCTGGCCGATGTTCATACGGCGAGGCACACCGTGGGTGTTCAGGATGATGTCCACTGGGGTGCCGTCTGGCATAAATGGCATATCTTCCTGTGGCAGGATCTTGCCCACGACACCTTTGTTGCCGTGGCGGCCAGCGAGCTTGTCGCCGTCCTGGATCTTACGCTTCTGAGCCACGTACACGCGGATCATCTCGTTGACACCAGGGGCGAGATCGTCGTCGTCCTCGCGAGAGAAGCGACGGACGCCGATGACCTTACCGGTCTCACCGTGTGGCACCTTCATGGAGGTGTCGCGGACTTCGCGGGCTTTCTCACCGAAGATGGCGCGCAGGAGGCGCTCTTCTGGGGTCAGCTCGGTCTCACCCTTCGGGGTGACCTTACCCACCAGGATGTCGCCGTCACGGACGTCTGCACCGATGCGGACGATACCGCGCTCGTCGAGGTCCTTCAGAACATCTTCAGAGACGTTCGGGATTTCACGGGTGATCTCTTCGGCACCGAGCTTGGTGTCGCGAGCATCGATCTCGTGTTCCTCGATGTGGATGGAGGTCAGGATGTCCTCTTCCACCAGGCGCTGGTTCAGGATGATGGCGTCCTCATAGTTGTGGCCTTCCCATGGCATGAATGCCACGAGCAGGTTACGACCGAGGGCCATTTCACCGTTAGCGGTACCTGGGCCGTCGGCAAGCACCTGGCCAGCCTCGACGCGGTCACCAATGTTGACCAGTGGCTTCTGGTTGTAAGAAGTGCCCTGATTGGTGCGCTGGAACTTGCGCAGCATGTAGGTATCGCGGATGCCATCATCACCCATGATGGTGATGAAGTCAGCAGCAAGGTTCTCCACGATGCCGGCCTTCTTGGAGATCACCAGGTCGCCAGCGTCGTAAGCAGCGCGCTTTTCCATGCCGGTGCCCACGAATGGAGCCTCGGAGCGTACCAACGGCACGGCCTGACGTTGCATGTTCGCGCCCATGAGGGCACGGTTTGCGTCGTCGTGCTCGAGGAATGGAATCATGGCGGTTGCCACGGACACCATCTGGCGTGGGGAGACGTCCATGTAGTCAATGGTCTTGGAGTCAACGACCTCAATGTCGCCGTTCTTCAGACGCACCACTACGGTGTCATCAACGATCTTGCCGGACTCGTCCACGTCGATGGAAGCCTGCGCAATAACGTAGCGGTCTTCCTCGTCAGCGGTCAGGTACTCGATCTGATCAGTGAGCACACCATTTTCCACCTTGCGGTACGGAGTCTCAATGAAGCCGAAGGAGTTGACCTTAGCGTAGGACGACAGGGATCCGATCAGACCAATGTTTGGGCCTTCCGGAGTCTCAATTGGGCACATACGGCCGTAGTGAGATGGGTGAACGTCGCGGACCTCAATGCCGGCGCGCTCACGGGACAGGCCACCTGGGCCCAGTGCGGACAGACGACGCTTGTGGGTCAGGCCCGACAGCGAGTTGTTCTGGTCCATGAACTGGGACAGCTGGGAGGTTCCGAAGAATTCACGGATCGCCGCAGACACGGGACGAACGTTGATCAGGGAGGTCGGCGTGATGGACTCAGCGTCCTGGGTGGTCATGCGCTCACGCACGACACGTTCCATACGGGACAGGCCAACGCGGACCTGGTTCTGGATCAGCTCGCCAACGGTACGCAGACGACGGTTACCGAAGTGGTCAATGTCGTCCACCTCAACTGGGATGATCTCCCCGGTTGGGGAGGTCATCGAGGTTTCACCAGCGTGCAGGCGCACCAGGTATTCAATGGTGGTAGCGATGTCTTCTTCGGTCAGGGTCATCAAGCCATCGTGGTCACCACCGAGGCCGAGCTTACGGTTGACCTTGTAACGGCCGACCTTAGCCAGGTCGTAGCGCTTTGCACGGAAGAAGGAATTGTCCAGGAGGGACTGTGCAAGGTCGCGGGTAGGCTGCTCGCCTGGGCGCTGCTTGCGGTAGATCTCGAGGAGGGCCTCGTCGGTGTTGGAGACACCGTCGGACTCGAGGGTTGCCATCATGATCTCGGAGAATCCGAAGCGTTCCTTGATCTGCTCGGTGGTCCAGCCGAAAGCCTTCAGCAGGACGGTCACCGGCTGGCGACGCTTGCGGTCAATACGAACACCAACGGTGTCGCGCTTATCGACGTCAAACTCCAACCACGCGCCACGGGAAGGAATAACCTTCACAGCGTGCAGCGGACGCTCGGTGGACTTGTCGATCGACTGATCGAAGTACACACCTGGGGAGCGAACCAGCTGAGAGACAACGACACGCTCGGTGCCGTTCACGATGAAGGTACCCTTGTCCGTCATCATCGGGAAGTCGCCAATGAAGACCGTCTGCGACTTAATTTCGCCGGTCTCATTGTTCACGAACTCCGCGGTGACGTACAGCGGTGCAGAGTAGTTGATGTCCTTGTCCTTGGACTCATCAATAGAGTGCTTCACTTCTTCGAAGCGAGGCTCGGACAGAGAAAGGGACATGTTTCCGGAGTAGTCCTGGATTGGGGACAACTCTTCCAAAATGTCTTCGAGGCCACTGGTAACCCTCTGGCCTTCGCCGACTTCTTCCTGCATGCGGGCACGCCACTCCGGCGTGCCGATCAGCCATGCGAAAGATTCGAGCTGAAGATCCAGAAGCCCAGGGACCTCGATTGGCTCCGTTACCTTAGCGAACGAGTATCGCTTCGGAGCTCCGGGGATATCGGCCATAGACTTGGTCTGGCGGGAGACTGCCAAGATGCGTCCTTCCAGCACCTCACGTAATCACCACCCCCTAAAGTGGGTAAAGGGCGGCAATCACTTACTTTGAGCATTCGGTCTGCTGAGGAAACCGCACCAGTTATGCCACTGGACTTTACATCCAGATAGCACGGAGTGACCTTGTCAAATCGGTATTTTCAAGCCGATAGCCAAGGTCTTTCAGAAAAACTGGTGACAGATTCCAGTGCAACGAAACAGCCTATATCAGATATGCCTGGAAGTAAAGCGTTTACAAACGCATGCATTGCGGGAACTCTAACACAGTAGTGCCCCCAGGACAGCCGACACGCCTAACGTTTCCGACCAATCACGCCGAACACTCCCAACAACCCCAGCAGAGTTAAGCCGATACCCACTCCCGCAGCGACTCGATTCAAGATCCTGATAACCGAGCCGTCATTGATACTTTCGGCTTGAGAAAGCATCTCATTACGCGAGGCTTCAGCCATCCGGCCGTCGAAAAGCAGCACCTGCTCCTTCTTCTCCCCTTCTCGCGTGCCGTAGAAATCATCCACCTTTTCATGGATGTCCACCACCAGCCCCGACTTCTGGTCCACGTAGAAGTCGCGGGTGCCGGAGTGGAAGAGGTACCCCTGCTCCCCTTCATCCAACTGGGTGGTATTAAACGGGCCGGCATAATTCATCGCGACATTCGTCGGCTCGATGTCCTGCCGGTAGCGATACACCGTGCGCCCTTGAATCTCCATCTCCTCTTGAAAGGTCGCCGGCACGGCCTTGCGCAACGTCACATCGAATACCTGGTAGGTCTGCTGCGCTGAATTGACGGGGAACTTCACCCACAGCGAATCAATAGACACCTGGCGGGTGGCGCTGGCAGGCTGGTCCGCGAGCGTCGCAGGGGTCAAGGCCTGGCCGGTGTAGCGATCCAGCCGGTAGCTCCAAACGGTGGCGTCGATGAGCCGATCAAGCTCGTCCTGATTACTGCCCCGCATCGTGGTGACACCCAACCGTGTGGTCACGGAATTAGCATCCACCGGGTCCATGAATTCAGCATGATACTGGCGGGTGACCGGTACAGTCACCACTTTCCCCTGCTGTCGCACCAGCGTCTGAGCTTGCTCGTCTTGCAGCGTGACGGTAGTGTTCCGCAGGTCCAGTGGCATCCGACCATCAAAATGGAGGAACTGCGGTGCCAGAAATCCCCACACCAGCAACATGACACCGAGGCCAACTGTCAGCGCGGAAAAGATTCGGGACTTAGGAAGCATGGTGAACATCCTACCTGGCCCACGTCGCACCTGAAGGAATACACTGCCTGATATGCACAGCCCCACCGTAAGACCAGCGGCCCCCGCAGACGTCCCCGAGATCCACCGACTCATCCTGGCGCTCGCCGAATACGAACGCGAACCAGACGCCGTACGGGCAACAAGCAGGCAGCTTCACGACGCCCTATTCAGCGACAACCCCGCCGTGCACGCCATAGTCGTGGACTCCCCGGAAACCTCCGAGCACACCCTCGACGGCTTCGCCCTCTGGTTCCACAACTACTCCACCTGGGAAGGCACCCACGGTATCTACTTAGAAGACCTCTACGTTCGCGAAGAACGCCGTGGCCAAGGCATCGGCGGCGCACTACTGAAACACCTCGCAAAGCTAGCCGTGGAACGTGGCTACGCCCGCATGGAATGGTCCGTTCTGAAATGGAACGAACCCTCTATCCAGTTCTACCAGCACATCGGAGCTTTTCCACTCTCAGAGTGGGACACCTACCGGCTCACGGGTGACGCCTTGAAACATCTAGGTTCTAGGCGCGAAATTTAGCGTACGGATGGGACGAATCAGGCCTCAGAAATCCCATCCGTACGCTAAATCTATGGTGCACCTACGGAAAAACCCGCTCACCAAAGCGGTGAGCGGGTTTGATGCTTGAAAAAGCGAGATTACTTGAGGGTAACCTTTGCGCCAGCCTCTTCGAGCTTAGCCTTAGCAGCCTCAGCGTCGTCCTTGTTAGCACCCTCGAGGATAGCCTTAGGTGCGCCCTCAACGAGCTCCTTAGCTTCCTTCAGGCCCAGGCCGGAAACGATCTCGCGAACAGCCTTAATAACGCCGATCTTCTTTGCGCCAGCGTCCTCGAGAACGACGTCGAACTCGTCCTTCTCTTCAGCAGCAGCGGCAGCGTCGCCACCTGCAGCACCTGCAGCAGCAACTGCAACTGGAGCAGCAGCGGTGACCTCGAAGACCTCTTCGAATTCCTTAACGAACTCAGAGAGCTCGATGAGGGTCATTTCCTTGAAAGCTTCAATGAGCTCGTCCTTGGTGAGCTTAGCCATGGTGGCGGTCCTTTCGTTTGTGTGACTCTGGTGAGTCAGGGAAGTAAATGGTTTTGTTTTCCCGGCGGTGGGAAATTATTCGCCCTGCTTCTTTTCCTGCAGCGCAGCGCCGAGGCGTGCGACCTGGGAAGCAGGAGCGTTGAACAGGCCTGCAGCCTTTGCCAAGTTGCCCTTCATGGCGCCAGCCAGCTTTGCGAGAGTGGTCTCGCGGTTGTCCAGCTCGGCAATAGCGTCGACCTGAGCTGCGCTCAGAGCGTTGCCATCCATGTAGCCACCCTTGACCACGAATGCCTTGTTGTCGCCACCAAATTTCTTCAGTGCCTTAGCAGCATCTACAGCCTCGCCCTTGATGAAAGCAATAGCGGTAGGACCGGTAAGGAGATCATCAAGACCTTCAATGCCAGCTTCCTTAGCAGCCAGCTTGATCATGGTGTTCTTGGCGACGGAGTACTGGACATCAGAGCCCAGAGCACGACGCAGTTCGGTGGTCTGCGCCACAGTCAGGCCACGGTACTCGGTCAGGACGATCGAGTTCGCAGCTGCGAACTTCTCCTTCAGCTCTGCCAGAGCAGCGGTGTTCTTTGCGTTTGCCATTACTTCGCCTCCTTCCTCATGTATATGTACATTGTCCGCCGAGGTTTCTTGAACAAACAAAAAACCCCGTGCAAGAGCACAGGGAACAAACTCACATACTGTGAGGATGGACTCTAGTTACTCCTGCGTGGGCCGATCCCCTAGTGGGAATTCCTTCGACCTCTGAAGTGAGGTGACCAACGGTCTTCGGTGAAACTTGAGCTACGCCGTTTGGCACGGCGGTTCAAACTTCGCTAGGTACTCTAGCCGTTACCTAGCGGAAAACACAAATCGCCAGCCCAGTGGGTTTTACACCTGCAAACTGCGAAACGGTTCAAACGGCAGTACTCGGATCACAAACCACACGGCGATGAGCACCCCGACGACGACAGGTGCATGCTTCCATTGCAAAAAGTCAGGGATCTTCTTCCCACAAGTTTTTCCCAACCAAGCCACCCACGCCCAAATCAAGATAAGAACGAAGAGGAGCCCGAGGGCGTTGTAACGAAGCGCATCGCTAAAGCGTAATTGCGTGAGGCACTGAATCATTCGCATGGAGCCACACCCCGGACAGTTGATTCCCAGCAATGCCTTAGTCGGACACACTGGGATCACACCACCAGGGGTTTCTGGGTCTGCGACTGCGACAGCAACGCAGCCACAGACTGCCGTAGCACCAACGAAAAGCGGAGCAACCGGATGTGAAGTTATCCGACTCACCTGAGACTAGACGGAGGAACCAAGGTCACCGAGTGAGTACTGCACGGCGATGCTGACGATGCCAACAATAATGCCGGCCACCACAGAGATGATTGCCCACAGCTTTGCCTTGTTTGCAGAATTGCGGGCGCCTTCCCTGTCGCCCATATCCCATTTGCTGTTGACCTGAGTAGCGAACACGATCGACGCGATACCGGTTGGTACACAGCACAAGACAGTGGCCAAGATCGCCCAAACAAGGTAGTTTTGAGGGCGTTCGTCCATCAGTGGCTGATCAGAGTAGCCGGAATTCGGGTAGCTACCAGCTGCGCTGTAAGCATCGCCCGAGTTCTGGCTGTAAGGGTTGTTGTTATTCCCCTGGCCATACTCGTTGCCAGAGTTGTTGTCCTGGAATGGGTTCTGCGGTGTAGTCACAATTTCTTCCTTACTAGTAGTTGAGACAGAATGTCAGATTATCAAGGCTCACCGTGTCGCGCTGAGAAACGATTTCACATCTCTGCGACCTTTGGCCAGTAATCCGCTCGTTTCTGCACGTCAACGGCGTGATAACAGATCGAATACAGTTTTTGTATCGAAAGTAAGATGCCTGCACCACGGAGATTGTTCCCGGGAAAGTAAAAAGTCCTCGCTTGGAGGCGAGGACTTTCAGAGATAGGGATTAACCTGCGTAGTTCTTCTGAACGCTGGTGTCCACTGGCAGGCCTGGGCCGGTGGTGGAAGACATGGTGATCTTCTTCAGGTAGACACCCTTGGCGGAGGATGGCTTGAGGCGCAGCAGCTCGTCGATGAGCGCGCCGTAGTTCTCAGCCAGCTTCTCAGCGTCGAAGGAAGCCTTACCGATCAGTGCGTGCAGGTTGGAAGCCTTGTCCACGCGGAAGGAGATCTTGCCGCCCTTGACCTCTTCGATTGCCTTAGCAACGTCGGTGGTCACGGTACCGGTCTTAGGGTTAGGCATGAGACCACGTGGGCCCAGGACGCGGGCAACGCGACCAACCTTGGCCATCTGGTCTGGGGTTGCGATAGCAACGTCGAACTCGATGGTGCCAGCGGTGATCTGCTCGATCAGCTCGGTGGTGCCAACGATGTCTGCGCCTGCTGCTTCAGCCTCGGTTGCCTTCTCGCCCTCAGCGAAGACTGCAACGCGGACGGTCTTACCGGTGCCGTGTGGCAGGTTAACGGTGCCGCGAACGAGCTGGTCAGCCTTACGTGGGTCAACGCCCAGGCGGATGGCAACGTCGACGGATGCGTCGAAGTTCTTGGAGGAGGTCTCCTTGACCAGCTTTGCAGCCTCGAGTGGGGAGTAGATGCGGCCGGCGTCGATCAGCTCAGCAGCAGCCTTGTATGCCTTAGAGTTCTTGCTCATTGTGAAAAATCCTTAACTGATTTGTGTGGTGTGTGCGGGCCGGAGCTGGCCCTGCCACAGGAATGACGCCCTATGGGCGTCGTTAAGCGAGTGCTTATTCGCCCTCGACGACGATGCCCATGGAGCGGGCGGTGCCGGCGATGATGCGTGCGCCTGCCTCGACGTCGTTAGCGTTGAGGTCTTCCTTCTTGGTAGTGGCGATCTCGCGGCACTGATCCATGGTCACGGTGCCGACCTTCTGGGTGTGAGGAACGCCGGAACCCTTCTGCAGGCCAGCAGCCTTGAGCAGCAGCTTCGCAGCAGGTGGGGTCTTCAGCTTGAAGGTGAAGGAGCGGTCTTCGTAGACGGTGATCTCAACTGGGACCACGTTACCGCGCTGGTTTTCAGTCGCAGCGTTGTAAGCCTTGCAGAATTCCATGATGTTGACGCCGTGAGCACCGAGTGCTGGGCCAACTGGTGGTGCAGGGTTAGCCTGACCAGCCTGAATCTGCAGCTTGATGAGGCCGGAGACCTTCTTCTTAGGAGCCATCGATTAAACCTTCTTTCCGTGGTACCGCCTATTTCGCCATCGATGTTGTTCGAAATAGACGTCCGGATGCCCACATGCGTGAGCCACCGGGGATGATTATGGGCGCGAAAAGTTTTACGCGCGATGCTCTACCATACGGCAAAGCCCGCCGCAGCACCAAATTGCTGTAGCGGGCTTACCGACGCCGTAGTTAGGAGATCTTTTCCACCTGATCGAACGTGAGCTCCACTGGGGTCTCGCGACCGAAGATAGATACCAGAGCCTGCAGCTTGCCGTTTTCTGCATCGATCTCGGAGATCGTGGCCGACACGGATGCAAGCGCACCTGTGAGGATGGTGACAGCCTCGCCGACCTGGAAGTCCACCTGAGGCGCCTTAGCCCCTTCAGATACTGGCTGGGCGATAACCTTCTCGCCGTCAGCGGTGGTCTGCTCCACGTCGCCCTCCGCAGGTGCGGTCTGTGGCATGAGGAACTTAGCGACGTCGCGGTGCTTCACTGGGGTCGCGTTGCCTTCGTTGCCGACGAAGGACGTGACGCCTGGGGTATCGCGAACGACAGACCAGGAGCGATCGTTAACTTCCATGCGCACGAGGACGTAACCCGGCAGCAGCTTACGCTTGACCAGTTTCTTCTTGCCGTCACGAATCTCAGTTACTTCTTCGATAGGCACAACCACATCGAAGATCGAGTCTTCCGCTTCAAGGGTCTGGGCGCGCATGTCCAGGTTGGCCTTCACCTTGTTTTCGTACCCCGAGTAGCACTGGATGATGTACCACTGGCCGGGTAGCTTTTTCAGCTCACGGATGTAGGCACGAAGGCGGGTTTTGTATTCGGCGAGAGCAGCATCTTCCGCAGTTGCCTCAGTATCACCGAGAGCTTCAGCAACCTGCGCCAGCTCAGCATCACTTGCTTGCTCTTTCGCGTCAGCAGCCTCGGCGGCATCAGTCAGATCGGTATCGAGATCCGTCTCAGGCGTAAATTCGTCGCTCATTGTGCACTTTCTTGCTTGAGGGTTAAGCCAGTTGTTAGCCATCCTACCCGGAAGGCATGGGCAATAAATTATCCCGCCGTACCCTTGGGGTACTCGGCGGGATTATCTGGGTGTTTAGTTTAACTATCCGGCGAGGATTTTTTCAACTCCGAGACCAGCAAGGAAATCCACTCCGGATACCAGTGCAGTCACAAGAATGAGGAAGAGGAAAACCACGATGGTGTAGGTGACCATTTGCTTGCCAGTGGGCCAAATAACTTTCTTCAGCTCCGAGCCAACCTCGGGGAAGAAAGTGGCAACGCCACCACCAACTTGATCTTCACCAGCGCTCTTAGCGGAAGCTTTCTTAGCTGCGATCTGTGCGGAAGAGGTGGTAGAAACTCCAGTGACCTGACGCTTACCAGCAGGGCGAGCAGCAGCCGCCGCATTTCCTGGTTGACGATCTTCAGACACCTAAGCTCCTTGGATTTTACTGATGAAGGTTTCCTTGCAGGGGCGACAGGAATCGAACCTGCAACCTACGGTTTTGGAGACCGTTGCTCTGCCAATTGAGCTACGCCCCTTCATGCACCACTCGCAACGAGCGATACGGAACCACTCTAGCTGAAACTGACCTAAATTCAAATAAGGCCAGCCACCAAGGTGACTTTCAATATCGAAGCAACTGTGCAAAGAGTCCCCACACTCTCGCGTAAGGACCCCGCACACATGTGCTTCGGTAGCGATGGCGAGAATTGAACTCGCGACACAACGATTATGAGTCGTTTGCTCTACCACTGAGCTACACCGCCACGTTCATTAATCAGCACAGGACTGAAAAAAGAACAGAGCCCCCTGACAGAATCGAACTGTCGACCTTTTCCTTACCATGGAAACGCTCTGCCGACTGAGCTAAGGGGGCACAGCTTCTCTTGTGCCTGGCAGTTTTACCTGCCCGCTCCGTTGAAGCCTTCAAAAGAATAACCGGATAACACTGCAATAAACAAATCACGTGGTGAGAGGCTATTTTTTTAAGTGACAATGCACCAGATTAACAGCCATGTCGAGTTGGTTGCGGGACGTCTAACTTCCATTTTTACTGCTGCGCCTCCTTAGGAGTGCACACCAAACAAATCTGCCCCATGCTACGAAAAATCCCCCTACCACCACCTGGCATTATGCAGTAGCAGATCACCTAACATGGGGCAGATAATGAGGCGGGTACAAAAGAGGCAACACATCCACCTGGAGGGCATTTAACCCACCAGTCAACTAAAAACCCGCCTTCCTAGAAAATCTAGAAAGGCGGGTTGTGATTGTGCCAGATGATGGATTCGAACCAACGTAGGCAATGCCGACGGATTTACAATCCGCTCCCTTTGGCCGCTCGGGCAATCTGGCTCGCACTCAAGGTGCGTTACACACTCTACTACGAACACCACCGACTTAAGCAAATCGGCAGGTCATTAGCTATTTTTATCCGACTCGGGAGACGGTGATCTTAGCGAGCGTGCGGAGCGCTTCGGTGGCTGCGCCTGCTGGGAGGAGATCGAGTTGGGCTTCGGCGTCGGCAAGCAGTGCGTGGACGTCGGCAAGTGCCCGCTCGCGGCCGGTGGACTTTGCGAGCAGATCGAGTACCTCGGCGAGGAGGGCGTCATCGCCACCGATCGGGCCGGTGAGTTTAGCGCGCAGCGCGTCGCCCACTTCACCTTCCTCTGCGAGCGCATAGAGCACGGGGAGGGTGAAGACACCTTCGCGCAGGTCAGTGCCTGGGTTCTTTCCGGATTGGGTGTAGTCGGAGAAGATGTCGATGATGTCGTCAACAATCTGGAACACCATGCCGATGTCGTAGCCGAACTTACTCAGCGCCGTTCGAATCGGCTCGGGTGCACCGGAATGCAACGCTCCCAGGTATCCGGCGGAGGCGATGAGCACGCCGGTCTTTTCCTTGATCACGTCCATGTAATGCTCGATGGGGTCCCCGCCACGGGCACCGACGGTCTCGCGCATCTGCCCGGTGACCAGGTCATGGAAGGTTTCTGCGAAGTGCGCGACAGTTTCCACCCCAAGTTCGGCCATGATTCGGGAAACGTTGGCCAGCAGAATGTCACCAGCGAGAATAGCAACAGAGTTATTCCACCTCGCGTTGGCGGAGTCAACCCCGCGACGCTTGTCGGCTTCGTCCATGACGTCGTCGTGGTACAGGGTGGCCAGGTGCGTCATCTCAACGATCGTCGCCGCGGAAATGACCTTTGGCGAACACGGCGCGGAACCATACTGGGACGCGATGAGGGCGAACATCGGGCGGAAACGCTTACCCCCAGCTTGGGCGAGGTGGAGAACCTTATCCGTAACGAAGTCCTCACCGCGAGACAGCTCCTGTCGCAGGAGTTCCTCCACCTGGCTGAGGCCTGCTGTGATCGAGGCGGTCAATTCCGGGTCACCCAAGGAAACCTGCGTGGTATTTCCTGCGGTGGCGGTCACTTGGGTGACAAGCTGTTCTGGTTTTTCACCAGTGTTAGGCAAGCCGGCTTGGCCGTTGCTCATTCGTCGTAGCCCTCGATCTATACTGCGCCCCCCTGCAAGAGAGGCCAAACGGATTAACTAGTTAGGTATCTACGGTAGCTTAAACAATTCCGACATACACACCCTGGGTGAGTGTTTCTGCTTTGAACTTGTCACAATGGAAGACGTGAGTGCAATCTTCTCAACGGATGTCCTGATCATAGGGGCCGGCCCAGCTGGCGCCGCCGCCGCCTTTTACGCCGCTAAGCAGGGGCTTTCTGCGCTGCTTATCGACGCCGCTTCCTTCCCACGCGACAAGACCTGCGGCGACGGCCTCACCCCTCGTGCCATGCACCAGTTGGAGAAAATCGGCCTAGCGAAGCAGATCACACAGCGCTACTCCTCCCGCGGCCTCAAGCTTCATGGTTTCGGCGGTTCCATCGAGGCCCCCTGGCCCCAGTCGACCTTTGGCGACGTTGGCTCAGCCATGCCCCGCACCGAGTTCGACAACCTGTTGGTGCAGCATGCCCTCACCCAAGACGGGGTCACGGGATGGTTCGGGGCTGAGGCCGGGGAACCAACGCTCGCGCACGGGCAAATTTCTGAGGTTCAGGTGCGGGTGGATGGCGTCGTAAAGCGCGTGCATCCCCGTTATGTCATCGTGGCTGATGGGGTGCGCTCGACGTTCGGCAAGCTGCTGGGGCGCAGGTGGCACCGCGGTGAAGTGTATGGGATTGCTGCGCGCTCCTACTGCTCTACCCCGATGAGCGATGAGCCGTGGATCCACTCGCACCTGGAGCTGCGGTCCTCCGACGGCGACGTGCAACCCGGCTATGGGTGGATTTTCCCGCTCGGCACCGGCTACGCGAATGTTGGCTGTGGCGCGCTATCGACTGACGCGCGTCCGGCCCGCGTCAATACCAAGAAACTGCTGCGCAGCTACGCGGCGTCGGTACGCGAGGAGTGGCAGCTTGGGGAGCCGGAGAATGTCGCGAGCGCGCTGCTCCCCATGGGTGGCGCGGTGTCGGGTGTTGCGGGCCCGAACTGGGCCCTGATCGGCGATGCCGCTGCCTGCGTCAACCCGCTCAATGGCGAGGGCATCGACTACGCTCTGGAGACCGCCGAGCTCGCTATCAAGCTCTGCTCCCAAGGTAAGGATCTTTCTCTCGTGTGGCCGTTTACGCTGCGGGAACACTACGGTGAAGCCTTCCTGTTGGCCCGGACCCTGGCTCGCGCCCTCACCTACCCGCAGTTCCTGCCGGTGTTCGGTCCGGTGGGGTTGCGGGTGCCCGGCGTAATGAACTCCGCAGCACGGCTAATGGGCAACCTCATCACCGACGAAGACCGCGACGTGGTCGCCCGCGTGTGGCGTGGCGCCGGGCACCTGCTTGCTTCACGACGCCACAACACCCCGCTCTGGTCCTAAGGCTTAACCGCAGAATGCAGCGCCACGATTCCGAGGGTGAGGTTCTGCCATCCCGCGCCTGCCCAACCATTGTTGTTGATCCGGCGGGCGAGTTCTTCCTGATCCGGCCAGGCACGAATGGAGTCAGCGAGGTACTCGTAGGCGGTGGGGTTGGAACTGACGGCGCGTGCAATCGCTGGCAGTACCCGCAGCACGAGGGCGTAAGCCTGGGAAAATACCGGCACAATCGGGGTGGAAAACTCGGCGATGCATAGCCGACCACCTGGCTTGGTGACGCGCGCGAGCTCCCGGATCGCAGCCTCGTGGTCATGGATGTTGCGCAGGCCGTAGGAAATGGTCACGGCATCAAACGTATTGTCCCGGAACGGCAGCTGCATACCATCGCCGGCCACTTTGGGAACATCGCGGTGCTTGCCAGCAGCCAGCATCCCTAAGGAAAAATCGCAGGCGATACAGGTGGCGCCGGACTTGGCTAGTTCGACGGTAGACACGGCCGTGCCGGCGGCAAGATCCAGCACCAGTTCTCCGGGTCGCAGCGCCAGGCGCTCCCGGGTCCGGCGACGCCAGTGGGCATCGATCCCCAAGGTGAGGATGGTGTTGGTGATGTCGTACTTCTTGCCTACCTGGTCAAACATCCGGGCCACGTCAACGGGTTGCTTGTCCAGAGTTGCCTTAATTCCTTTTTTAGCCACGCCCTTAAATGTAGCCGAAGTGCGCGCTAGCTGATTCGCGCGCCCAGTGCCTTCGCTGCCCACAGTGGGAGCTCTGGACGTGGGCCAAAGATGGTGAGCGGCACGCGTTTGGACTGCTCGATCACGGCGTCATAGTGCTTTATGAGCTGCTCGCACAGGCTCGACCAAGTCTTGGTCCGCACGGTATTGCGGGATGCGGCTGCGAAACGATCGTAGCGCCGTGGGTCCAAAATCGCGTCGACGGCGTCTGGAAGCTCCTCAGAGAAGGTCTCCACATCGAGCAAATCCCCATCCACACTTGGGGTGATGAGGTCAATGGGGCCACCCGCGCGCGGTCCGATGGTCGGGATGCCGGAGGCGTGGGCCTCCTGAATCGCTTGACAGAACGTTTCGAACTCGCCGGTGTGGACGAATAGGTCCAGGCTGGCGTATGCGCGAGCCAGGTCTTCCCCTCCCAAGGCTCCCATAAACACTGCCGTCGGGAGCAGGGATTCCAAGTGTTGCCGCTCCGGCCCATCGCCCACAATAACGAGCTGCAAGTCATCCCGATCCGCCAACGAAGCCAAGCGATCTACTCCCTTTTCCGCAGCCAGGCGCCCGACGAATCCGACGATCCGCTTGGAACGGGTGGGGTCCCAGGTAGTGCGGAGCTCTTCGCTGCGCTTGGAAGGGTGGAACCGGACGGTGTCGACACCACGACCCCAGTGGTAGATCTCATTGATCCCGTGCGCTTCCAACTCGGCGATGGTCACCGAGGAAGGTGCGAGCGTGCGCTGACACATGTTGTGCAGCGTGCGAGTCCATTCCCAGCTCGCCGCAGCCAACGGGGTGAGCTTGTACTTCGTGGCAAATCCCGCCACATCAGTTTGGTACACCGCGATCGCCGGGATGCGGAGCTGACGTGCGGCCAGCGCCCCAGCGCCACCAAGCACGAATGGTGAGGCGAGGTGGATGATATCCGGGTTGAAGTTGCGAAGCGCCTGGGTGACTGCCGGGATGGGCACGCCCACTGGGAGGGAGTTGATCAGTGGCACCATGATCGTGGGGACACGGAAAATCTCGAACCCAAGGTAGGACGGGATCTCTTCCTCGAAGTCGCGGGCGCCTGGTGCGATCACCAGGGCCTCGTGGCCATGCTCGTGCAGGTGTTCCAGCACGCGCAACACCGAGTTGGTGACGCCATTGACATTTGGAAGGAAGGACTCAGCAACAATTGCAACTCGCATGGAATCCATACTCTCCTTTGAAAGCCACCACAACCTTGTCAGAAGGTTAAGTTAGGGAAACATTCCGGCAAACGTTTCGAACCGCAATCCTAACTCTTAGCCCCCTTCCAACAGCGCGGCGCGCAGGTTGAGACGCTTACGCCACCACCCCAGCAGGGTGAGGAGCAGCGCAAACACGGCAGTTGAGATGAGGAACACACTTGCGGCGGGTAGCAATGCCAGAGTCCAATTGCGCCCTTGCACCTTCACCAGCTCAGGGTCACGTTTGGAATACTCGACCCACACCCGCTGGCCCTCCCCTAGCCCGCCGGGGTAAAGCACTCCAGTTTTGGGGGCGTGGAAGAGACCTGCTTCGTCTTGGTAGTCGATTGTGGTGCGAAAGGATGTCACTGAGGTGACGCGAGCAAGTGCCCGCCCATGGTTCTGGGCAATCTCACGATCGTTGAGCAGCGGCCCAATAACGAGCGCCGCACTACCGACTACTGCGCACAGGTAGAGCGCGAGAACAAGCTGGGTGACCCTGCGGTGAATGCGGTGCATGACTACCAGGCTACGGCCTTGGCGATCTCTTCGTGCAGGTCACGTCGCCCATCGCGGGTGGTCACTGCTTCGATCACACGAAACTGTGGCGGTCCCTCAATGCCATCGAGCAGCTTATCGACGAGCTCCTGCACACTTTCCGCCCGCTCGTAGCCGACGCCGTAACCAGCACAAAGCTCAGCAAGGTTCACATCGTGTGGCGTACCGAAGACTCGCTCGAAGCGGTCACGGTATTCTTCCGCGCCTTGTTCCAGGGTTTCAAAAATGCCGCAGCCGTTGTCGTTAGCCACCACGATGGTGAGATTTTCTGGGCGCGGTTCGTCCGACCCGATCAGCAGTCCCCCAATGTCGTGCAAGAAGGTGACATCGCCGAGCAGGGCAACGGTCCGGGGCGCCCGAATCTCAGCTGGATATTGTGCTTGGGTGGCCAGCGCAATCCCGATGGTCTGGCTGACGGTTCCGTCGATTCCGGCTGCGCCGCGCGGGGAGTAGGTAGACACGCCGTCGAAAGGCAAGCCGACGAAGGCAACATCGCGGATCGGGTTGGACGCCCCAACGACCAGGGTGTCCCCCACCCCCAAGGTATCTGCGATCGCGGCAGCGGCATGCAGCCCGGTGAAGTCTGCGCAGCTTTCCAACCCGTCCCGCACCGCATCCGCAGCGAGCTGGCCTGCGGCTTCACAGATTTTCAGCCACTGCGTGGACGGCTGCCCGGTGACACGCACCGTGGATGCCACCCGGCGCGCCGCCCCGGTCGGGTCGGTGTAGTTTGCCGTGCGGGTGAGCACGGTGATGTCGATGTCCTTATCCTGGGTCAGTTTGAGCACCCCACGGTGCAAAGTTGGGTGCCCTACCACCACGATCTGCTCTGGCTTGGTGTGCACCACATAGTCCTCGGCGGACACCTGAGGTTTGTGGAACACGTGGGCTGCGAGTGGATGCACCGCGTTGTGTGGCGCCGGTGCGGTTGGTTCGGCGATGGTGGGTACATCCTCCAGGCCGGGGACCTGCCAGGCACCGTCGCCTGCGATGACCAAAGTGTTTTTGGAAAGGTCAATATCAGCTACGCCCCAGTCGGTGTGACCAAGCGAGATGTCGTGGACGTCTGCGGTGACCTCAGGAGCCTCGCCCACCAGCGGGTTACGGAAGGCCACGTTCACGTGGGAGACCGGATGAGCTAGTGCGCGTCGTAAGGTTGCGGCGGCGGTCTCCGGTCGGGTCTCCACATCGATGCCGAAGGTCGTGGCATACGGCTCGAACAGCCCACACTGTTCGATGGTTTGGGAGGCGCCGGTGCCGACGAAATAGCGCGGGCGATCCGCTGACAGGATCATCAGAGGCGTGTTGGTCAGGTGCGCTTCGATCACCGCGGGCAGGGTGTTCGCCACCGCGGTACCGGATGTCATCACTACAGCTACCTGGCGCTTTTGCACTCGGGCGATGCCGAGGGCGAGGAAGGCGGCGCTGCGTTCGTCGATACGCATGTGCAGCTTGAGCGGGGACCTGGCCAGCTCCAGCAGCAGCGGGGCGTTGCGCGAGCCGGGGCACGCAACAACGTCGGTCATCCCATTGGCAACCAGCTCAGCAACAATTCGGGCAGCAACATCCGTAGCGGTCATGTGGCCATATTCTAGTTGTCGCGTCGCGCCAATTCCGCATGCGTCGCGCGCAGGCGGTCGATCCACCACTGACGCGTATCTTGATCGGCCCGAAGCTCAGCGAGCCTAGCAGGGTCCGGGGCCACTGGGTCGGCGGACAGGTGCCCATCCACCAGCTCCCTTGCGGGTGCTACATCCTCCAGGAAGAGCGATCCGGTGCCAAGCCCAGCCGGTGCCGGCGGCACGGCAATGAGATCGTCGTCATCGTGCGTCGGCAAGGCAGCAACAGCGGCGATACCGGCACTGAGCCCCACCGCAGTATCAAGCGCGCTGGAAACCGTGACGTCCATGCCGTGTTTGCGCAGGTGGCTAGCGACCTGAAGGAGACGGCGCACCCCACCCAATGGCGCTGCCTTAACGACGCCCACATCCGCAGCGCGCGCCTCAAGCACCCGAAATGGGTCGTCGGCTTTGCGGATCGACTCATCCGCGGCGATGCGCTGGAAAATCCCCTGCCTAATGAGGCGAGTGCGCAGCTCTTTCAACTCCGCCAGGGTGGCGCAGGGTTGTTCCAGGTAATCAAGTGGCCCGAAGGTCTTGGCAGCCTCTTCTGCCTGGTCTACGCTCCAACCAGTGTTGGCATCGATACGCACTTTCACACCAGGGCGGGCTGCTCTGACTGCTTCGACACGGGTGCGATCCATGTCCAGGGTGTGTCCCTTTTCTGCCACTTTCACTTTCACGGTCATGCAGCTGGGAAATCGTTCCAGCAGTTCGGGGACCATTTCCGGAGCTACCGCAGGGATGGTTGCGTTGACTTCCACTGTGTCCCGGAGCGCTGGGGGTGGCCCCTGGTAGGCCATTTCAATACCGCAGGCTAGCCAGTTTGCTGCCTCTGCTGGCTCGTACTCCTTGAACGGGCTGAATTCTCCCCAGCCGGCCGGTCCCTCAATGAGGAGGGCCTCCCGGGTAGTGATACCGCGGAATTTCACCCGCATTGGCAGTGAAACTACGTGGGAGCGTTCGATGAGCTCATCCAGGGAGGGAATCATTGGGCTACTTTCTTGTAGATGGGTAATGACTTTCACCCTAGCTGTAATTCGCAAACCATCAAGTCGTACTTAATCCCCCGCTTAGGGGACTTGATACTCAAGGCTTTTGTGGAACAAACGTCCCTATCGGTGGCAACACTCCCAGCAGACATAGGCCATTGCGAATAACAGGGATGAAATTCACGCATCTCACCACCGAACATCGTTATCAACACGTCATACTTATTTCAGACATCAGGGCAACACCGCAAGGTGATGTCACTCACCTGACGGGGGGCAGGATGAGAAGTTGCACACTGCAATGTGAAGCAACATCGGGGGAGCTTTGGGGGACGCATTGCAGCAATGGAGCAGGCCGCGGAAGCCACCATCTCCTGCCAGGGGGAGGCAGCAGATAGTGAGCTTCCGCGGCGCAGGACGGGAACCCATACAGTAGAGACCATGACTAATCCCTTTGACCCCACCCAATGGCAACCCGTCGCAGGCTTCGAAGACCTCACCGACATCACCTACCACCGCCACGTTGGCACAACTCGTGCCGACGGCATCGTGCGCATCGCCTTCGACCGCCCAGAAGTGCGCAACGCCTTCCGCCCCCACACCGTGGACGAGCTTTACCGCGCCCTGGATCACGCCCGCCGCACCCCGGATGTGGGAACGGTCCTCCTCACCGGTAACGGCCCCTCCGAAAAAGACGGTGGCTGGGCATTTTGTTCCGGAGGTGACCAGCGCATCCGCGGTCGCTCGGGGTACCGCTACGCCTCCGGCGAAACCGCAGACACAGTCGATGAAATACGCACCAAAGCCGAAGGCGGGCGCCTACACATTCTGGAAGTTCAGCGCCTCATCCGCACCATGCCGAAGGTGGTCATCGCCGTCGTTAATGGCTGGGCGGCCGGTGGCGGGCACTCCCTGCACGTGGTGTGCGACCTGACCATCGCCTCCCGCGAATACGCCAAATTTAAGCAGACCGACGCCGACGTGGGATCTTTCGATGCTGGCTACGGCTCCGCTTACCTGGCCAAGATGGTCGGGCAAAAGTTTGCCCGGGAGATCTTCTTCCTCGGCCGCACTTATGACGCCGAAACTATGCACCGCATGGGAGCTGTGAATATCGTGGCGGACCACGCCTCGCTTGAAGCAGAGGCCATCCAGGTCGCGCGCGAAATCAACGGCAAATCCCCCACCGCGCAGCGCATGCTGAAGTTTGCCTTCAATCTGACAGATGACGGCCTCATGGGCCAGCAAGTCTTCGCAGGTGAGGCCACCCGTTTGGCTTACATGACCGATGAGGCCGTGGAAGGTAAAAACAGTTTCTTGGAAAAGCGCGACCCGGATTGGACCGAATTCCCTTACTACTACTAGTGCAGCGCTAGTGGGCGAGTTGACCCGGTTTCACTATCGGGTCGCTCTTCGTCATCCTTCGAGCTGTCAGTGGTTTTCGCAGCAGCTTCTTTAAGGTTCTGCTCTGCTTCCTCTGCTAGCTTCTCACGCAGTTTGGCAGCCTGCTCGTCGGTGAAGTCGACGTTGTCATCGGCTGCCAGCTCGTCAGCCACCTCCAGGAGCACGGCCTCCCGAAGTTCCTCATTGCTCACCGGAGACTGTTCCGCCACAATACGCAGCTTGCGGGCATGCCTGCGGGTAAATACGGTTGCCGGATTCAGCATGCGCGACACGAGGGTACGCATCGTCTCGCGTCGCTCAATTTCCGCGTTAATCCGGGTTCGGCCACGCAAGTACGCCGCGATGAGGGTGGCAATGAGCATCACGCCTACATAACCCAGGAGTGGGTAAAGGGCGGACACCAGAGTTTTGAAGCCTACGAAGCTGAGAACAAAACCGACCAGGGCCATCGCAATATAGACAACACGGAAGCGATGCGGTTTGTTCGCGGTGAGCCGGCGAGACATCGAGTAAAACATGCCGATCGCGGTGTTGTAGATCATCGCGTAGATAACGACCGCCATCACGTTGCCCAACAGCGGATTAACGTTATTGACCAAAGCGAGGGTCGGCATATCCTCGTGGCTCACCACTGGGAGCGCTACCCAAAGCGAGAGCACCAGACCGACGAGCAGGAACGCGAAGATCAGGCCACCGAAGAGCCCGCCCCACCCAGCGGCCTTCGTATCGTATTGAGATCCACCGATCACGATGCTCATGGACGCCGCCACGATCATGTTGAATCCGAGGTAATTGAGACATGCCACCCACCAGTTAGGCAGAGTGGTTTGCACCGAATCGGCGTAGGGCTGCAGGGTGTTCAGGTCGCTTGGGACGTCACGAAGAGAAAACACCATCGCCAGCACCAGGAAGAAAATGATGAATGGGGTGGCGATACCAATCACTTGACTGACGCGGTCGACGTCCAGGAACCCGGTTGCGATGACCAGCCCCAGCATCAGCAGCGCACCTACCCACATCGGCAGTCCGAACTGCTGCTGTAGGTTAGCGCCAGCTCCCGCGAACATGACGAATCCCACTGAGAATAGGGTCGCCATAATGCCGTAATCCAACACCCGCGCAACGATGGGATGGGTGACCCGATCAAATACTGCGGTGTGTTCGCCAGCAAGAAAGTAAGAACCAAATTTCAAAACGATCATAGCGGTGACAGCCATCAACACACCGGCTATGACCGCACCGACAACTCCCCACTGCCCGAAAGCGACGAAGAATTGGAGCGCTTCCTGTCCGGAAGCGAAGCCAGCACCAACGATGATGCCGACGAATGCCATTGCGATACTAATGGACCTTTTAAGCACGGATATTCCTTTTGTGTTCAACCTATATCGTTCAATGATAGGCCACGCCCAGCGCAGCGAAAGGTCACGGAGAGGTTCATACCTGGGGTTTTCTGTATCGCACCAAGAAAACAATCTTAAAACTTGACCACAACACACTGCACTTATAGGCATTTTTTCCAACGTTATCAAATGGTTATCAAAGAGGTATTGACGCACCCTCTACACTTAACTGCTGTGCAATCACTCAGCCTCGACCCCCTTATCGTCCCTGCGCACAATCCGATCGCCATCTTGGACGACCTGGAGCGAGCCATTTCTGGACAATGCTCCCTCCTCCCCCTACCGGAGAAAGACCGTGCGCGACAGGCGACGCTGCGGGCGTCGCAACGCGTGGGCGAACCGATTGCAGACACGGCGCTGGTGATGGCAACCTCTGGCAGTACCGGAACCCCTAAGGGGGCGATGCTTTCCCCGCTGAACCTCGTGAGCTCTGCTGATGCCACGCACCAAGCGCTCGGAGGGCCCGGCCAGTGGCATCTGGCGCTCCCTGCACACCATATCGCCGGCATCCAGGTGCTCGTCCGCAGCCTCATCGCCGGGATCGAACCCACCCACCAGGATGTAAGCGCGGGTTTTAACCTGGATGCGTTTTCCACCGCAGCGTCTGAGCTGGCCAGCACGGGCGACCGCTCCTACACCTCCCTGGTGCCGAATCAACTCCTCAAAGCCATGGAGACCCTGCAGGGCATCGAAGCGCTCCGCCTTTTCGACGCCATCTTGGTCGGTGGCGCGCCGGTCACTCGCGAAACCTTAAGAGCCGCACGGGAACTCGGAATCAATGTGGTGACTACCTATGGCTCCTCTGAGACCGCAGGCGGCTGTGTATATAACGGCAAGCCCCTCCCTGGCGCGCGAGTACGCACAGTCGGTGAGCGTATCCACCTAGGCGGACCGATGATCGCGTCTGGTTACCGCAATGCCCCAGACCATGAGGCTTTCGCGGAACCCGGGTGGTTTGCTACCTCGGATTCTGGCGTCCTCACCGAAGGAGTGTTGCGGGTGACAGGTCGACTAGACAATGTGATTATTACCGGTGGGCTCAAGATTCATCCGGAGGTAGTGGAAGAGGCGTTGCTCAACGTCCCCGGTGTGACAGGCGCATGCGTGGTTGGGGTGTCCGATGAGCGACTGGGGCAGAAAATCGTGGCCGCCTACACAGGTAAGGCCACACCGGGCGATGTCATCGAGGGACTTGATGAGCTGCAACGATGGCAGCTCCCTAAGCAGCTGCTGCATCTGGACGAGCTTCCGCTCACCGGACCGGGAAAAGTGGACCGCATGAAGGTGACGAAGCTGCTGACGGAGCGTAAGTAAAATTCGACATTTCTTCGTTCTGTGAGGCGCGAAAACGGCTCAAAATGTCGAATTTTACTTACGGTTAGTCTTCCTTCCTCGAGCACTCGCGTAGCAGCGCCACATCTTCCTCGGTGTACACCTTCTTGATCTGCTCGTCGTTGCCACCCATCAGGGTATTTCCTACTACCAGGGCCCCTACCTGCGTAGATGGGATGACAGCAAAGTGCCGTGGCTGCGCGTAGACCTGGCGGATTGGGTGCCCGGAGCGAAGCGCGCAGACGTGGAGCCACACGTCGTCGGCGCGCGGGGTGAGGTTCATGAAAACATCGCCTTGGTCCACCACGTACTGGATGTAGGAGGCTGGGTACAGCACACCGGAGACGCCAGTGGCGAAGTGAAGGAAGCTGGCCTGGCAGGTGTCGGCCGCGGACCATTTGGCGTAGGGCATCATTTTGTCATCGCGCAGTTCGATGCGGTGGGCACGGTAAGCGATCACTACATCGTTGCGCAGGTCCCCGATGAATAGGAGGTTCTGCAGGAACCATTCGGGGTAAATCATGTCGTCATCGATGGTGGCAACCCGGGTTCCGGTGCCGGCGACCTCGCGGAATTGGCCCCAGTATTTGGTATGGGGTCCATAGCGGCCGTCGGAACATTTCACCTGCAGGCCGCGTTTGATCAGGCGTTTCAGGGTCTCTGGGTATTCGGAGTTGAAGTCGGGTTCGTCGAGCCACAGCACGATGGGGGCCTTTTCGTAGCCACGCGCGATGGACTCCAGGGTGAGATACACCTTGGTCAGTCGTTTGCCGTGCGTGGTCAGCGAAATGATGACGTCGCCCTCTTGTGGGATTTTTGTGCGCGATAGCCTATTGGCGATGAACAGTGGGATGATGCGGAAGCACGTGAGGAAGAAGCTGGCGATTTGCCCTAGTGCGTATCCGATCCACATCATGCAGCGACTCCTTGTCTGTTTGGCTTTTGACTACACTACCCGCGGTTCCTGGGAACTGCCCTAGTAGTATGTGAAGTTATGCCTTCTGCGTCTCAATGGTTTCAGGCCGCCCGCCCCCATACCTGGGCTAATGCTTTCGCGCCGGTTATTGCTGGTTCGGGGGCTGCAGCGTTTCAGGGTGGTTTTAGCTGGTGGCGGGCTTTGCTCGCGGCTGGGGTTTCGTGGGCGCTGATTATCGGTGTGAATTACGCCAATGATTATTCGGATGGCATTAAGGGCACTGATGAGGATCGCACTGGTCCACTCCGCCTCACCGGCTCCGGAATCGCTGCGCCCGCTTCTGTGAAACGGGCTGCGTTCATTGCTTTCGGTGTGGCCGGTGTCCTTGGCATTGCGCTTTCTCTGGCGTCCGCCTGGTGGCTGATCCTGGTCGGCCTGGTCTGTATCCTCGCGGCGTGGTTCTACACGGGTGGCTCCAACCCCTATGGTTACCGTGGGTTGGGCGAGGTCGCCGTCTTTACCTTCTTCGGCTTGGTCGCCGTGTGTGGCACGGAGTTCACGCAGGCTGGGCGCGTTTCGCTCGCTGGCTTGGCGACGGCCATTGCCGTCGGTTCCATTTCCGCCGCCGTGAACCTGGCCAACAATCTGCGTGACATCCCGACAGACACCGAGGCCGGGAAGATCACTCTGGCTGTGCGCCTTGGTGATGCCGGGACACGCCGCCTCTGGCTCATCCTCGCCGCCATGCCGCTGGGCGCATCGCTGCTGCTCAGTGTCCTCTGCACCCCGTGGGCGTTGGTTGGACTTGCGTCCGCTGTTTTATTGGTGCCCGCCTCCAGGCCGATCCGTTCCGGGGCCCTCGGCCCCGCACTGATCCCAGTTTTGGGGCTCACCGGACGAGCCATGCTGGCATGGTCCGTGATTACCGCTGTGGCCTTAGCGTTCGGGGGATAAGAATCACTGTTAGGTTAGGGAAAAAGCACATAGCCGGTGATCCAATCCCGGAGGTGATCAGCCAAAGTGTAAGTAGCACCATGAGCAGGCAGCCCACAACAGCAAATACCCATTCCACTTTTGTTGTCTGTGGCCCCACTAGTAAAGCCGAAGAAGGAACTGCATAGTTGCTTATCGCCACAGACAGCGTTCAGCAAAACTGCGGCGATAAGCACAATGTCGGCGCACGACACTCGGATCATGATCCCCTAGCGTTCGGCTAGTTCCTTCTTCACCCACGCTTTGTGTGCCTTGCGTTGTGCGTCCCACTCGGCGAGCTCTTCGTTTACCTTAAGGCGCAGGCCTTTAAAGACGAACATTGACAGCGGGAATGCCACCAGCAGGCCCAGCAGTGCCGAAATTAGCAGCGGAACTGGGGCTCCGATAAGGTAGGCAGCAGACTGAATAATCACGGTGAGCACGATGAAGAGCGCCAACCGTGCGAGCCCGTACAACGCGATGTCTCGCCACGCACGGTTTCGCAGGGACTTATCGAGGATCGGTTCTTGATTCACAGCTTTGACCATACTAGAGGCATCTAAGGAAGTATCCCCATGGGACGTTTGTTACTACTCATTCTGATCATCGCTGCCATCTACCTGCTCTGGAAAGCCTTCGCCCCCACCTCCCTCGGTGGCGCACCACGTCCGCAGCAGCGCCCCATGATCAAAGGCCCTGACGATGACGAAGACTTCCTATGGAAAATCGAAAAGGAACGCTTCAAGAAACGCCGTGAGGAAGAGTGGCGCCGCGAGCAAGAAAAACGCGACAACCAGGACTCTTAAGCCATTTTTGATCAAAGGCGTACTATCAAACCTATGACTTCCATGGCAGCCACCACCAGCCCACTGGATGTAACGGGCACCACCGGCCCCCTCCGCCCAGTGTCAGACAACCCCGACTTCGACCACATCGTCGGCGTATTCAAAGCCCTCGCCGACCCAACCCGGCTTCGTCTCCTGCACCTGGTCGCTCAAAAAGGCTGCGAAGACGTCTGCGGACTCGAACTAGCTGAAGCCCTCGGTGTCTCCGCCCCCACCGTGACCCACCACATGAAAAAACTCATCGCCATGAACCTCGTCAAACGCGAACAGCGCGGCAAGTGGGCCTACTACTCCGTCAACGAACGCCTGTTTACCTGTATCGAGACGCTGGCGTCGGACATCATTAAGTAGTGGCAAATTTGTGGTTCTGATTAGCCAAAACGGGGGTGCTCTTTGGCCAGAACCCACAGGAAATTCGGCAGCTGTTACCCGCGCCGCAGCACTTGCAGCAGGTACTCGCCATACCCTGAAGCCTTGAGTTCTTCGGCGCGCCGTGCCAGGTCATCGGCTGTAATGTAGCCCATCCGCCAGGCGACTTCTTCCGGAGCCCCAATCTTGAGCCCCTGGCGCTGTTCGATGGCGCGCACGTAGTCGCCGGCGGCCATAAGGGTGTCGATCGTGCCGGTGTCGAGCCAGGCAGTCCCCCGAGGAAGCACCTCAACGTGTAGTTTTCCGGTCTCCAGGTAGACCTTGTTTACGTCCGTGATTTCCAGCTCTCCCCGCTCGCTGGGCTGCAGGCCACGGGCAATGTCAACAACTGCGTTGTCGTAAAAATACAGGCCAGGAACAGCGTAGTTCGAGGATGGATTCTCGGGTTTTTCCTCCAAGCCCGTCGCTTTGCCTTCCGCATCGAAAGACACCACACCGTAAGCCGAGGGATCAGCGACCCAGTAGGCAAAAATGGCACCACCATCGATGTCTTGGAACCGACGAAGCTGGGTGCCCAGCCCCGGACCATAGAAAATGTTGTCACCCAGCACCAATGCCACCGAGTCATCACCGATATGGTCAGCACCCAGGACGAATGCTTCCGCCAAACCGCGCGGGGCGTCCTGGGTTTTGAATGTCAATGAGATGCCGAACTGACTGCCGTCGGCAAGCAGGCGCTCAAACTGCGGGCGGTCCTCCGGCGTGGTGATGATCAGGATGTCGCGAATCCCGGCGAGCATCAGGGTGCTCAGCGGGTAGTAGATCATTGGCTTGTCGTAGACCGGGACCAGCTGTTTGGAAACACCGAGGGTGATGGGGCGCAGGCGGGATCCGGTGCCGCCGGCGAGGATGATGCCTTTCACTCGGCCCACCCTTCACGCAGCATTGCTTCAAATTCGGCGCAGTCCTCCCAGAGGGGCAGCTTCGCGTCAGCGAATGCGGGCGCTTCCTGGTCTTTGTCAGACAAGATGTAGTCCGCTGCTGGCCACTCGATGCCCGCGGAAAACGGATCGATCCCGTGCTCCAGCGCCGGTTCATACTCAGAGGAAGTGAGATAAGCGACGGTCGAATCCTCCAAAGTCAGGAATCCGTGCGCCGCACCGATCGGGAGATAAAGGCTGCAGCGGTTCTCAGCGGTGAGCTGGGTGGCGAACCACTTGCCAAACGTCGGCGAACCGACGCGCGAATCCAGCACCACATCCCAAATCGCGCCACTCATGCAGGTCACGAACTTCGCCTGCCCCGGCGGAACATCAGCAAAATGCAGGCCCCGAACCACGCCCCTCTTTGAAAAGGAGATATTAGATTGTTGCAGGTCAAAAGGGTATCCGATGGCCGCTTCAAACTCAGAGGCCTTGAACCACTCGTTGAAAGTGCCGCGCCGGTCGGGGAAAATCTTCGGCTCGGAAAGGAAAACACCGTGAACTTCTGCAACAGGCTTCAACATGGTGTCTAGTGTAGTTCGCTTGGCTGGTTTATGGGTCAGCTGGTAAAACGCGAGTCCTGGAATTCGAGAGTGGGAGCTTCACATGTGCTTTTCGCGAAATAGCGGGTTTGCAGCTCCGAGTCTCGAATTCCACGTCTCGCACATGGGAATTACTCCAGCTCCCGCTCCACTTTCGCGTAGGCCGCCTCGGCCGCAGCGCGGGATGCGCCCCACCACTCAGGGTTCTCGCGGTACCACTTGATAGTGTCAAGCAGCCCCTCCTCGAAGGTGCGGGTAGCGCGCCAGCCGAGTGCCTGCGTGGAAGACGGGTCAATTGCGTAACGACGGTCGTGGCCCGGCCGGTCCGTGATGTGCACGAAGTCCTGTGGGCCGCGGCCGAAAGCCTTATTGAGGGCGCGGACCACGTCTTTATTGGAGCGCTCACCATCGGCCCCGATCAGGTAAGTCTGGCCGATCTGACCTCGCTCAATCACAGTCCACACAGCATCATTGTGGTCATCGACGTGGATCCAGTCGCGTACGTTCAGCCCATCGCCATAAAGTCGGGGCTTCTCCCCATGCAGCAGGTTGATGATCTGCCGCGGGATGAATTTCTCTGGATGCTGGCGTGGCCCATAGTTATTAGAGCAGTTAGAAATCGTGGCCTGGACACCAAAAGAGCGCACATAGGCTCGCACAATGTGGTCGCTGGCAGCCTTGGAGGCGGAGTATGGGCTGCTCGGATTATAAGGGGTGTCCGGGGTGAAGCGGGCGGGGTCGTCGAGGGCCAAATCACCGAATACTTCGTCGGTTGAGATGTGGTGGAAGCGGGCGTCGTTAAGCCGTGCATACTCGAGGAGCTGGGTCGTGCCCTCGACATTGGTTTTGATGAAGCGCAGGGGGTCGCGGAGGGAGTTGTCGTTGTGGCTCTCGGCGGCGAAGTGGACGATGAGGTCGAAGCTGCCGGTCAGCGGCTCGCGAATATCCTGGCGCAGCACCTCAATGTCGCGTGGGAGGTTGGCTTCATTCGCGGCGTAGGTGAAGCTGTCGAGTACAGTGATGTTGTGATCGGGGCGCGTTGCGAGCGTGCGGTGCACGAAGTTCGAGCCGATGAAGCCGGCGCCGCCGGTGACCAGGATTTTCATAGCATTAAGGATAGCGCGTCAGAAAAAGGCGTACGGATGGGACGAAACCATAGGTCAAACATCCCATCCGTACGCTGGATTTCCCGCGGGCCTAGTTCAGGCCGGCGTACGAGTGCAGGCCGGACACGACCATGTTGATGAAGAAAAGATTGAACACCATCATCCCGAATGCCACGATGTTGATCCAGGCGGCAGCGGAATTCTTCCAGCCGGAAGTTGCGCGGGCGTGCAGGTATGCAGCGTACAGCACCCAGGTAACCAGGGAGATAGTCTCCTTAGGATCCCACCCCCAGAAGCGCCCCCAGGCGGATTCTGCCCAAATGGCGCCAAGTGCAATGCCCAGACCGAACACCGGCAGAGCCCACACCGCGGCTTTGTATGCGAGCCCGTCCAGGGTTTTTGCCGATGGCAGCGGACGCATAATCGCACCGAAGATTCCCTGTTCCTCCCCCTTTGGCTGGTACATGCGCAAGATGTACAGCAGAGAGGCCATGCCGGAAATCATGCCAACACCCGCCCCAATAGAGACGGTGGAGACGTGGATTGGGAACCAGAAGGATTGCAGCGCGGGGACGACGGGAGCAGATGCCGCATAAAGCTTCACCCCACCGTAAAACAGCAAGGCAATAACCGGGGTGAGCACCCACGGCCACATTACGCGCAGTTCGCGACGCTGAATAACCCACGCGGCAATAGCCATCGCTACCAGCGTCACCATTGCGACATATTCGTAAAGGTTGCCGAACGGGAAGCGGGATGCCGACATCCCTCGCAGCACCACGGACACCGCATGGAAAATGATCGCCAACCAAATCATGGATTGCGCCATGCCGGCAAACTTCTCCGCACCGACATCCTTGATGACCGCAGGTTCTGAGGCAGCCGGGCCACCAGCACCGACCAGTTCACGCGCAGGCTCAAAGAGGACCTGGGACTGTTTGGCGTAGTAGACGATCGCCAAGATGAGCGCGAAGACGTAAATGACAAAGGCCGTCTTGAAGCTCAAGTCCGAGTAGTTGGCGAGCGTTTGGTTGACCAGCATGGCGAATCCTTAAAGCAGAATCAAACTTTTGATGGATACAGACACCATAGCGGGCAAGCTGGGATTTGTCCAAGTTTTCGCTAGCCAGGGATCACCTGCCCTATGGCGAAAGGATGCCGAAGACACAATTAGACAGTGGCAAAACTTTTCCTTCAATTTTCAAGACACTGTGCACAGCTTCACTTATCCTCTTCGTAAGACTATTGACTCAGACTGTCGAAAATCTGACATCAAGCTCGATACCACTGCCACTTTCCAGGAAAGACGAAGCAATGACACACAGATTAAAAAAACTCGGGGCCACACTAGCCGTGCTCGCAACCGTTTGCTTTAACCCCATCCCCGCTTCAGCGCAGGAAACAGACCTCACCACACAGCTAGACGCGTTCGACCCGGCCACAGCAGACCCGGTCATGCCAACAACAAGTCTCGATGAACTGCGCCATCCATCCGAAAGAGACATCTACGATGTTGACACCACAGGCTGGGACTTTAACGAACCCGGCGTCAATAAAAACAACATCGACAACCACTACTACGAACACACCCTCCCCACCGACCTCGGCAAGCCGCAACCCGAGATCATCGACGGGCACATGCGCTCCGACCGCATCCAATTGCCCGGAGGCGTGACAAAAGAGCAAGCCGACAGGGCTGAAGTACAAGAAGCCAAGCAACTCGGCATCACCACACCAGGGGACGAACCCCTCATGCAGCCCCTGGCAGCAGAGAACTGCCGTACCTACTGGCCCAGCCCCCACCAGGTCTGCGGCACCATCCGGGAAAAATACGAATCCCTCGCCGTCGCCTGGGCCGGACAAACACCCCTCTCCTTCCTGGGGCTACCCAAATCAGGGGAACTGACCAACCCCGACGGGGTGGGTAAACGCACCGAATTCGACAACGGATTTATTTACTGGCACCCCGATACCGGAGCATGGTCAGTTACCACCCACAACTCCATCGTCTGGGCGCGCAACGGCTGGGAACAAGGACGCCTAGGCTACCCAACGTCCGATGAGATCGGTACCGGCGACGGGGTCGGACGCAAGCAATCCTTTCAACGTGGACGTATCTACACTTCCCTGTCCGGCGTGGTCTCTATCGAAGGCAAGATCCTAGAGAAATGGATTGAAACCGGTGAAGAACGCGGACCTCTCGGATACCCGGCTACCGATGAAGAAGGCACCCCAGACGGCATCGGACGCTACAACCGCTTCGCTCTCGGCATGATCTATTGGCACCCTAAGCACGGAGCACACCCAATCGAGGGCGCGATCGGCGCCGTCTGGCAACGAGCAGGATACGAAATGAGCCAATATGGTTACCCGACTTCCGACCCTCTTTTCGACCAAGAAACAGGATATAGTCAGAAATTCTCCAATAAACCATTGATATTAAAAGATCTTTTTAACTGGAATGGAAGTATTCTAATTAACGGAAAACAAATTTCCAGAGGTTTATATGACTTTAATTTCCAAATCCTCGGAATCGATCTAAAAACCCTACCATCAACTTCACACCAGACTCAGGACTCGTACACCAAATCCCACCCAGCCCCAATGACAAAACCTCGAGATGGTGCAGCTTTCATTAATTTGGCAGACGTAATTCCACAACAAGATTCATACTATACGAAAAACGGGAAGGAATACTATGTAAGTTCACCTATCAAATGGCCCCTCGATTACGAATACAACCCTCAAGCGCCACGCAGAAAGGTGCACGACTTCTGCACCTGGTCAACGGACCTTTGGGGCGGGATGCCACCACAAAGCCTTATCATGGCAGATTTTCGCGGTCCTTGCGCAATTCATGACCAGTGTTTTGTCAAATATACAGATCGCGAAAATAGGCTTTCAATCTGCAATCCACAGTTTAAGGACAAAATGATAGCAAATTGTCGAGGTGTTTATGCTTCCCCAACAGTCACCCAGTCCTGCATTGCAGAATCCTACGCACGACACGCTTTGGTACAAACGGGGGAGTACTTAACAAATTGGTAATACCAGACCAAGATGAAGTTCTTAACAGGCCCCTATCATCGATTCCCTACTGGCGGATCCCCACAATCGAACTGTTGTTTATTGCAATCGCCACAATCATCACTGCAACTACCAGATCTTTCCTCGACGGCCAAAATGAGATCTCAATGTTTTTTCAAATTGCAGGATTTGTCATTGCGCCAATTTGCCTGATCCAATCAACGTTTTTGAATAATGTTCGGATTAAAAACTTTCGCTATGACTGGTTATCAATAGCTATCGGAGTGACGGGATTTTTTGCCACCAGGAACTTCGTTGAAGGGCCCGTTCAAAATGGCCTCATTTTTTGGTTACCATTAGTTTCACTTTCATTTTCAGGTTTTTTTACTTCCATTAGAAGGATGTATGCCAGAAAGATGCTAATAAAAAGAACAAATGAGTAATCTGTTTGACAAGTGATGCTTCAAAGCGTGAAGCTAAACCGTTCTCTCTGAGCCCGGGCAAGCCTCAAGTCGGCTGGAACAGGTCCTTACGCACTACCTACCGCTGTCCCTGAACGCTAAGCATTGGTACGGAGGCTGTAGGACAAGATGCGCTTAGCTATTGGCACGGAACCCACCGGGATGCCATCTCACTCCTTCGACCTGGTGAATTCGCGATGGGAATTCACCAGGTGGTAGATCAGGAAGAATTCATGTGCTACGGGACAAAATTTGAACCAAAGCCTTTACTCGAGGCTCACCTAAGGCCGACAAGAATGCGTACCAGATGCGAAAAGATCTCTAGTCCTCCTCCGGCTCCGGCAGCCCTAGGAGTCGGCGATGGATGCGTTCGTATTCTTCTCCCCACCCGGCGCGGTCAGTGCGGGCTAGGCCTGCGGTTTCAATCAGGGTGCCTGAATCTGTAGGTGACAGGCGTACCCAGACGCGGCGTCGCTTGACAAACAGCGATCCTGCCAGGCCAGCCAGAGTGATGAGGGATGTCACCAGAACCCACACTTGGGTCGGGTCGTGGCTGATCTGCAGATTAGCGAACTCATTGGCACCTTCGAAGGTGACCACGGTGCCGTCGTCAAGTGTGATGGATTCCCCTACCCCTAGGTTGACGCGTTCCAGTTTCTGTAGCACTCCGGTGTGCATCAGGGTTGGGTCGAGGGTGAAGATGGACTGCCCGCGGCCGGAATCCAGGCCAGCGTCGCCACGGTAGATGTCGATGGCCACTGCTGGATCCCGCATCGCCGGGTATGCGGAGGAGAGCAATGCACCGTTTTCACCGGTCCACTGCGCAGTCGGCGCGAACAGACCTTGGATCGCGATGCCGTTAGCTCTGCGGTCTTTAAGTTCTGGGTACATTCCCGCTGGCGGGTCAAAGCGCATCACGCCGGAAGATAGGAAGAAGGTCGGGTCATCGGGCCGGAATTGCACCATTTGGGTGCGTTCTTCACCGTTAGGCCATTTCACGGTGAACCGCGGGGCGAAGCCGTGCCCCTGCAGGTACACGCGATCTTCCCCGATACGCAGCGGGTGATTGACCTTCAAAGTGTACGATGACCACTCAGAATGAGGTTTCGTGATGTCGGCCCCGGCTGCATAGTCCACGTTGGAGGTGAACATTTTGGCCTGGCCGTTTGGCAGGTATTCGGCGGAAAAGTCTTTGACGTTCACGCAGTAGGGATTCAGCTTAGTGCCGTCGACAAGCGTGCCAGCACGGAAGCTGTCGAAGTTCGCTACGGCCGTGTTGCAAAATTCCGAGTTCTCTGCCCCGGCGACCACGATGACTTGGCCTTCGTAGTAGACCATTTTCCCGGCTGCCATCGTCGCTAGGATTCCGACGAGTCCGAGGTGGAAGATCAGGTTAAACAACTCGCGGGAATAACCGCGTTCAGCTGCGAAGGAGCGCTTCCCGGCGCGGTCTTGTTCCGGCGTGTAGGAGGCGAGGCGCCAGCCTTTCAACGCATCCCGAACGTCCTCTTCCACTTCAGCAAGTGGCTTGTCTACGACTCCAGATCCGTGCAGTGGCAGGCGTTCAAAGTTACGCGGTGCGCGGATCGGGTCGGCCTTCCACGCCTGGTAGTGATCCCAGGAGCGCGGCAGGATGCAGCCGATAAGGGAAACGAAAAGCAGGACGTAGATCGCGGTGAACCACTGGGAGGAGAAAACATCGAAGAGTTGGAAGCGGTCGTACCACTTCGCCAATTCGCCATTGGCGGCCAGGTATTCGTCCACCTTGGTTTCGTTGAGGGAGCGCTGTGGGAGCAGTGCGCCTGGGATCGCACCGAGGGCAAGAAGAAACAGCAGCATCAGCGCGGTGCGCATACTGGTGAGCCAGCGCCATGCCAATAGAGGTGCTCTCTTAAACAACGGTGTCTCCTAGATCAAGGTGTAACCAAAATCGACAGTCCACTGTCGAACGACGTTAATGAACAGCGCCCACTGTCCGGTGAACAGGGCTAAGCCGACAATAATCAGTGCCACGCCACCGATTAGTTGGATGCCGCGGGAGTGGCGACGCAGGAAACCGACACCCCGCATCGCTTTCGCGGACCCCAGGGCGACCACCAGGAACGGCAGGCCAAGGCCCAGGCAATACGCGATGATGAGTACCACGCCGCGCATGGCGGTCATTCCTTGGGTCCCCGCGGACACCGAGATGATCGCGGCGAGGGTCGGCCCGAGGCACGGCGTCCATCCGAGAGCGAATACCCCGCCGAGCAGCGGCGCGCCCAGTAGCGTGGAGAGGCGTTTGGGTTGCATGCGGGTATCGCGGTCGAGCGCCGGTACCAACCCCATGAACACCAGTCCCATGAGGATCGTGACCACGCCACCGATTTTCTGCAGTAGCTCCTGGTTGAGCGTCAGCGCCGAAATCGCGCCGAAGACCGTTGCCGTTGCCAGCACGAAGATGATGGTGAAGCCGCCGATGAAAAGCAGTGCCGCACCGGCAACGCGCCAACGCCCTTGCTTTGCGACGGCCGGTCCCTCCGAACTCATCTCCAAATCATTGCCCACCACCCCGGCGAGATACGACATGTACCCGGGGACCAGTGGGACCACGCAGGGGCTTGCGAAGGATACAAACCCAGCCAGCGCCGCTGCCAGCAATCCCAAAATCAGTGGCCCGGTGGCCGCGATATCTGCCAGTTGTTGTCCCATTTAGGCCTCTTGGGTCAAAGGCAACGCTACATCCAGCACGTCTTGCGCTGTGACTTCCCGCAGGAACACCGCTGCCGGGCGGTGCTGCTTGTCCAGAATGATGGTGGTCGGGATCACGGATGCGGGCAAGCCTCCCATTGCTGCGGCTGTCTTGAACGGCGGGTCGTACAGGGATGGGTAGGTCAGGCCGTTATCCGTCATGAAGTCACGGGAAATCTGGCGCTGATAATCCTTCACGTTGACGCCAAGGACAGTGCCTTTGCCGGTCTCCTGCAGCTTTTCATGGATTTCCTGCATGTCGTCGGACTCGGAACGGCACGGGCCGCACCACTGCCCCCAGGCGTTAATGACCACGACTTGGCCTGCGAAATCTGACAGGTTCACCGTCCCGCCTTGCACGGATTCACCAGAAAACTCGCGGATCGGTTTGCGTTCCGATTCCGGATACTTAATGTCGGTTTGTCCACCGGGGGCCACAAAAGACCAGGTGCCTCCGATGGCGACGGCATCTTGCCCGGCGGTGTCCTCAGCCGAACATCCGGCCAAGGACAGTGCCACGCATACAGCGATAAGGGAGCGTTTCATCTATATTCCCTGCGCTGGTTCGGAGTAGTACATGTCGGTGATCTGGTTACCTTGGAACACCAGGGAGGTCAGAGATGCCAGTTCACATTGGCGCATCGCTGGGTTGTGTGCCAGCGACTTCCCTTGCACGCTGCGCTGCACCATGACGATTGGGAGCTGGTGGGACACCAGCACAGCCTCGTGGCCTTCTGCTGCCAGGCGACCGCGCTCGATGGCGTCCATCATGCGGGCTTCGATCACACTGTAGTGCTCGCCCCAACTCGGCAGGGATGGGTTCTTCATCAGTGGCCAGCGCACTGGGTTCCACAGCTGAGACTTCCAGGACTTCACGCGCAGCCCCTCGTACCGGTTTCCTGCCTCCAGCAGGCCCTTATCGATGTCTACGTCCAGCCCCAGCTTTCGGGACAGTGGCGCTGCTGTTTCCTGGGCACGCTGCAAAGGAGACGCCGCAAGGTAGGTAATGTCATGGTCTTGCAGTGCCTCAGCAACCTGCTCAGCCATCGCGTTTCCCCGCGCGCTCAGGTGGTAGCCAGGAAGACGACCGTAAAGAATGCGGTCCGGGTTGTAAACCTCGCCGTGCCGGAGCAGGTGGACGATAGTGGTGCTCATTTAGCCTTCCTTCTTGGCTGCCGCAGCCGCCTTGGCTGCCGGGACGAGGGCGGCTTCGATGCGTTCGAAGTCATTATCCGTCAGTGCGCTGGAGACGAACCAGGTTTCAAACGCGCTTGGGGAACCAAACACGCCATTGTCCAGCAAGGCGTGGAAGAAGCCTGGGAAACGGAAGGTATCGGCTGCCTTCATGTCCGCGAAGTTACGGCCTTCGCCTTCTGCGAAACGAACGGACAGCATGTTGGAGGCGCGCTGGATGTGGTGCGCAACGCCTTCCCGGGTCAGGGCTTCAGTGAACAACGTGGCCAGGCGATCAGCGTTGGCGTTGACGGTGTCATAGATCTCCGGGGTGGCCAGCTTCAGGGAGGCCATACCGGCTGCCATCGCTACTGGGTTTCCGGACAGGGTGCCCGCCTGGTAGACCGGGCCGTGCGGCGCCAAGTATTCCATGATGTCTTTGCGGCCACCGAAGGCAGCTGCCGGCAGACCGCCGGAGATAACCTTGCCGAAGGTGGTGAGGTCACCCGCCACATTATCGACGCCGTACCACCCGGAGTACGAGGTGCGGAACCCCGTCATCACTTCATCCATGATCAGCAGCGCGCCATGCTCATGGGCAATATCTTTCAGCCCCTGGTTGAAGCCGGGCAGTGGTGCAACGGTGCCCATGTTGCCCGCAGCAGCTTCGGTAATCACGGCGGCAATTTCACCCGGGTGTGCCTCGAACGCAGCCCGGACTGCATCCAGGTTGTTGTACTCCACCACCACGGTATCGCCTGCGGCTGCACCCGTGACGCCGGGGGAATCCGGCAGGCCGAAGGTGATCACGCCGGAACCTGCGGAAGCCAGCAGCGCATCAACATGACCGTGGTAGCAGCCGTCAAACTTGATGATCTTCGGGCGGCCGGTGAATCCTCGTGCCAAGCGGACGGCGGACATGGTGGCCTCGGTGCCAGAGTTGACGAAACGAACCTCATCCACGCTGGTGCGAGCCACAACCATTTCCGCAAGCTCGACTTCCGCGGTCGTTGGAGCGCCGTAGGACAGACCACGGGTTGCGGCTTCCTGGACGGCTGCCACGATCTCCGGACGGGCGTTGCCCATGAGCATTGGGCCCCAGGATCCGAAGAGGTCAACGTATTCGTTGCCATCGACGTCGATAAGCGTGCTGCCTTTTGCCTCCTTAATGAAGCGCGTCTGGCCGCCGACGCTGCCGAACGCACGCACCGGCGAGTTCACACCACCGGGGGTAAGGGCGAGCGCGCGGTCAAACCACGCGGCGGACTGGGTGGTATTTGCTGAGGTAGGCACAGACATTTCGTTTCCTTAATGTGAAAATTTCAGGCCGATGACGCCACCGACGATCATCGCGATGAACAAAATCTTGAGCGGCGACGCCGTCTCCTCGCCGGTGACGAAGGAATAGATCACAGCGAGTGTGGCGCCCATTCCGACCCACACGGCATACGACGTGCCTACCGGAAGATATTTCATCGACCACGCCAACCCACCCATCGAAATGGCGCAGGCCAGCAGAAACACGATGCTCGGCAGTATCCGCGTAAACCCCTCGGAACGCGACAACGCCACAGCCCACACTGCTTCAAAGCAGCCAGACAGAATCAAAACAAGCCAAGGCATGACGGTCCCTAAAATTTACGCAGAGTAACGTGCCCTACCCTATCCAAAAGTTGTAGACGGGGGCAAACGGGCGGGGCAGCTTAACGACGCCCTCCACCCCAGTTCACTCATTCCTCATCGGATTCTGGTCAGCGGGCCATCTGCCTGGCCGTGGAGCCTTTCACGCACGAACCAAGTTGGTGCTCTCCTTGGCTCCTTGGCTTCCAAGGCTCCTATCTCGGCGGTTTGACTATGTTAGATTGACGATGATCCCTCGATGCCACCCATTTTCACTACCGTGACCTGCGATCATCGTCAAAGCACTATCAGCACAAGCGGAAAACGTGAAAATTTTTAGTAACTTTCATGGTCCACAAGTGCTGTCACTGATTGTCGCTAACGGGATACGAGCATGCAGTCAGCGAACTATTCTCCGCAGTTACGACATTGTTTCAAGATGCTTCCCCAATGCTTTAGGGTTACCTACACACCACACCGGTAAACGCGTTCGCCCCGGCCACAGCAGGCTCGGCCATGCCACAACAAGCCTTGCCGTGCTGCGCCATCCTACTTAACGGGACAGCTCCGTTGCTAGCGCCTCTGGCTGGGAATTTAATGAACAGGGAAAACCACCATGATTAAGAGAACCGACAGGCTATGGAAGAGACCTGTCTTTCGTGTTCCGGTGATTGAACTAGCCTTCCTCATTGTCGCGTTTCTCACAACAATGCAGGTCAAGTCAATCCTTGAGGTGCAGGAACCGTTGATCTGGTTCATCCAGCGAGAAGGCCTATTTGTCATGCCCGCAGCGTTAATCCAGTCATTACTACTTAATTTCGCACGAGTTAGCGACTTTAAATGGGATATCGCGCTACTCGTCGGAGGTTGTCTCTCCCTCTATCTCATTAGAGACTGGTACCACGAACCGGTGCTCCTCGGTGCATACCTGCTAGCTTTTTTGGAAGGCAGCATCACTGCTTCCATACTTACTGCGCTCCGCCGAGGCGGCGCCTGGCTGAGCACTCGCAAAAGTGGTGCTCAGCGGGCTTAATCATCTTTCGGAGACCAACCGCCCCGCGGCAGCCCGCGCTCCAGCGATAACATTCGGAATGCCGACACCATCTGCCCAGGCACCGGCCACGTCCACACCATCCACTGCCGTCAACGCAGAGCGCACCGCAGCAACGGTCTCCAGGTGGGTATCGCTATAGCACGGAATGCCGCCAAACCAGCGCTGCACAAAGATCTCCGACAGCCCTGCAGCACGGCCGTCGAACCCGGTTATTTTCTGCAGGTCATCCAGGGCGTAGTCCACCAAATCATCCTCAGAGGCGCGCACCAGGGCGTCATCGCCAAAGCGTCCGAAGGAAGCGCGGACCAGAGCCCCACCACGCTCAGCCAAGTGCGGCCACTTTTTAGACGCCAGCGTGAACGCCTTGGCATGCACCCCTGGCTCGTCAGTGGCGATGAGAATACCGGAGTTGTCCGGCAGCCCTTCGGCGGAATCGAACTTCATTCCCACCACAACGGAGGATGCCAATTTCACCTGCTTAAGCGCAGCCGAGGCCTCAGGAGACACAGCGCGCAGCTGCGGAGCAGCAGTCGGCGCAGGCGTGGTCACCAGGACGCGATCAAAGGTTCCCTCGGCCTTTTCCAATCGGAATCCGCCCGGCCCACGCTTGATACCCGAGATGAACGAATCCAGGTGGATTCGGGCACCGGACTGCTCGGCAAGCTCTTCATATAGCTGCGCGTAGCCGCCCTGGAACGCCCCAAACACTGGCCCCGAGCTCGTGCGCGCTGACCGCGCCGCATCCAGCTTCGCGACGGCACCCGACAACGTCACCTTTTCACCTTCGGAAACCATACGATCAAACACCGCTGCCAGCTGTGGAATCGTCGCCCGCACTCCGAGGTCATCGGCGGCACAGGAATACACACCACCGAGAAGAGAAGAAACTACATGGTCAACGACCTCGTCGCCGTAGCGCTCGCGAACCAACACACCGACTGACATGTCGCCACCAGGAGTCCAGTCGATGCCAGGCTTGTCGCCTTCGGCGTCGATAAGCGCGGCGGTCTCGGCAGAGATCAGCCCGTCCAATCCAGAGGAAGTCGCAGGAATCCCCATCGCGCCGCCCATGGGAATTGGGTGCAAGGCGCCACCGCTGTAGACCAGGGATTTCAGCCCAGACGGGGCGACGATGTCATCGCCGAGGCCGAGCTGTTCGAAGAACTCAGTCGCATCTTTTCGGAACGCCAAGAACCCTTCGGCTCCCATGTCGGTGCGGCCGGACTCGAAGGGGACGGTGTAGAGCTTGCCGCCGATGCGTTCGTCGGCTTCGAAGACGTCAATCTCGGCGTCTGGGTCCAATTGGCGCAGTTCGTAGGCGGCGGTGAGCCCTGCAAGTCCAGCGCCGATGATCGCGTACTTCATGTTGTCTCCTAAGAATGAATAATGCGGACGGCTTCGGTGATGGCATCTGGGTCAGTACTTGGCATCACGCCGTGCCCCAGGTTGAAGATGTGACCGATGGCGTCGCCGGCCTCGATAGCGGCCGCAGCCTCGGACTTGATGCGGTTAATCTCGCGGGTCATGGCCTCGGTGCCCGCGAACAAAATCGCGGGATCCAGGTTGCCTTGCAGCACCTTCGCCTGCACCCGCTTGGCTGCCACGTCGAGCGGAACCCGCCAATCGATGCCCATGACCTCAGAGCCAGCTTCGCTCATTGCGCCCAGGATCTCCCCAGTGCCCACGCCGAAGTGGATACGTGGGATGTCCTTGACTGATGTGAGGATTTCCGCAGAGTACGGCAGCACGAACTCGCGATAGTCACGCTCAGTGAGGTACCCGGCCCAGGAATCGAACAGCTGCATCGCCTCGATCCCCGCGTCGATCTGGCCACGCAGCCAATTGATGATCGTCGGGGTCAGGCGCTGCATCAGCGCATGCCAGACCTCTGGTTCGGCGTGCATCATCGCTTTTGTCTTCTCGTGATTCTTGCTTGGGCCCCCCTCGATCAGGTAGCTAGCCAGGGTAAACGGCGCGCCCGCAAAACCGATAAGGGTCTGCTGCTCCGTGAGCTCTTCCTGGATAATACGGATCCCTTCCTGCACCTCCAGCACGTCCGTGTCCAGGATTGGCAGGTTGTTGACGTCCTCGATTGTGCGGATCGGATCCGCCAGAACCGGGCCTCGGCCAGGGACAATATCGATCGGCAGACCAGCGGCCTTCAGCGGCACCACAATATCCGAGAACAAAATCGCACCGTCCACGTCATGGCGACGCACCGGCTGCAACGTGATCTCCGCCAGCAGCTCCGGCATAAAGCAGGAATCCAGCATCGGGATTCCCTCACGGACCTGGCGGTATTCCGGCAAGGATCGACCGGCCTGGCGCATGAACCAGACCGGGGTGCGGGATGGGGTTTTGCCGGCGATGGCGTCGAGAAGCGGGGCGTTCTTGGCAGTCATGCAATCCATTGTGCCCTACCTGGTGCGCGGCCGGTGAATGGGGCGATGCAGCGCTGCTTACCGACGCCCACAGCAGCCATAACTCAGCACTGTGCATGGCTTATATTGAATTGGCCCAAGCCAACTACCAAGTCACGAAGGAACTTTCTTAACGTGAAGAATCAAACCGATGCAAGTTGGTGGCGGTTCCCTTCACCCGAACTGTTTGCTTTCATTAGTTGATGGGTCTGAGGTTACCCTCGAGTAGTGGACACCCAATTAGTACGGATGTTGTGTCCGTAGGAGAGGATGTTCATTATGAGTCAGCAACGCAAGAGGTTTAC
>NZ_JBVJNS010000010.1:0-92216 GCF_055583565.1 Corynebacterium sp. NPDC104732
CCTTCGAAAACGCCATCAACAATGATCCCACCAAGCCCAACTCGATAACCCCCAAGGCCGCTTAACTAACTGTCCACGATTTGCGGGCAACCCCAAAGGTGTTAAGCTGCACCAACGGTATTGTTTTGATAAGGAAACATTCAGGAGAGAAGAGGCATTGTTAACTGTGACTGTCTAGATGGTCACATGGGCTTAGCTTCCAACTTCCAAAGCGGGGTGTTAAGCTTCCTTTAAGCGATTCATGAGAAGATCAAAGCTAGCTGTGACCTCGCCCCAATGATTGCCTGTTTTCTGAAGGGCAATTGTGAGTGTGCCCTAGAAAACTTCCGGAGTGGCTCCCCAACCAACATGGAACTGGCCCCACCAAACGGGCGTTCCTACTTAGAACTGAAGAAAAGGACTCTTCCAAGTGAACAAGTTCTCTCGTACCGCCCGCTCGGTATCATTCGCCGCCATTGTCGGCCTCTCCCTGGGTATCTCAGCACCAGGTGCATTCGCGCAGGAGGAAGGCGATACTGCTACTGCTATTAATCCTGGCGAAACGAACGAAGGCGCTGGAGCCGGTAACATCGATTTCAGTAAGACTGGTGCAATCACCATCCACAAGCGAATCGGTGCGGAAAAAGACGAAAATAACACCGGCATGGATCTAGGAGAAGCGGCTCCAGGAAAAGCTATTGGTGATAATCGCGTCTCCTTTACTGTAAAAAAGGTTACGAATGCCGACCTGACCACCAATGAAGGTTTCGCTGCAGCTGCGAAGTTGACTCCGAAAGATGCTGAAGCTCAAGGTGAGGGCAAGACAGTTGTTGTAAAGGATGGCGTTGCTGAGTTCAAAGACCTCGAAATTGGTGTTTACCTGGTTGAGGAAAAAGTAACCGAGCAGGTTGAGGCGGGTGGTTCTACCCTGATTCCAGCTAAGCCGTTCTTGGTATTCGTACCGACAACCGGCCCAGAAGGTAACGCATGGAACTACCACGTACATGTGTACCCGAAGAACTCCGAGTCGAAGACCGAAAAGAAGGTCGAAGACGCTGACAAGAACACCCAGGACGCATTCAGCTACACGATCACTGCGGATGCCCCGAACTTCAATAAGGAACGGAAGCAACTAACGAAGTTCGAGTTCAAGGACAAGCTGGATAGTCGCCTTGAGTTCGTTGGGGTGACAGAAGTAAAGGCTGGCGACAAAACCCTTTCCGAAGATGATTACGAAATCACCGAACCTTCTCCAGAAAACGAGAACACCCTCACTGTTTCCCTCAGTGAACAGGGGCGAGACAAGGTGGAATCCGGCGCTAAGATGTCCCTGAAGTTCGAGGTCAAGCGTAAGAATGTTGGCGAGACTGTCGAACTCAAGAACCAGGCAGATGTCATCTTCAATAACCCGAGCACCGGTGATGACGTTGAACAGAAGACCAACGAAGTTATCACTTACCACGGCAAGCTGAAGGTCGTGAAGACGGACAAAGATAAGAACGAGACCCTAAAGGGTGCGGAGTTCGAGCTGTACCGTTGTGATGCTGGGGCGGAATCGGTAAGCGATGAAAACAAAATCACTATCGGTGAAACGAACAAGTGGACCACTGGTGAAGACGGAACCTTAACCATTGATGGTCTTCACGTTACCGATGTTGAGAACCACGATGCTCCGATTGAGAAGCACTACTGCTTGCTTGAGACCAAGGCTCCTGCTGGTTACAAGAAGAACAACAAGCCAATCTCCTTCACTATGACTCGTGAGGACATTCAGAAGGTAGAAGGCGAGGGCGACGACAAGATTACTTTGGTCAAGGAAGTTGTCAACCTTCGTGAGGACACCCCGCAGCTGCCACTGACCGGTGGTGCTGGTGTTGGCATCCTGGCCGCGATCGGTGCAGCAATCGTCGCAGCTGGTGCTTGGTTCGCACGCCGCGGAGCTAAGAACTAAATCCGAGTACGTACTCGGTGAGTCTGGTGGAGAAACCTCCAGGCTGTGAAGCAGGGTGCGCGCAGCGTACCCTGCTTTACTTTCTGTTAAATGAAGCAAATGTGACAACTTTGGGAGCTACCCAGTGGACAATTCTCCGGTGCAGGTGATTGAGGATTCGCCGGCCGATCAGGACAAGAAGAAAAGCCTGGTGTTGCCAGCGCTACTCGTCGTTCTTGGCATGCTCGTCATGCTTTATCCTGTCGTGTCCACTGCGTGGAACAACTATGGCACGTCCAAGGCAGCGGCTGAGTACGCGAAGCTGGAGACTTCCGTTCCGCAAGAGGTGAAGGATACCCAGTGGGATCGGGCGCACGCTTACAACGAGGAGCGCAGCACTGGCCCGATTTTGGACCCGTGGCTGAACCAGATCCGTGGGAACAACCCGGAGTACGCTGCGTATCTGGAACAGCTCAACGCCACTGATGTGATGGCCCGTTTTATTTTCCCAAAGATCAAGGCTGATCTGCCCGTCTACCATGGCACCGATGATGACACCCTGCAGAAAGGCTTGGGCCACCTGTTTGGTTCGGATTTGCCGGTCGGTGGCGAAGGAACTCACGCGATTCTTACTGGTCACACGGGGCTGTCGAACGTGACCATGTTTGATCACTTGAAGGACGCTAAGGAAGGCGACGTCTTCTATGTCCAGGTGTCTGGTCACAAGCTCAAGTATGAGGTGGACCAGATCAGGGTGGTGCTGCCGCATGAAACTGATGGGCTGCGGCCGGAGGCTGGCAAAGACCTCATTACGTTGATCACCTGTACCCCGTACGGCATCAACAGTCACCGCTTGTTGGTGCGTGGGCATCAGGTCCCGTTGGAGCCGTCGGAAAGCGCGGTGTTTGACCAAAGTCACGGTGCTGGTTGGCAGTGGTGGATGTATGCCCTGGTGGCAGCCGTTTTGGCGATCGCATTGGTGTTTGCGTGGTGGCTGTGGCGGCAGCGCCACCCGCAGCCTGTCGGTCGGCACGCACGCAGAGAAAATCAAGAAAATGAAGAACCTCAATGGTGGGAGAACGACAATGACTAACCGGCACACGGTCCGACTGCGCGCAGTAGTCGCCGCAACCATCGCTCTCACCTGCTTCGGTGGCGCGTCGTTAAGCGCAGGGCTTGCCGACGCCGTCCCCGTAGCCGGACTCACCACCGGCGAGCGTGCAGTCGGGACCGACATCCTGCGTATCCAACTCACCCAAGGCAACCCGGCCGACAACGGCAAGCCAGTCAGTGGGCTGATCCAGGGCGTCACTATTCACCTCAACCGGCTGGCAGGGATCGACCCTAACAGCCCCGAAGACATGCTCCGTGTGGAGAAAGCAGCTCTTGACGAAGTCAAAACCTGGCCCACAGACTCACACTTCTCCCTGGTCACCGACGCGAACGGCATTGTGCAATTCGAAGGACTGCCACGGGGTATCTACCTAGTCACGTCAACTTCTCCAAGCGATGAATACCGCGAAATCAACCCGTTTTTGGTGGCCGTGCCATTCCACACCGTCCAGCACAACTCCACGCCAGTCGCAGGAGTTATCGTGGTGAAGTCACACAAACCAGGGAACCCACCAACCTTCCCGCCTGTTGTTCCGCCAGTTGTTCCGCCAGTTGTGCCGCCATCCGAACCACCTGCTACTCCGCCAACCCGTCCCGGCCAACCCCAAGAAGTACCAAGTAAAACAACATCACCCAAAGAGCCACTGGCAATGACAGGAGCTCAAATTACGGGACTAGTTGCTCTTGCATCAGTACTGCTGTCAACCGGGTTTGTACTCATCGCGCTTAGCCGCAAGAAACGCACCACAGGAGCTCAATGACGGTTCACGGGAAAACATCCAAGTTTCACAAAAACCCAATTTAAAACAATTCTGCTGTTAGAAAAGGAATAGATATTAGAATGTGGGATTTTGCCTCGTCTAGAGGGATCCGTGGTTTTTCTATAGCGCTGGCACTTTTCCTAACAATCGCTTTAAGCATCTCCCTCACCGGTGCTATGGCGCAGACAAACACAACGATTACCGTTCAACCAACCTCCGTTAACTATGAGGCTAGGTACAATCGAATCGCTTTTGATTTTAGTGCTGGCCAAAATATGGAGATCACCAAAATTACGGTGGTGAACAGTGGTAGCGCGACGTTCTCTAGTCCCAATCGTTTCAGTGAATTCTCGGTAAATCGGCAAATTACTTCACCTACCCCATTTACCTCTGCTGGCCGTAGCTTAACCAGCAACTTTACGCAGCCACTAAAAGTAACGGCAACAGACACATTGACCTTAAAATGGGCTGTCACCGGAGGTATTCCCAACGCGGGAAACCTAAAGGTGACTATAGAAGGAAAAATTACAGAAAACCTCAAACCGCAGTCCTGGGCAGGCAATGACACAAACGGAGCGTTTTTACTCACGGCAACTCAGGGTAACTCGCCGACTCTCACCTTCACTCGCACCATCGATACTGATGGCACTTTGGCAGGCTATATTGAGGCAACCAGCCAATTCCAAAATGGCTACGACGTAGAAGGTGGAAAGCAATCAGTGCTTAAAATCTACGACCCGCAAGGACATGTCCTGGTCACTGTTCAAAATGTCCCGGGAAGCCAAGAGGTGCAACCAATATCGGGCGTAGATCAGCCATCAAATAACTGGGGTGGTGTACGGTTCAAGCTGCCAAGCGAAATCAAGGTGCCAGCCGGTTCACGTATTGAAGCTACTGTCCCGTACGGTTTCCGCAACAGTACTGTGACGAGCCCAGACATCAAGTCACCTACTGGCCCGGGCAAGTTTACGATCAACTTTCAAAAGGCCAGCAACTTTCAGAAACCAAATCAAAGCGGTTACTTCTGTCTAGCACTCGTTGGCGATGGTCCAGTATCTGGTTTCAAACTTGCACCTAATAGTGATGAACAACGGAAAATTACTGGAATTAAAGGAGTCGTCTTAGTAGCCGACGGAGGAAGTGGTGCTCAAACGAGCGTTCCTGGGCCATTTAAGATCGACTATTCTCCCGAGGACCAAACCGGTTCGGCCTATGTTCGGTTCCCGCAAGCGATGACAGCCGATCAAGACACTGCCATGTGTGTGGTCTTGTCCTTTGATGCCAATGTTGACATGACCCAAAACGTGGGTGATCATTTCACCTTTGCCGCAGAACGGAACCTATTTCCTGGAGAAACCCCACGTGTAATGGATCCTGACCAGGGTTGGGATACCCCGACCGTTGCTAATCCGAAGCCGGTCCCGCGCTGCGGACAAAACATCGCCATTGTCATGGATGCGTCAAACTCTGTGATCGTGAAACAAGGCGTGGACGCAATGTCAGATGCTGCCTCGAACATAGTGAAGGCCCTGACTGGCACGGCAACGTCTATTGGTGTCTACAACTTCGGTTCAAACGGAACCCGGTTTGAAGACGCGAAGCTTCCTAGTACCTCGATCCAGGATGAAGAAGGCGCAAATAAAGTTCTCACTGCCATTGGAAAATACAACTCAAACATGAAGCTTCCGGGGTCCTACACCAGTGTGGGCCAAGGAGCAACAAACTGGGAAGGCGCGTTGAAGAACATTGAGGACTTCAACAAGCAGAATCCCACTTCGAAATACGATGTCGTCTACTTCCTGACAGACGGTTACCCAACTTTCAGTGATTCCACGCCTCGCGGAGGGGCTGAAGACGCCTCCGCAGGTATGGTGCATGTTTCGGATGTGAAATATGCGAAGCAGGCAGCTGATCGTGTTAAGCAGCAAGGTACGCGTATCCAACCAGTGCTGATTAATGTTCGAAAGGATTTCACGGAACCTATCGCGAAGGACTCGACGGCAGTCTTTAAAGAGAAAAGCACATACAAGGCGGCTATCGAGGCTTACCGTCAGGCTTACGGCAGCGTGCCTGCACACCTCTTCCTACCTTGGGCCCAATCCCAAGAGAATACTTTCGTGCGTGATGTGCTTAACAGACAAGATGCGGATATTTACACTGTCGGGGACAGGACACTGTTAGGTCAGGGGTTCGGTGACCCACTCGCTTCAAAACGTGATCCGCAACCTCAACCGGATAACACCCGAGTAGTTCTGAATGAGCGAGACTGGTCCACTTGGGCTGTTGGCGAACGGGGTCCACTTCAGATGGGCGATGTTATTGCAGCTAACGGAGATTCGATTCTGGCAACAACATTTGGAGACCTCAAGCGTGTGTTAGCCGAGGTTGCGCTAGCATCCTGCGCTGGCACGGTTACTCTGATGAAGAGTGTGATTGATGCTGAGGAAAACCCAGTACCTTCGGAAACACTCGCGGGTTGGGAATTTAAGGCCCATACGCCGGGAGGCAACTTCCTGGTTGCCCAAGATGATTCCCGAACCAATGAGACCTCGGATATCACGGACGAATCCGGTTCCGTGACTTTCCACATAGAAACTGATAACCCTAAAGCTAATCCAGAGATCCAAATCACTGAGTCAAAGCGCAACGGTTACAGCTTGTTCCGGCAAACCTCTGCTAGTAAAGCAGCCAATGCCCGATGCTCAATCAACTACCTTGATGGCCAACCTGCGCAAGAGATTGAGGTGAACGACGTCGGCGATGAGGGGAACCAGGACTTCCAGGTTTCGGTAAAACCAGGGGCAGTTGTAATCTGCAAGGTCGTCAACCAGAAGGAACCAGAAAACGGTTTCTTCCGCGTCGATAAGGTGGATATGGATGGAAAACCCCTGGACGATGCGCGATTTGAGGTATGGCAAGCGAGTGGCTCAGGAACCGAACGCCAAGGAACGGGCCCTGTGTGGAAGACAGGAGATGAATCTAAAATTAAATTGGCTCCTGGCAAATACCTGTTGATAGAAACACAGGCTCCACGCGGTTACTCACTACTCCCAGAAGCAATCCAGTTCGAAATTGTCGGAGAGAACGGTCAGCAGATCATCAAACTGCCCAATGCTGGCAACGCGGTTTTCGTGCTTAATTCTGGGCCTGATGAGAGCGTGTCCCAGGGATTTGGCACCTATATGCAGGTGGCGGATGTGCAAATGGGTACCCTTCCCAAGACCGGTGGCGGTGGAATTGCACTGTGGGTAGTGCTGGGGTCGCTCTTGGTGAGGGCGGGATGGCTCTCAGTGGGGCGTCGTGAAGCGAAAGCACTACACTAACAACCTATGTCCGTAACTCAACGTGGGGCGGTGGCCACTGTAATTTTCGCGGCGGTGACCGCCCTTCGCCTTGCCGTCGTCGCCTGGCTTGCCGACGCCAAAAACCAAACCCTTAGCAGCGTCCTCACCCGGTGGGATGCCATCCACTACATCAGCATCGCCCGCGGCGGCTATTTCGAGGACATGGACCCCACCTCCCTCGGCGGCTACCAAGCGCGACTCGCGTTCTTCCCCCTCTTCCCCTACCTGCTGAGGGCAGTGCACGAGGCTACGAGGCTGGACTACCTACCAGCAGCCCTAGTGATCAACTCCCTGGCGGGGGTGGCGATGGTGGCGGCGGTCATGGCGATCGCGAAGCACATGGGGGCCGGGACATGGGGCCAGGTGGCCGGGGGAGTGCTCATCGCCGGCGCCCCGATGGGGCTTACCTACAACATGCCCTACACCGAGGCCCTGTTTTCCGCGCTAGCTTTTTGGGCGCTGTACTTCATGCTGCAACAACGATGGGGCCTGGTCGGAGTCTTGGTGTTCTTCACCTGCCTCACCCGCATCACCGGCATAGACCTTTGGATAGTATTCCTCCTGGTAGTGCTGGTTCACGGGCGGCGAAACTGGCGCGCATGGACCGCCCTGGCACTCTCCCCACTCGGGCTGGTGGCCTACCTCATCTTCGTCGGCAAACACACCGCAGACCTGGGCGGCTACTTCGGGATACAACAAAAAGGCTGGGGCTCCGCCTTCGACTATGGCGCCGCAAGCCTAGAATTCCTCAGCTGGTGCTTCAACCGCAGCAGCGACTCCTGGCTCCTCATAGTTGGGCTCATCATGCTCGGCACCATATTGCTGTTAGCCCTAAGTTTTGGGAAACTCCCCTGGCCCATCTGGCTCTTCGCCCTAGGAATAGCTCTCAACATCCTGCTCTCCGACGGCACCATCACCTCACGGCCACGCCTACTCCTACCAGTAGTGATCTGCCTTCTACCAGCAGCAACGGTCCTCTCGAAACTGCTGGAACAGTGGAAAATGGCCCTGCTGGGGGTTACCTGGGTAGTCCTCGGCTCCATCATCTCAGCCCACCCGCTCATAGCCACGGGGTGGGCTATTTAAGGGGCTGGGGTTTTGGGGGGTGTTTTTGTGAAACCCAAAACTCAACCCCTATCCCACATCCCTCCGGGAGAGCATGACGGTGGAGACGATCATGAACACGAGGGCGAGGAACATCCAGAGCCATTCCAGGTCTGTTGCTTGGAATTTTTCGCCGAGGACGAGGTATCCGAGGGAGAAGGCGACGACGGGTTCGGTGCTTTTCATTGCGGGTAGGGAGTTCCTTAAAGCGCCTGCGTTGAAAGAAGACTGTTGCACGATTGTGCCGATGGTGGAGGCGATGATGAGGGCGTAGAGCTCCCAGTTGGTTAGTAGTCCTAGGAATCCGTGGAGGACGAAGATGTCGGCGACTGCTTTAGAGAAGACCCCGACGTAGCCAAAGATGGCGCCGGTGACGATGCCGAGGATGAGGGCTTTTTCGCGGCGGATTTGCCTGGCGGCGTAGCGGTCCATGGCGAAGAGGATCGCGAAGCCTACTCCGAGGGGGATGAACCAGCGTTCGAGTGGCGGGTGGGTGATTCCGGGGAGGGGGCGTCCCAGGAGGACAAGCACGCTGACTGCGATGGTGAGCACTGAGGCCCAGGTCATTTCCGAGATTGTGATGCGTCGGCCGTCGTAACGCGCGGAGAGCGGGAGAGTGAACATGAGGGACATGACCAGGATGGGCTGGACGATGAGGAGGGGGCCGAATCCTAGGGCGACGACTTGGAGGAGGTAGGCGATGATGGCCGTCGACATTCCTGCCCACCACAGGGGTCGTTTCATTGCGGAGAGGATGGCGGCGTTGCCTCCTGTGGGGGCCGCTTCGGCGATGCGGTGGCGCACAACGGTTCCCCACGCGATGGTGAGGGCCGATGCGAGCGCGAACAGCACCGCCAAAACGTAAGAATGCACGTGTCTAGGGTACCGGAACACCCCCGCCCACCCCGGTGCAATAAAACTTAACATGGGTAAGTATACCTTAATGTTAGGTTGGCGGTAATATGGTTGCAGCGAAAAAGAAAGGTGGCGACGAATGGCACTCATCGTGCAAAAGTATGGTGGCTCTTCGCTGGAGTCCGCGGAACGGATCCGGGCGGTGGCGGAACGGATTGTCGCTACCAAGAAGGCTGGCAATGATGTGGTTGTGGTGTGCTCAGCAATGGGTGATACCACCGATGACCTGCTAGATCTTGCGGCTCAGGTGAATCCAGTTCCTCCGGCGCGCGAGATGGACATGTTGCTGACCGCCGGGGAGCGCATCTCTAACGCGCTCGTGGCGATGGCTATTGAGTCCTTCGGTGCGAAGGCACAGTCCTTCACCGGTTCCCAGGCCGGCGTGATCACGACCGAGCGTCACGGTAATGCGCGCATCGTGGATGTCACCCCCGGTCGTGTTCAGGAGGCTCTAGATGAGGGCAAAATCTGCCTCGTCGCCGGTTTTCAGGGGGTCAACCGCGAGTCTAAGGACGTGACCACCCTGGGGCGTGGCGGTTCCGATACCACTGCGGTGGCGCTGGCTGCTGCGCTGGGGGCCGACGTCTGCGAGATCTACTCCGACGTCGATGGCGTGTACACCGCTGACCCCCGCATCGTTCCTAACGCCCAGAAGCTGAAGCAGCTCAGCTTCGAGGAAATGCTGGAGCTGGCCGCTGTTGGCTCCAAGATTCTTGTTCTGCGCAGTGTTGAGTACGCCCGAGCATTTGGCGTACCGATGCGCGTTCGTTCGTCGTACAGCAATGACCCCGGCACTCTCATCGCCGGATCTATGGAGGATATCCCAGTGGAAGAAGCAATCCTGACCGGCGTCGCCACCGACAACTCTGAGGCGAAGATCACCGTCCTCGGCATCCCTGACTCCCCAGGGGCTGCCGCCACCGTGTTCCGCGCTATCGCGGATGCAGAAATCAACATCGACATGGTGCTGCAAAACGTCTCCTCCCTCGAGGACGGCAAGACCGACATCACCTTCACCTGCCCACGCGCCGACGGACCCCGCGCCATGGAAATCCTCAAGGCCCTGCAGGTGAAAGAAGGCTGGGAGAACGTGCTTTACGACGACCAGGTCGGCAAAATCTCCCTCGTCGGCGCGGGCATGAAGTCCCACCCTGGCGTCACAGCCACGTTCTGTGAGGCCCTCCGCGACAAAGGCATCAACATGGAGCTGATCTCCACCTCCGAGATCCGCATCTCTGTACTCACCCGCGAATCCGAACTCCCAGAAGCCGCCCGCGCCCTCCACGACGCCTTCGAGCTTGGCGGCGAAGAAGAAGCAACCGTCTACGCAGGTACCGGTAGATAACAACGTTGAATTTAGGGCTCCAATTGACCAAAAACTACCCCTGTTCTGGTCAATCGGAACCACAAATTCGACCACCCCTAGAAAGGATCTCTCATGACTACTGTCGCCGTTGTTGGCGCTACCGGCCAGGTTGGTCGCGTGATGCGCACTCTTCTCGAAGAGCGTAATTTCCCAGCCGACGAGGTGCGTTTTTTCGCGTCCGCTCGTTCGGCCGGCTCCACCCTCCCGTTCCGCGGGAAAGACATCACTGTTGAGGATCTCGCGCTGGTGACTGAGGAGTCCCTTAAGGGAATCGATATTGCCCTGTTCTCCGCGGGTGGCTCTACGTCGAAGCAGTACGCGCCGATTTTCGCGGCTGCGGGTGCGACGGTTGTGGACAATTCCTCCGCGTGGCGCAAGGACGACGAGGTTCCGCTCGTCGTGTCCGAGGTGAATCCGGAGGCTGCGCGCGAGTCGAAGAAGGGCATTATCGCGAACCCGAACTGCACCACCATGGCTGCGATGCCGGTGCTCAAGCCGCTGCACGATCGCGCTGGGCTCGTTCGCCTGCACGTCTCCAGCTACCAGGCCGTGTCCGGCTCCGGTGTTGCCGGCGTTTCTGCTTTGGCCGAGCAGGTTTCCTCCCTGGCTGATCCGACTGTGCTGGCTCACGATGGTTCCCAGTTGGCACCGGCCGACTTTGGTCCCTACGTCGCGCCGATTGCGTTCAACGCGCTGCCATTCGCTGGCGCGCTTGTCGACGACGGTTCCCTCGAAACCGATGAAGAGCAGAAGCTGCGCAACGAATCCCGCAAGATCCTGGGAATCCCAGAGCTGAAGGTGGCGGGCACCTGCGTCCGTATCCCGGTATTCACCGGACACACCCTCACCATCCACGCTGAGTTCTCCTCCCCAATCACCGTGGAGGAAGCCAAGGCGCTGCTGGCTGACGCGCCGGGCGTTGAGCTTGTCGACGTCCCAACGCCGCTCCTGGCCGCAGGCAAGGACCCATCTTTTGTTGGTCGCATCCGCCAGGATCAGTCGGTGGATGATAACCGTGGCCTCGTGCTCGTGGTCTCAGGCGACAACCTCCGCAAGGGTGCCGCCCTCAATACCATTCAGATTGCTGAGCTGCTGGTGTAAAGAAATAGCCCCTCAAAAGAGGGGCATTTCTTATGCTTCCTTGGCTTTCGCAGCCGGCTCAGATGCCGCCACCATATCGGCGCGGGCACGCGCCACACGGGAGCGAATAGTGCCAACCCGAACGCCCGCGATCTTCGCAGCCTCTTCATAGGTGTAGCCGAGCACCTGGGTCAAGATGAGGGCTTCCCGACGATCGGGATCTAGGGCGTCGATAAGCATGCGTGCGTCGACCCACTCCGCCCAACTCGACGGCGCCGCTGCGTCCTCAAGCTGCGCCGCCGACTTGCGCGGGCGCGCCATATCATGCCGAATATTGTCCACCCACACGCGACGCGCGAGCGACAATAGCCACGTCTTTGCGCTGCTCCGCGCCGAAAACCGGGGGAGCGCGCCGATCACGCGGAGGTACGTTTCCTGGGTCAGGTCATCCGCAATATCGCGGCCCCCGAGGTGCGCGAGCAGCCGCCACACGTCACCCTGCGTGAGCTGGATAAACTCGGTCAGGGCACGCTTATCCCCACGCCCGGCCTTCAAGGCAAGGCGCGTGACGTAATCGTCATCATGCGGCGGAATGAAGCTCATGAACACCTACATTACCAGGTACACTGGGGCACCCCGACACAGAAAAGGAGCAACAATGTCTGAAGCTTTGTACACCGCAACCGTAACCTCCACCGGCGGAGGCCGCGACGGCCGCGTTAGCGGTGACTTCGAATCCGATATCCGACCACCAGCTGCCCTCGGCGGCAGTGGCGACGCACCAAACCCAGAAACCCTCTTCGCCGCAGCTTGGGCAGCCTGCTTCAACGGCGCCCTGCAAAAGATCATGAAGGACTCCGGAGTCTCCGTTTCCGAGCATGAACCATCCGTCACCGCCTCCGTCACCCTGAACAAAGTCTCCGACGGATTCCGACTCTCCGGCGCCATCAAAGTGTCCTTCGCAGGTGGCTCCTTCGACGGCGACGCCGAACTCGTAGCCAAAGCACACGAATTCTGCCCATACTCCCGCGCAGTACGCGGCGACTTCGACGCAACAGCCGAACTGGTCTAGCTGGGCCTAGCTGGTTTAGCTTGCCTAAACCAGCTTTGGGGTTGGGGTTTGAATTCTGGGGTTTGCCCGGAAACCCGGGTTATGCTTCCCGGGGATCACAGGTTTTAGCAAGGGCCCAAACTGCCTCAGCTATCCCATAAACCCTGGGAAGCCTAGTTAAACCAAGTCCTAAAGATCCTCCACGGCGTCGTGCACGGAGCGACCCATGTAGAAGGAGGACACGGCTGCTACGACCCAGAGCCCGAAGATGGACAGGAGAGCCCTGATTAGGTTGTGCCAGTCAAAGGGGTCGGATAGCAGCTTGGCCAGGATCAATAGTGGCAGTGCGATGCCCACGGTGGGGCCCATCAAGTTAATCCTGGTCAGGGCGTCGGGTGCGCGCCAGAGCGCGATGACGGTGCCGAGGATCAGGATGCAGGCTATAGATACCAGAACGTAGCTCATCGGCGGCCTTTCGACAGGATGCGGGCGACGGACACCGTGGACAGGAGGCCGAGCAATCCGGCTAGCAGGGCGACCTCGTAAACGATTGAGGTGTCGTTAGCCATGGTCCATACGATGTACATGGCGACCATGATGAAGAACACCATGTCGGCTACGACGGCGCGGGTGGCGTCATCATGAGTGAAGAGAATGAGGGCCAGCGCGCCCAGCAGGCACGCGCCCAACACGAACACGAAAATAATCATCAGTTCTCCTCATCCGAGGTGGTGTAGGGGCCGTAGTTGGTGTCGGAATGTCCAGCTACGAAGGTAGAGTGCAGTGGGTTTCCAGCCCCTTGGCCTGGTGCGCCTTTGTCGATGGAAGCGACGGAAGGCACCAGGCGCTCCTCCATATCAGCGAGGCCGGCCAAAACCTCACCCGGGTCGGCGCCATACACAGCGTGGACGAGCAACCTGTCGCCACGGATTCCCAAGGACAGTGTTCCTGGGGTGATGGTGATGCAGCTGGAGAACCAGAAAATATCCCGGTCTGAGGTGATTCGCAGCGGGTAGGACACGATAACCGGCTTGAACCCAGTGGAACCCGAAAACGCGGAACGGACAATGACCAGGCCACCGACAATGATCTGTCCGATCAGCCAAGGGATGAACTTAAACAGATGCATTGACTACTCCAATCGGATCAGTGGTGCCGAACACCGCGGATACGTAGGACGGGACGTCGAGGAGGGCCTGTGCTGCGGTGTCGATGGCGTCGGTAAGCGGGGCGGCGGCGAAGAACATCCCCACCGACACCACCATCAGCGACAGCCCCGGCAGCAACTTCGCCCAGGTCACGCCCAACGACGCGCTATACCGCCCCATCGGTTTACCCCAGAACACCTTGCGCCAGACACGCAGCATCGACAGCAGGGCACCGATCGACGCCACAATCACCACCGAAATGACCAGCCAGGAGCGCATATCGCCAGGCTCCGCAGCTGCGAAAACGATGCCGACCTTACCCCACATGCCGGAAAACGGGGGAAAACCGACAACCGAGAACGCGCCCGCAGCCCACACCGTGGACGCAATTGGGTCGCGGCGCGCCAAGCCGTAGAGCTTCGACAAGGTTCCCGTGCCGTACGTTTCCTCAATCGCGCCGCTGGTAAGGACCAGCGAGCCCACCGTGATCATGTGATGCAGTGCGTACAGTATGCCCGCAGCCAGCGCGGCTTCGGTGCCGAAGGCGAGCATCACCAAGATGAACGGCATGCCGTTGACCATCTGGTAAGCCAGCACCCGGCGGATGGTGCGCTCGCCCAGACCAGCGAAACCGCCGATCAACATGGACACGCACATCACGGCAATGATGAACCAGGACCAGCGCTCGTCAGCGTCGAACACCACCACATACAGCCGGTACAGGACAAACACCGCCACCTTGGTGTGCAAACCGGAGAACAGGCCCATTACCGCAGAGCTAGTAGCCGGGTAGGTGCGCGGCAACCACGTATGCAGCGGGACCACACCGGCCTTCACCGCTAGCGCAATCACCACAACACCCATCGCCACTACCAGTGGCCCGTGGTCCGCAGCGCCCGCGAGCGCCGCATAATTCACCGTGCCGGACACGGCGTACACCAAGCCCGCACCAATCAGCAGCAGGGTAGAAGCGAACAAGTTAGACAGCACAAAGGTCCGGCCGGCAGCCAAACGAGACCGGGTGCCGGTCATCGCCATCAAACCGTAGGACGGCAGCAGCATAACCTCGATGAATACGAAGAGGTTGAACAGGTCAGCGGTCAGCAACGCGCCGTTCACGCCCGCGATCAGCATGAGGGTGAGCGCAGGGTAGAAACGGGCGGTGATCTCGCCAGAGACGAACGCGAACCAGTTAGCCGTCAGCGCCACCACAGAGGTAGTAATCACAAACAAGGCTGTGAACTGATCGGCGGCAAAAGCGATGGACACGCCACCGGGATAGAGGCCCACATTGTGCCCGATCGTGCCTTGCGTAAATAGCCACACACCTGCCGGAATCCCTAAAAAAGGCACCACGAGGAACAGCAGGGATCGGAGCCACCGCCACGGCGCGATGACCGCGAGTGCTGCGGCGGTCAACGGGACGGCAACGAAAAGCGGCAAGATCATGATTCCTCCAGTGCCTTGTTGCGCTCGATACGTGGGCTGTTGGCGGGCAGTGGGCGGACGTTGCGGGCGGCAGTGATAAGCAGCGCCGCTTCCGGCTCATTCGCATGCTTTGACGCGGTGTCGTCGCTGCGGCCCAGGGCAGCCAGGGCCAGCATGAACGTGGTGGTGGCCATGGAAATCACGATCGCCGTCAGGACGAACGCCTGCGGCAGCGGGTCAGCCGCCACGTCAAGAGGGGTGCTGGAGAACGGTTCGCCACGCCACTTGGAAATACCCAGCGCCAGCAGCGTCAGGTTCGCACTATGGCTGATCAAGGACATTCCCAGCACGATTCGGAACATGCCGCGCTGCAACACCAGATACGTGCCACCAGCAGCAAGAACAGCAATGGTCAAGGTGATGATCATCGGACCTCCTCCTTGTAGGACAGTGGCATGTTGTGTGGTGGTAGCGGGGAGTCTTCCGGGCGCTCATACGGTAGCGAATCCGCACCGGGTCGGTCGTAGCCGCCAAGCGCGTTAATACCCAGGGACACCATGCCCAGCACTGCAAGGAACACGCCACCGTCGAAAATCATCGAGCTGGTGACATGCTCGCCGAGGATATGGCCATGAATGGCGTACAGGAACGAACCGTGCGTCAGCCCCAAGTAGCCGGAGAAGAGCGCCATCAGCATGCCGGACCCAGTGAGTAGGAAAGGCACCTGCTTACCGACGACCGGTTCATCTTTACCCTTGGCCAGATAAGAGAGCATGAACGCCGAAGCCGCCACCAGCGCGGCAATGAAGCCACCACCAGGGGTGTTGTGGCCCCTCATGAAGATCAGCACTGCCAGCACGAGCAGGATCGGCGTCACAATCCGGCGCAAGTGCTGCAATGGGAGTGCGTTGCGGGCGGCGTCGTAAAGCGCCGGCAAATGGTCGGTGCGGGAGCGCGGCACCGAGGCAACCACCGCGGCGATGACCACGCCCGCCATACCGAGGACGGACAGCTCGCCCAGCGTATCTAGGGCACGGAACTCGACCAGGATCGTATTGACTACGTTCGCGCCACCGGTGATGCCCGGTGCCTCGCGCAGGTACCACATCGCCAGCTCAGGGCGCTCATGGCGAGCCACCAGCGTCCAGATACCGAAGAACACCGTGACGCCCACCGCGATCGCGATGGCCCCCGACCAGTACTTCCGGCCCGGCTTCACTGGGGCGAACCCACGTGGCTGATGGCGCAGCACCAGCATGATCATCACGATCACCAGTAGCTCCACCATGAACTGCGTGAGCGCCACATCCGGGGCACCCAAGGTAAGGATCTGGAACGTCACGCCCACGCCAACCGCGGACAGCAGCAGCGCCGCGGTGAGACGGGAACGAGTGCGGGCCAACCCAATCACGGACGGCACCACAATCGCCAAGGTCATGAGATCAGTCCAACGATCCGTGCCAGCAACCCGTGGCGCCAGGCCCGCGCCATCCATATTCGACGCCCACGCGGCAAGCGCCAACACAACCACCGTCACTGCCGGCCACGCCAGGTGACGTGCTGGGCTGAAGGAGTTTGCGATCTCAGCAAAAACTCGGCCAACGCGCTTCAAACCGCCGGTCGCGCGATCCAATGCCAGCGCACCCGTGAACGGCAGCAGCTGTGTGCCAGAAATCGGGGCCAGCAGCTTCTTGCGGCCGAGCACACCCAGCACACCCAGCACCAACACGGCCGCAGAAATCAGCAGTGGAACGTTCACCCCGTGCCACAGCGCCAAGTGCGAGTGGTGTTCCATCCCCACCGCGTGGAGGGCTTCGTCTACCGGGCTATCGAGCACACTGATGGCAAAAACCAGCGGTACCGACAACAGCGCCGGAAGCGCAGCCGGCAACCACAACGCCACCGGAGCTTCCTTCACCTCATCCATTGGACGTGGACCATCCACGAAAGCACCGAATACGATGCGGGCGGAATAGGTGAAGGTGAGCAGCGCAGCGATAGCGGCGAAGAACAACATCACCGGATAATCCGCGAACGCGGTGAGCATGCCCTCCTTGGACACGAAACCGAGCAGCGGAGGCACAGACGCCATCGACGCCGCAGCGATCACCACGGAAGCGAACGTAAACGGAAGTTTCTTCACCAGCGGGCCCAACCGGCGAATGTCGCGGGTGCCCGTCTGGTGGTCGATCACACCGATCAGCATGAACAAGGAGGACTTGAACATTGCGTGCGCAAGCGTGTGCACCAGGGCCGCAGCCAGCGCAAACGGTGTGCCCACACCGATCGTGGCCACCAGCCACCCCAAGTGGGACACCGTGGAATAGGCCGTGAGCTGCTTCAGATCCGTCTTCTGGATCGCAAACAGCGCGGCCATGATCGCCGTCGTCATGCCTGTGGCCATCAGCAGGTACTGCCACACCGCCACATCGTGGAAAATCCCCGAGAAGCGAATCAGCAGATACACACCGGCCTTCACCACCGCGGCAGCGTGCAGGAACGCAGACACTGGGGTAGCGGCAGCCATCGCCTCCGGCAGCCAGAAATGGAAGGGTAGCTGCGCGGCCTTCGTAAACGCAGACACGGCGATGAGCATCGCCATGAGCTCCGTCAGGTAATGATCGTCCCACATGTCGCTCGCCAGAATCTCGGTGAGGTTCGTGGTTCCGGACTGCGTCACCATGATCGCGATGGCAGCCAGCAGCGTGAGCCCACCGATGAACGTCAAGATCAACGTGCGCATGGCGCCGGCCTGGCCACCCGAACCCGAACGGGCGATGAGCAGGAACGATGCAATCGAGACCAGCTCCCAGCCCACGAAGAGCAGGATCACGTCGTCGGCAAGCACCAGCAGCAACACCGCCAGCATGAACGACGACATAATCAGGTAGAAGCTCTGGTTGCCTTTACGTTTAGGCAGGTAAGCGGCTGAATATATAAAGACGACCGCGCCGATCAGCAGGGCGAGCATCGCGAAGAAAAAGGACAGGCCATCAGCTTTGATAGCGAAAGAGGCCCCGAGCGCCCACGGCACTCGGAATCCGGATGGATGCTGTGCTAGCACCACCGCCGCCGCAATGAACAACGCAGCCAGGGGCCAACCTGCCTGCCTATCCACTACGCGTACCAGCAGCGGTGATGCCACAACGGCTGCCCCGGCAATCAGCAAAACGAGGAGCAGGGTCACGTGAGAATCACACCTTGCTTGAGGTTGTCGTCGGTCATCGTCTTCGGCCTGGTGAGGCCCAGTGCACTCACTCCATGGGTAATGAAGTAAGCAACATTAGAAAATCTTACCAGGTGGAACAACCCGGCCTTTCGGTGCGCCTACCTGCTGATTGGCCGGTTGTTTTCTACCCTTATCGCATGAGTCTCCTTCGTCGCCTTTTGCTGACCCTACTATTGCTGCTCCCTCTGATCGGAGGGGCAGTGTACGCTGCAGTCGCAAAAATAGAACCAGCAGCAACTTGGTCAGCCGAACCAGCCGCCGCGCCGGGCGCCACCGACCTCGTCCCGGCACGTCGCGCAGCAGGTGAAGCGGCGTCCCAAGCCGGTTTGCTCAAAGGCGCCACGGGTGAACTGACTAAGGGCAGTGGCCAGCTTGCCGACGGCGTGGGCCAACTCCACGAGGGCTCTACCGCAGCCCTCACCGGAGCCAACGAACTTTCCGCGGGACTAGTGAAACTGCAAGCAGGTACCGGCCAACTTGGCGACGGCGCAGTGAAAGTCGCCGACGGCGTAGCCCAAGCGGTCGATCAAGTGCAAAGCTTGGCGCTGCTCCAGACCCAAATCATTGCCGAAATCGACAAAGCCGACGCCGAACTGGCCCCACGCTGGGACCCGCAGTCCAAGGAGCTCCGCAACCGTCTCGGCGAATTCCGCAAACAAGTCGACGGCTTCAAGCTCGATGGCGCCATGGTCGACCAGCTGGCAGCGCTGCGCTCAGGCTCCCGCGAGATTGCGAACCAGCTTGCGGTCCCCGGAAACAGCTACCACGACGGCATTTACACCGCTACGAAAGGCTCCAAAGAACTCGCTGCTGGCCTCGCGGAACTAGATAAAGGCCTGGCTGAAGCTTCCACCGGTGCCGGCGGCCTTCGCGATGGTGCAACCAAAATTGACGGCATGGCCACCAACAACAAAGAAAAAATCGGTTCGGTGCAGCGGGCACTCCCCGCCGACCCAGAACCGACGGCTACAGTCGTTCCATTGCTCGTCCCGCTCCTCGGGTTCCTCATCGCCGCTGTAGTGATGGTCGGAGCATCCTTCTCTAATCGCTGGCGCTGGCTGCTCGCCGTTGTGCTGGGCGCGGTATTAGTGCTGGTCCTGGGAACCTCCCTCACCCCATTGGTCGGCGCCGGACTGGTCGGCATCGTCATCCTGGCAGGTCTTACCGCGGCACTGTTCAGCAACGCGCTCGTCCGACTCTTCGGAACGCGAGGCCGCTACGCCGGATACGGATTCCTCCTCATCCAAGCGGGCATCGTCGGCTGGGTATGGAAACAAGCATCTGGTGCTTCCGTATCCAGCGTGTGGAATGTGCTCGCCCACCTCATGCCAATGCACTACGCAACCGCATCCCTCTCCGCACTAGGAAACAGCGGCTCGCACCTCATCCTCGGTGTCTCCTGCGCAGTGTTGGCCGCTATAGCTGCCCTCTCCGGCCTCGTGCTCAAGGTGGTGCCAGTACGTGAACCATGACCACGGCTACACCGCAGTTAAAGATGCATATCTGGCCAGGCTCCGACGCGTCGAAGGCCAGATCCGCGGCATCCACCGCATGGTCGAAGAAGACGAATACTGCATCGACATCCTCACCCAAATCTCCGCAGCAAATAGCGCCCTAGAAAACGTGGCGTTGGGACTCCTTGGTGATCACATCAAACACTGCGTGGTCGGGGCAGCCCGCGCAGGGGACCCTTCCGAAAAAATCGCCGAAGTAGAAGCCGCGATCAAGCGGATGGTGAAGTAGGGGGTGCTGGCGGCTTCGTTGGCCCCGACATTACCCTCTTGAAGTTCGGGGTCTTCGGGGTGTTTTTGGGGCATTGTCGGGGGCGTAATGTCGGAGACTTTGGTTCCGGCTGCATCACCTTGTCTCAATTGCCTCACCAGCCTCAGTAATCCCGGCTCCGTGTATGAATTGGGCTTGCCACTGTTGGCCCCGACATTACCCTCCCGAAGTTCGGGGTATTCGGGGTGTTTTTGGGGCATTGTCGGGGGCGTAATGTCGGGGACTTTGGTTCCGGCTGGGCATAATGTCGGGGCCGAGGGCTTCCCTACATCCCACAGGCCAAAACCGCCCCTCCACTCCCAGGAATCGCAAGCCCTGCCCAAGCAAAAAACCACCTGTCACCAGGTGGTTTTTAGTGTCGGGATAACAGGATTTGAACCTGCGACCCCGTCGTCCCGAACGACGTGCGCTACCAAACTGCGCTATATCCCGTTGCCCATTTAGGTTACGCCTGATAGACGCAATCCCAAAACTGGGAGCTAATTGGCCTTTCCACGAGGTGAATCAGGGTGGCGGAAGGTCGGCAGAAGATGCGGAATGGCACGTAGGGTGAGGTGCCGAGGCCGTTGGTGACGTGCATCCACATTTTCCCGAAGCGGTGTAGCCCGTTGGCGCGAGTTCGGTCGATGCCGCAGTTGGTCACGATTGCCCGTTCGAAGGGCAGGCACAGCTGTCCACCGTGGGTGTGGCCGGAGAGGGAGAGGTCGTAGCCGTCGGCTTCGAATTGTGTGAGTACGCGTGGTTCGGGGGAGTGGGTGAGTGCGATTGTTAGGTCGGCGTCGGGGTTGGGGGAGCCGGCTACGAGGGAGTAGTTGTCCAGGTTGTGGTGGGGGTCGTCGACACCTGCGGCTGCGATGCGTACCTTACCGACCTTGAATTCGTGGCGTTGGTGGGTGGCATCGCGCCAGCCGTGCTCGAGGAACGCTGCGCGCATCCCTTCCCAGGGAAGGGCCTGGTCGCTGACTTTGCGTTTCTTGCCCAGGAGGTAACCGATGGGGTTGACGGGGCGTGGCCCGAAGTAGTCGTTGGTGCCAAAGACAAACAGCCCGGGCTTGGAGAGCAGTGGGCCCAGAGCGCGGAGTACTGCGGGGACGGCGTCGGCGGAGCTGAGGTTGTCACCGGTGTTGACCACGAGGTCGGGGTTTAAGGCGGATAGCGCTGCGACCCATTGCTGTTTCCTGCTGTGGGCGGGCAGCATGTGGAGGTCGGAGATGTGCAGGATGGTGAACTCTCCGCCGTCGAGAAAACCTGGTTCGAATACCTCGAGTGTTTCGTGCTTGAGCCGGAAGCGTGAGAGCTCCGAATACCCCCAGGCCATGGTCGTGAGGCCGGCACCGAACAAGGAAAGCAAGATTTTCTTCACGCATGCCATGCTACCGGTGCGTATGCTGAAACTCATGAAACAGCAGATTAGAGATGATCTCAAAACAGCGATGAAGGCCAAGGAAAAGCAGCGCACCAATACGCTTCGCATGCTGCTTTCGGCGATTCTGATGGAGGAAGTTAGCGGCTCCAAGCATGAGGCTACTGACGAGGACATCTTGAAGTTGATTGCCCGTGAAATCAAGAAGCGCAAGGAGTCTGCCGAGGTCTACGCCCAGAACGGGCGTCAGGAGCTGGCGGACAGTGAGCTCGCCGAGGCCGCGATCCTAGCCGAGTACCAGCCGAAGCAGCTCACGGACGCGGAGCTGGACGCCCTGGTCAAGGACATGATCGCCGGCCTGGAGAACCCGAACATGGGGTCCGCGATGCAGGCAGCGACGAAGGCGGCAGCGGGGCGCGTCGATGGCAAGCGCTTATCGACGGCTGTCCGCGCAGCCCTATAGCCCGTTTTGTCGCAGGAAGTTATTCACCAAGTCTTCCAATGATGGTGGCTGGGCTGGTCCCTCAGGTCGGCCTGGCCGTTCATCACTGCCTCGACCCCGTTCTGGGGCCGGTGGAACATATTGGGAACCGTCGGAAATCAGCAGTGTCACGGGAGGTTTTGCGTCGCGGGTGTTCCCCAGTTTCACGTTAATGACGCGGTTTTTTCTGTTCGACGGTCCGCTGACCATTTCGATGGTCACTGTGTAGCCCTGAGATTGCAGGAGTTGCTGCGCAGTCGTGGCGTCTTTGCCATTCACCTGATCGAGGATTGCCTGCGTCTTGCCCTTCACCAGGGTTGGATCCACCTGTGGGAGCGTGCCAGCTGCGGCGCCCGGAGTGTTTGTCGCGATAGCCATCCACGTATTCGCAGGTTCCATGCCACCGAAAAGCGTTCCTTCGCCACACTGCCGGACTGGGCCGGTGCACAGTGGCGTGGTTTGCGTGCCGTCGTTATAGATGTACGGCGCGGCAGCGAAGTTCGAGTTGAATCCCATGAAGGCAGCTGACTGGTGCGATTCGGTAGTACCGGTCTTGCCAGCAGTCGGTGCACTCCAGCCCCAATTCCCAGCCGCTGGTGCTGCGGTGCCGTTCTTGATGTCGTCGCTCAACGCGTTGGCGAGGGCGTGTGCAACGGCCGGTTCCACTGCCTGCTCACAAGGCTTTTTCTTCAACTGGACTGGTTGGCCGGTGCGGTCGGTGACAGATTCGATGGGGCTCGGTTCGCACCACATGCCTTCGGACGCGAGGGTTGCGGCCACGTTTGATAGCTGGAGGGGGTTCACGGCCGTGGGGCCAAGCGTGAAGGATCCCAGGTTGTGGTCGGTGAAGTATTGCGCGATGGAGGATTGGCCATCGAAGCTGCCGGCGTCCTGGTAGTCGCGCAGTCCAAGCTTCACCGCCATATTAACGGTGTCCTTAACCCCTACTTGCTCAATGAGCTTGACAAACGTGGTGTTGGGTGACTGTGCCAACGCCTGCTTGAGGGACATTTTTGGTTTGTAGGCACCTGTGTTTTCTACGCAGTACTTCCCCGGTGGGCAATTCTGGGCTCCACCGGAACCCATTCCCGAGATTTCGACGCGCTTAGGGACGTCGAGTTCAGTTTCGATGCCCATGCCTTGCTGAATGGCTGCTGCTGCGGTGAAAATCTTGAACACCGAGCCAGCGCCATTGCCGAGCCGTACTGAGGTCTGTGGCAGCACTGTTTGGCTGGCTTCCGCGTCGAGACCGTACTCGCGGGAGGAGGCCATCGCCAAGATTCGGCGGGTGTCTTGACCCGGCTCCACCACGTTGACCACTTCGGCGACGCCGACGGCTTTGGGATCGGTGTGGTCCGCGACCGCCTTGCGGGCTGCGTCCTGCACCGCTGGATCGAGGGTGGTCTTTACCGTTAGGCCGTCCCGAGCTAGCTGCTCTGGAGACACCCCGTTTCCTTCCAGGTACTTGAGTGCATAGTCGCAGAAGAATCCCCGATCCCCGGCAGCGATACAGCCGTTGGGGAGCTGGTTTGGCGATTCCAAAATGCCAAGTGGCTCAGCCTTGAACTGGCCTGCTTGTTCTGCGGTGATGTCGCCAGAGAGAGCCATGGCGTCCAGAACCTGGTTGCGGCGCTGCGTCATTCCTTCCGGGTTGACGTACGGGTTCAGCGCGGAGGAGGACTGCAAAATTCCGGCGAGCAATGCCGATTCCGGGATGGAAAGCTCTAGGGCTGGCTTGCCAAAGTACGTCTGCGCGGCTGCCTCGATCCCGAAAGCGCCGTTGCCGTAGGGGACGATATTCAGGTAACGGGTGAGGATTTCATCCTTGCCCAGGTGCTTTTCTAGGTCAGAAGCCATGCGCATCTCGCGGAGTTTGCGGGCATAGCTCGTTTCGGTAGCGGCAACCTGTTCGGCTTCGGTTTTGGCGTCGACAAGCAGCAAATAATTCTTCACGTACTGCTGGTTCAGCGTCGATGCGCCCTGTTCTACGGCGCCGGAGGTGAGGTTCGTGAGCATAGCGCGGGCAGTGCCGCGCCAGTCCACGCCATCGTGCTCGTAGAAGCGACGGTCCTCGATGGCGACGATCGCCTTCTTCATGTTGGGCGAAATCTGGTCGGACTTCACATCGAGCCGGTACTGGTCATAGATCCAAGCGATGGGCGTGCCGTTCACGTCAGTGATCGTGGAGACGCCGGGGGCAGTGCCGTCGGTAAGGTCGGCGAGGTTTGATTGCATCGTCGCGTTTGTCTGCGCGATGGCTACGCCGGACAGGCTGGCGACGGGGGCTAGGGCGGCTGCGCCGACCACGCCTCCTGCGATTATCGCCCCGAGAGCTTTGGCTAATGACTTCAAACTGGACACCTCTAATACCCTACGCAAAAACTCTTCGTGTGTAGACCCCCATTTGTGTGACACATTCGACAGTCTGTAAATTGTGTGAATACACTTACATACGTCACACAGACGTGTAGCAAGGAGGCCGAGAACATGACTGCATCGTTGGTAACTGAACAGCAGTTAATCGACCGAGGTGAATGGGTTACGTTGGCGAAATGTCGCGACGGCGACCCAGACGCATTGTTTGTGCGGGGTGCCGCACAACGTCGCGCCGCGGCAATTTGTCGCCACTGCCCAGTCATGTTGCAGTGCCGCGCCGACGCCCTGGATAACCGAGTCGAGTTCGGCGTGTGGGGTGGCCTCACTGAACGCCAGCGCCGTGCGCTGCTGCGCAAGAACCCACACATCACCAGTTGGGCAGAATATCTCGCCTCGGGCGGTGAACTGGTAGGAATATAGGCATGACTACTTGGGAATACGCCACCGTGCCGTTGCTGACGCACGCAACGAAGCAAATCCTTGACACCTGGGGTGAAGATGGCTGGGAGCTCGTCACTGTTTTGCCTGGCCCGAACCCAGAAAGCCATGTCGCCTACCTGAAGCGAGAGAAGCAATGATCTCCAAGAAATTGGCAGAAATGGGCATTGAGCTGCCTAGCGTTGCGACGCCCGTTGCCGCATACGTACCTGCAGTACAAGTAGGCAACCAGGTGTGGACGTCGGGGCAGCTGCCGTTTATCGACGGCTCCCTCCCCGCCACCGGAAAAGTAGGATGGGACGTCACTGCTGAAGCTGCGGAGGACTTGGCGCGGACTGCCACGCTCAACGCCCTCGCGGCAGTGGATGCCCTGGTGGGTATCGACAACGTGACCCGTGTACTGAAAGTGACGGGTTTTGTTGCCTCTGCGGAAGGGTTTAATGGGCAGCCGAGCGTCGTTAATGGCGCGTCAAATCTGCTCGGTGAGATTTTCGGCGATGCCGGTCAACACGCTCGTTCGGCGGTGGGAGTCTACGAACTGCCACTAGGATCACCCGTCGAGATCGAGATTGTGGTTGAAATCGCCAGCTAATCAAACGCCCTTTAGATCTGGAAAAGGATAAGCTAGTGGGTATGGAGCACCCTGCTTACAGTCAACTTCGTCCTGTTACTGAATCTACCGCCGTCGTGCTGTGCCCAAATCCAAGCTACAGCTCGCTCGAAGGTACTAATTCTTGGATTATCCGCGGACCGGAAGACAAAGTCAGCGTCGTGATCGATCCAGGCCCGGAGGATGAAGGCCACCTTAACGTTCTGCATCAAAAGGCCGCTGAGGTCGCCCTCATTCTGATCACCCACCGGCACCATGACCACGCGGACTCGATCGATCGCTTCCGGCAGCTTACTGGCGTGCCGGTTCGCAGTTTCGACGCGTCCTACAGCCGTGGCGCCGATGCGCTCAAGGACGGCGAGATCATCACTCTGCCAGGCCTGACGCCTCAGATTGAGGTCGTGCACACCCCTGGCCACACCAGCGACTCCGTTTGCTTCTTCATCTGGAGCGGGGAACCGGGTAAGTCCACCCTCGAAGGCATCGTCACTGGCGACACCATCGCGGGCCGACACACCACCATGATCTCCGAAACTGACGGTGAACTTGGCGCCTACCTCAAGACCCTCAGCATGCTGGAAGAACGTGGCGAAGGCGTCACCTTGCTTCCCGCCCACGGGCCAGAGCACGCGAACACTGCGGAACTTGCACGCAAGTATCTAGACCGTCGCGAGCAGCGCCTGCGGCAGGTCAAGGAAGCCCGGGCGAAGCTCGGGGAAGACGCAACCGTGGAGCAGTTGGTGGATGAGATCTACACCGACGTTGACCCCGTGCTGCGCAGCGCAGCCGCCCAGTCCACCCGCGTCACCGTGCGGTACCTGGACTCTCTGTAAGACATAAAAAATCTCCATACCGAACCAAACTCGGTATGGAGATTTTTCGCGTTCTAGCGGGCGCGCTTAGCCAGGTGCTCAGCGTCCGTGATCAGCACCGACTTGCCTTCCAAACGAATCCAACTACGTTGCGCGAACGTTGCCAGGGCCTTGTTTACGGTCTCGCGAGAAGCGCCGACCAGCTGGGCGATCTCTTCCTGAGTGAGGTCGTGGTTCACGCGGAGAGCGTTGCCCTCCTGGGTGCCGAAGCGGTTCGCCAGCTGCAGCAGAGTCTTCGCCACGCGGCCTGGGACATCGGTGAAGATCAGGTCTGCGAGGGACGCATTGGTGCGACGCAGACGGCGTGCCAGCACACGCAGCAGCTGCTCGGAGATCTCCGGGTACTGGGCAATCCAGGAGCGAAGCATCTCGGAGTTCATGGTGGCTGCCTGAACCTCGGTGACGCACACCGCGGAGGAGGTGCGTGGGCCTGGGTCGAAGATGGACAGTTCACCGAACATGTCGGATGGGCCCATGACGGTGAGGAGGTTCTCGCGGCCGTCGTTGGCATGGCGGGCCAGCTTCACCTTGCCGGCGGTGATGATGTAGAGGCGATCGCCTGGTTCGCCTTCTTCGAAGATGGTGGTGCCACGTGGGAACCGAACGGATTCAAGGTCGCGGATCAGGCTGTTAACTGCAATTGGATCTACGCCCTGGAAGATTCCAGCTCGTGACAGGATGTCCTGTACGCCTTCCAATTCACTTCTCCTTCTTGTGAAAGTCGTGTGCCTGGAAAAGATATGCGATGCAGCACACGCTGTAGCTCTGCTAAAACTCTACCTGTTCTTTGCCCGATTGTGCAGTTTTTTCTGTGACAAAAGCGACAATCCTGGGGAAATGTGAAAGTTTAGGCAGTTGGGTCGGTGGTTGGGGTGCTCGCTCGTGTCGAAAAAGTCTCAAATTTTTCCATCTGGATGGCAAAGACAGCGATGACGATTGGAGTAAAGACGGCATAGAGGACGCTCATGTCCTCCGACTATACTGCTCTTATGGCTGAATCACCGTTGGCCCGCAAACGTCGTGCCCGAAAAATTAACCGCATGCTGGCGGTTTGTTATCCCGAGGCGCGGGCCGAGCTCGATTTCACCAATCCGCTAGAGCTGCTGGTGGCCACAGTGCTATCCGCCCAAACCACGGACGTGAGAGTCAACCAAGTCACCCCAGCGCTATTCGCCACGTACCCCACCGCGGAGGCGTATGCGTCAGCGAACCTCACGGAACTTGAGGAGCTGATTCGTCCTACAGGTTTCTACCGCAACAAGGCGAAGGCGCTGATCAAGCTCGGGCAGCAGCTTTACGACGACCACGATGGCGAAGTCCCCAACCGACTCGAAGATCTAGTGAAACTGCCCGGGGTAGGGCGCAAAACCGCAAATGTGGTGTTAGGAAACGCCTTCGGCGTCCCTGGGCTTACGGTGGATACTCACTTCGGGCGGTTGGTGCGTCGCCTGGGGCTCACTGAGGAGACCGACCCTGTGGCCGTCGAAAAGCAGCTGCAAGAGCTCATTGAGCGGAAAGAATGGACGATGGTGTCCCACCGGCTCATTTTTCACGGTCGGCGGGTGTGCCATTCCCGGCGGGCTGCGTGTGGCGCCTGTTTTATCGCTAAGCTGTGCCCTAGCTTTGGCAAGGCCGGTACCGCGGATTTTGTGACGGCAGAGCAGCTGGTGAAGGGGCCAGAACGCGAGCACTTGTTAGCGCTAGTGGAGGGAAACGTTGAGTAAAACAGGTGTCTGGACGATCGTTGCGAGCGCCCTCATCCTCATCTCCCTCGTCTTCCTCGTTCCTTCAATGCTGGGATCTCCCACGAAACACGAGGAGGAAGCCACACCCGTCGCTGCCCGCCCAGAATGCCCCGTGGATACTCTCGGCAAGGTCGAACTGCCCTGCCTCGGCGCGGATTCCCACTCCGCCCAGGGCGCCCCGACCGTAGTCAACGTGTGGGCCTGGTGGTGCGGGCCGTGCCGCCAGGAGCTACCGCTGTTCGACGCCCTCGCCGAGAGCCACCCGGAGTGGAACGTCGTTGGCGTCCATGCGGACACTAACGCAGCCAATGGTGCTGCGTTGCTCAACGAACTCGGAGTGCAACTGCCCAGCTTCCAAGACGACCACAACACCTTCGCCGGGACCTACGGCCTCCCTGGAGTGGTACCCATCACCGTGGTAATGGATAAAAACCAGCAGATCGTTCAAACCTTCCCCGCTGTGTTCGCCTCGAAAGCGGAGCTAGAAACCGCGGTGAAAGAAGCACTGAGCCGATGACGGGGTACGATCTCGCCGGGATGAACACCACCCTTCGGCCAGAGGAATCCCCGGCCTGGCTGCAGACACTGGTGAGCCGAGCTACCGAAGGGAACCTGATCTCCGGGTTCGAACAACCGGCGCCAGCGCACCAGCGACGCTCTGCGGTACTGATGTTGTACTCCGGGACGTCGTTAAGCGACGCCAGCGTGCTGCTTACCCACCGCACGCCCACCATGCGCTCCCACTCCGGGCAGGTGGCGTTTCCCGGCGGGCGCGTCGACCCTGAAGACACCAGCCCCGTGGACACCGCGCTGCGTGAGGCGTGGGAAGAAACCGGACTCGATAGGCGCACTGTCACCCCACTCGCGCAGCTAGGGGAACTGGCCATCCGCGCCACCGGAAACCCCGTGGTGCCCGTGCTCGGATACTGGCAGGAACCAAAAGAACTCACCGTAGTGAGCCCGGAAGAAAACGACGACATTTTCCGCGCGCCCATCTCCGAGCTGGTCAACCCCGCAAACCGCTTCATCGTGCGGATGGGAAACTGGCAAGGACCAGCGTTTTGGCACCGCGGCTACGTCGTGTGGGGATTCACCGCAGGGGTGCTGGCCGCCACCATCCGCGCCGCCGGGTGGGAAGAACCCTGGAACCCCATGGGCATTGACCTCGCCACTGCGCTCCGCGGCTCCCGCAATGGTGAGCAGCGGTAACCAGCGTAAGATGAAACCTCGACCAAGCGTAGCCACCTAATCCAGGAGACCCGTGTCTGCATACAGTGACAACCCCGGCATGATCGTCGACATCGTTCTGGGGATTATATTGATTGCCGTCCTCTTTGGCGGGTGGCGTCAAGGTGCCTTCTCATCCGTGCTGTCGACCGCCGGCGTGCTATCCGGCCTATTCGGCGGCGCTTTCCTCGCCCCTTGGGTGATGAGCTACACAGAAAGCACCGCCTTCCGGTTTCTCCTCGCCATCAGTACCGTGCTGCTCCTCATCGGAATCGGCAGCATGCTCGGCAGCTACGTGGGAAGCAACCTCCGACAAAACATCCGAACCAAATTCTCGCAGCGCCTCGACTCCGCCATCGGATCACTGTTCCAGGTGGCAGCTACGCTCCTCGTGCTGTGGCTCATCGCCATCCCACTCACCACCGCTGGCCCGAGCAACCTCGCCAAAGGACTACGGGCATCCCAAGTGTTGCACTACGTCGACCGAGTGATGCCCGCCCCAATGCGATCTCTCCCCAACCAGATCGCAGCCATGCTCAACGAATCCGGCCTGCCACCACTGCTGTCGCCATTCCAAGAACAAAACAGCGTCCAAGTGCTGGCACCACTGATCGAAGTCGAGCACCCGGAAGTTGTAGAAAACCTGCGCCCATCGGTCGTACACGTCACCGGACAAGCCGAAAAATGTCGCCATCTGCTGTCCGGCTCCGGCTTTGTTTTCGACGACGACTACGTCCTCACCAACGCCCACGTCGTCGCCGGAACTGAATCCGTGAAACTCGACACCATGCTGGGAGTTCGAGAAGCCACCGTGGTGCTGTACAACCCCGATGTTGACGTCGCTGTCATCCACGTGCCAGACCTGGGGATTTCCCCTATGGAATGGGCCGACGAGCCAGCCGCGCCGGGCGACGACGCCATTGTGATCGGCTACCCCGGTTCCGGGCCGTTCAAGGCCACCACCGCACGCATCAAGGAAAAAATCACCATCAATGGCCCAGACATCTACGCCACCACACGTCTGGATCGCGAAGCGTACACATTGCGTGGAACCGTGCGACAAGGCAACTCTGGTGGGCCACTGACCGACTCATATGGCGCCCTCCTGGGCATGATCTTTGGCGCAGCCGCAGACAATACAGACACGGGTTACGCCCTCACGAAGGACGAAGTGTTGGAAACCATCGGTGACTACACGCAGCTCACCGCCCCGGTGGATACCCAGGAGTGCGTGCTTAAATAACGCTGCTGCTGATCTGCTCCGCGCATTCAGCCGGGCGTAGCAGCTGCGGGAAGTCATCGAGATAAATTGTTGGCTGGGTCAGCGCCGTCGTCCATCCGGTCGGGAGGTAAGCACCCGCAATCCGAGCATGCTTCACCCGTGGGGCATGGGTGCCAGGCAGCTGGTAGGACAGCACGCGCAGCTCAGTCGTGCGCTGTACCTCACCGGTCTCAGTCTTCGGAAGGGACATGCGAGCAACCAGGTCTGGGAACCGGCTCGCCAGCAACGCCCATGCGGACTTAGCAGCGCTGCTTCGGGCGACCGGATCAATCAACACCAGGGAGCGGACCCGCTGCGGATAATTTGCTGCTAGCACGGTCGCGATCCGGGCAGCGGTGCCCGAGGCAACGATCGTGGCGCGGCCGTGTCCCAACGCGCGAATCATGCCGGACACATCGCCCACAGCGTGGCGCAGCGAATACCCCGATGGGGGCTTATCCGACTGAGCGAACCCCCGAGCCGACATAGCCCCAACATGCAGTGACTTACTCAGCGGCTCAATGATGAACTGGTAATCAAACCAGCCCCCCAAGCAGTCATGCAACAACAAAACGAGCGGTGCCTGCGGATTGCCCGCGGTCGCACAATGCAACCGGGTGCCTCGCGTATGCACCAGCTCGTGGGAAAAAGGACCGGGGATCGAAAGATCCCCGGGCGTTAGTGGTGGCATGTGGTTTAGGAGTACATGCCGTGGTTCTTGGCTTCCAGCTTCTTCTGGGCCTGGCCAGGAACCAGATTCTTCATTTCTTGCACAGACTCGATGGTCTTTTCTGGCTTCTTGATCTGCTTGACCTTCTTCAAACCGACAAACGCGAAAATACCCGCGAGTACCAGCATCAGCAGGAAGACGATCAAGTAGGCTGCCCAGCCGTCAAGCCACAGCTTCAGCAGTTCTGCAAGGAAGAAGAAAAAGAAGAAAGAGCTGTACAGTGCGATGGTTCCCGCCGCACCAAACAGGCCACCACCGATAGCGCCTTTCTTAGCGGAGACCGCCAGCTCCGCCTTAGCCAGTTCTACCTCGGCCCGGAACAAGCTGGACATCTGAGCAGTGGCGTCGCTTACCAGATCACCGATGGAGCCCTGGCCTGCAGCGCGGGTATCGACGTCGGAAAGAGGGATCGCATTCACCCGTGGGGCGAAGCTGTCGTCTCCTGCGGTGTAGAGCCCCTTGGCATTGCTCACGGTAATCCTCCAAATTTGTGTGTCATAGTCTTTGTTGTCAATCGTGCCACGAAATTTGCTCTGGTGCGAACGACTCGCCTTTTATCCTGCGTACAGTAGTGCCCATGTCGCTAGTGTCCCCCGAATTATTCACCGCAGCTACAGAGACGATCGCTGCGGTGCACCGTCGACCTGTGAGCCTGCGTCGCTCCGCCGTCACCTCCTCGGAGGCGGTGCTGCGGGGCGCTCGCCTTTCTGCGCTTATCGACGCCATCCCCGCCGAAACCGCGATTGACGTGGCGTCTGTCCTTGCCCCCGATGCGGTTGAGGGCACCGCCCGCACGTTTCTTCGCGCGCCCCTGCAGGTGTTGGCGCGCATGGATGTGCTGGCCGGAGGTGATGGGAAACCTACCGACAATGTCGTGGCGCTGCAGCAGTTGGCACAGGTGATTGTCACAGGGCATGAGTTTTTGCCAGGTGTTGTGCACGGGGTGGTGCTGGGGTGTCAGCCTTTTGGGGCGCGATCAGGGGTGATCGCGCGGGCTGCAAGCCGTCTCGCGGCCGTGGCAACCGGCTTTGATCCACGAGGTCTGACTGTGCCTGAGGTGTACCTACACCGGCACGCACGTGCCTATCAGGAGCTGGATTTCCTCAGCGACCCGAAACAGTTCTGCGACTTCCAGCTGCGTGCCTTCATCGCCGGCGCCACGGAGGCAGAATCCATCGCGCGCCAAGCCTAGGAGTTCTTGTTATTCCGATAAAGCCACACGCCCGCTGCTGTCACGGCAGCGATGGTGGCGACCACCCCTGTGCCGATCGATACTTCCTTGGTGGAGGGAACCGTAAAGAGCGGGACTGGGTTCTTAAACGTCTTGATTTCCCAATCGTTGGCAAGCGCCGCGCGCCGCAATGGCCGATCCGGATTCACTGCAACGGCATTTCCTACCGCCTCCAGCATGGGGATATCGGTGGCGGAATCCGAGTAGGCAAAACTCCGGTCCAGGTCGTAGCCGTTTTCTTCGGCCAAACGGCGGATTTCCTCGGCCTTCGCTGGGCCTTTAGCGTAAAACAGCACCTCACCAGTCAGAACACCATCTTTGGTGGCAAGCTCGGTGGCCACGATCTGGGTCACCCCAAGCTCTTTCGCAATCGGCACCACGAGCTCGGTAGCCGAAGCGGAAATGATGATGACATCATGCCCTAAGTTCTGGTGGAACCGAATCAGATCCCGCGCCTCCTGATAGATCGCAGGAGAAACCACATTTTTCATCGTCTCTTCCGCGATCTGCCGGACTTGTTCCACTTCCCACCCAGCGATCATGGAGGTTAGCTGATCTCGCGTGTTGTCCATTTGCTCGCTGGTGTGACCAGCGAGAATGTACGTTGCCTGGGCCAAGCTCATCTGCAGTGCTGCGCGGGGTGAAATGAGCCCACTGCTCATGAACTCTCGACCGAAGGCGTAGGCCGAGCTCGTAGCAATAATGGTCTTATCCAGGTCAAAAAACGCAGCGACGCGGGGTGTTTGCAGCTCTGCGCCGTGCGTGGTTTCGGAAGAACGACCAAGAGAACTCACGGCTTCCAAGTGTAACCAGAAAGTCTGCCCGGTGGGGCATTGTGTTAAAGACAGTGATGTGTATAATCAACAGTGCAAGGCCCCGATATACTGTGTGGCCAGCCCCGGCACAACCCCCCCTGTTGTCGGGTAAGAAAATATAGACGGCCCGCGCACCCCCCCCGAAGCGCGGGCCGTCCCTTTTTTCTTGTGTGGGGCGCGTTCTGGGGGTTTCATGGGCGGCTCTGGTTTTCCTGCTAAAACCTGGGAAGCATTCCCCGGGTCGTGGGCTGAAATTAGCGAAATAGCAGGTGTGAAGCTCAAAAAAGCGCCGAAACCCGGGGAATGCTTCCCGGGTTTTGCGGGTTACGTGCCGAGTACTTTTGTCTTTCTACGTTATCCACAGTTTTTGTTGAAACGTGCGCGAAAAGTGGGGTTATCCACAGGTAGAGCCAGTGGGGTATTGGCGGAACGCGCACCGGGATGGATGCTGTGGGCATGAATTCCAGCATTGTTGTTGCAGTGACAGATCCCGCCGTGCACCCGGAAGTGGTGCAAATTGTGGCGGCTACCGGCCAAAAGATTATTGATGTGCGCAGCCCCCAGGAGGTGAGGCGGGCGGCGAGCCGGTGTAGCGCTGTAGTGGTGGATAGACAGATGGCCAGTGAACTCGGTGGTCGGGTGAGGCATTCTCGGGTGGTGCTCGTGGAGCGTGACCCTGGGCCGGTGGATTGGCAGTGCGCTGTTGAGGTGGGGGCCGCGCATGGGTTCGTCGTGCCGGCGCAGGCTCCTGAGCTGCTGAAAGTGTTGGGGGAGCGTGGGGCGTCGCAGCGCGCGACGCGGAACAGCGTGGGGGTGCTGGGCGCGGTTGGCGGCAGCGGGGCGAGCGTATTGGCCGCCGCGTTGGCGCGGGCACAGGGGGAGGGGGCAGTGCTTATCGACGCCGACCCGCACTCCGGAGGCCTCGACCTGTTACTCGGGATGGAGCAGCAGGTGGGTGCCCGGTGGAATGACGTGAACTTAGAGAAGGGGGCCGTGGCGGCCGAGGACTTGTGGGGCGCACTGCCCACCTCGCAAGGGCTAGGGGTGCTGACGCATTCGCGGAGCAAGGGGGCGTTGCCTAGCTGTAGTGCCGCCGGGGTGTGTTCGGCGCTGGAGACATTGGCAGGTTTTCCAGTGGTGGTGGATCTGTCTGTTCGGCTTCCGGGTTTTGGGGATGTGCTCAGCGCGGTGAGTTCGGTGGTGCTCGTGATTCCTGCGGAGCTGCGTGCGGTAGCGGCGGCGTCTTCGTTAGCCACGGCGTATCCGGAGGTGGATTTCCTGGGGGTGGTGCGGTATCGGGGCTGGTCAGGGATGGATCGTGGCGAAGTGGGAGACCTGTCGGGGATTCGCGTGGTGGCTGAGGTGCCGTCGGTCCCGGGCCTGGCGAAGCAGTTGGAAACCAAGGGACTGGTCCGCGTGCCACGCGGGCTGTCAGGCGCGGTGCGTGCGCTCAACCATGAGCTGTAGGGGGAAGTCGTGGATGTCATTGACAGAGTGCAGCTGAAGATTGCTGCGGAGTATGGGGCGCTAGCAGCAGCTCCCCCGGACTATGTGGCCGCGCTGATCCGCGAGGAAGCAGGGGTGATTAGCGACGTTGAACTGCTGGGGCTGCTACGCCAGCTGCGCCAGGAGTCCTCTGGGGCCGGTGCGTTGGACAGCCTTTTGGCGCTGCCAGGAGTTACGGATGTGTTGGTCAACGGCCCAGGTCAGGTGTGGTTCGACCGGGGCGACGGACTCGAGCGGGCCGAGTTGAGCTTCGCCTCCGAGGAACAGGTAAGGCAACTGGCCACCCGACTTGCGGTGGCCTGCGGGCGCAGGCTTGACGACGCCCAGCCCTTCGCCGACGGCCGGCTACGGCGTGATGACGGCACCAGCATCCGCGTGCACGCGATCATTCCGCCTCTGAGTGACTCGGGGACCTGCATCTCACTACGCGTGCTGCGGCAAGCTGCAATGACCTTGGATCGCATGGTGGAGCTAGGGTGCATCGACGACTACGGCAGGCAGCTGCTGGGAACGATCGTGTCCGAACGAGGTTCGTTCCTGGTCGCCGGGGGAACCGGCACAGGCAAGACGACGATGCTGTCGGCGCTGCTGGGTGAGGTATCGGCTGAGGAGCGGATCGTCTGCATCGAGGACACCGCAGAGCTACGACCTGCGCATCCGCACGTGGTGTCACTTGTGTCCCGCAGTAAAAATGTGGAAGGCGTCGGCGTATTTACCATGGCGGATTTGCTGAAACAGGCGCTGCGCATGAGGCCCGACCGTATCGTGCTCGGGGAAATCCGTGGCGCGGAAGTAGTGGACCTGCTCGCAGCCTTGAATACGGGGCACGACGGTGGTGCTGGAACGGTCCACGCCAACTCGGTATCTGAAGTCCCAGCGCGCTTGGAAGCGCTGGCAATGCTCGGGGGACTCGACGGTCCGGCCCTGCACACCCAGCTAGCGGCAGCCGTGCGCTACGTGATCATGATGAAGCGCACCCGCCACGGCCGCATCGTCGAAGAGGTCGCTGAGCTGCGTAAACAACACTTGGAACTGGAAACAATTTGGCGAACCCCTAATGGTTTAGAGCCGACTAAAGGGGAGCCCATCTAATGATTAACTCGTTGTTCGCGATCGGTACAGCGTTGCTACTCTCCTCACCATCGCCAGCCTTGAGAATGTCATACCGCCCACGGAAAACGAAGCTTTTGCTCATTCCCATCGTGGTTCTCGGTGGATTTGTGATAATGCACGGACCCGGCGTGGTGGCCTCATTGGCCATGGTGCTCGCTGTGGCAGTGCGGAAGGTGTGGGAGGGGCGTCGGCAAGCTGCGCGTGAGCAGGCCGCGACCGACACCGCGAGTTTGCTCGGTGCGATGGCCGCCGACCTTGAGGCCGGCGCAACTACCCACGAAGCCATCGCCCACGCAGCCACCGAGGTAGCAGAACCACTGCAGGGTGTGTGTGCCATCGCGGCTCATCGCAGCGCGGCTGGGATGTCGCCGGCTGGTGCGTTTCTCGAAGCCCCCGCAGTGTACACAGAGCTCCGGTCAGCGGCCCGGTTGTGGCTCATCGCAGAAACCAAAGGCATTGCCCTCTCGAACCTCCTGGTGCACGTTCAAGAACGCATTGATGCTCACCTGCGCCACGCGCGCGCCACCGATGCCGCGCTCCAAGGGCCGAAGGCGACGGCGGTTATTTTGGCGCTCCTGCCACTCGGTGGGATCGCGATGGGGAGCGGTATGGGAGCAAACCCCATCCCGTTCCTCACCACCACCGCCCTGGGGCAAGTGCTGCTCGTTGTCGGGACAGCCCTCGCCTGCGCAGGATTCCTGTGGGTGGACGTGATCGTCGCCCGTGCCAGCAACCCGAGGGCAGTCACATGATGGGATTATGTTTCGTCGCCGCAGCAATGTGGCTCAGCACGGAGCGTTCCGTGGTCAACAGGATCGTAGAGCAGCATCAACTCACCAGGCGACCTCGCGATGGTCCCATCACCAATCTCGATGTCGCAGCGGATATTGAGCTGTTCGCAGCGTGCCTGCGCTCCGGTGTCACCCAAGCGGTGGCAGCCGACGCGGTATCGCAGGTGAGCCGCTCAGCCTCCGCAGAATGGGCCAGTGTAGCAGCACTACTCAGTATCGGTGTACCTGCAGCAACGGCCTGGCATCCCCTCGCAGGGATACCGGAACTCAGCGAGCTCATCCGGCAGAGCACCTTCTCGCAACACACCGGAAGCTCACTGGCGGCGCTGTGCGAACGAAGCGCACAAGACATCAGGTCACGCAGCGCCGATGCAGCAACCGCAGCAGCACAACGCGCAGGGGTGGTCATCGCCATTCCGCTGACAGTGTGCTTCCTGCCCGCGTTCCTCATCCTGGGGCTCGTCCCCATCATCATCAACCTTGCAACCAGCATCATTAACAATTAGGAGAACACAATGCTCGCACTACTCAACGAAAAAATCCGTGACGACGAGGGTATGTCGACAATCGAGTACGCCATGGGCTCGCTCGCGGCCGCTGCGCTGGCCGCCGTGCTGTTCACGGTGGTCAACGGCGACCAAGTTGTCAACGCAATCACCAACATTATTACCAGTGCGCTGTCTAAGTCACCGAGCTAGCCTGCACAACGACGACGGGTCCGTGACCATCGAAGCAGCCTTCGGGGTCGCGAGCCTGGTCATTGTTGCTGGACTGATCGTCACCGCCATGACCACCTTCGCCTGGTACATCTCGGCTGTGGACATGGCGGGGGCGGCAGCCAGGGCACATGCGCTCGGCGTCTCGTACCAGCCGCCTCGCGGCACCGTCACGTACCGCGATGACGGGGTGTGGGCGACCGCAACCATCGCCATACCCACCCCGCTCACCACAGTCACAGCATCCGCCACCTACCCACTGGAGCTTGTTCATGCGCCTGGATAACGACGACGGTTCCCTCACCATTGGGGCCGCCGGAACCATTGCAGCGCTGCTCGCGCTCGCGCTCATCGCAGCTGCCGCCGTCCGCACCGTCAGCAACACTCACCGGGCGCAGGTCAGCGCAGAGCTATCTGCAGTGGCAGGAGCGATGGCGCTCGCCACCAGTTCGGTACCGCCTTGCGAGAAAGCTCGCGACACAGCACAGCGTAACGGTGCAACCATCACCGATTGCACCATCAACGATGCAGACGTGCTGGTCACGGCGGACATTAGCGGGCAACGGGCCACAGCCAGAGCAGGCCTACTCTAATCCGACACCAATGACACCAACGCCCCCAGCAACGCGATCGCGCCAGCCTTATCAAGCGGCTGGTTGCAATTGCCGCACTTGGGCGACTGAATGCAGGAAGGACATCCACTCTCACAACTACAGGAACGAACCGTCTGAAAGGTCGCGGTGATCCACTCACCAAAGCGTCGGAAGCCGTGATCCGCAAAACCAGCGCCACCGGGGTGACCATCGTAAACGAACACCGTAGGCAGGCCCGTGTCAGGGTGTTGTGCGGTGGACACCCCGCCAATGTCCCACCGATCACACGTCGCGAGCAGGGGCAACATCCCAATCGCGGCGTGCTCAGCAGCGTGCAACGCGCCGGGAATGTCTGCCGCCGCAATGCCCATCGCGGACAGCGCCAGTGGATCAACGGTGTACGCCACCGCCCGGGTAGCAAGAAGCTGCTGGGGCATGTCGAGGGCCACGGAATCGAGCACTGTGCCGTCGGGAAGCTTGGTGATATACGACGTCACCTGAGTGGTGACCTCAACATCAACGGCGGCAACCCACACGCCACCGCCCAGGTCACGCAGCTCACCAGGGCCAGGATTACCCACGATGCGGATGTCCGTCGTGCTCCGGGCAAACGTGGACCAATCGGGCGCATCCGGACGCGCCAGCGCGATGCCGTCGTCCAGGTCGAGCTCGTCAATCACAAATGTCTCCCCCTGGTGCATATACACCGCGCCGGGGTGCACCTGCGATGGTGCCCGCTCCGCATCAATCGTTCCCAGCAGTCGGCCCGTGGTCGACTCCACAATCACCACTTCCCGGGAAGACCCGCCACGCAATCCCACCGCGGCATGTGCAGTATCCGGGGTCAGCTCTGCCTGCCCAGAGTCCACCGCGAACCAGCCATGCGAGCGGCGCCGTAGCAACCCCTCCCTGGCGAGCTGTTCAGCCACGCCACGCGCCTGCCACTGATCCAACACCTCATCACTCAAGGCCTTCTCCACCGCAGCGCAGTACACATGACCGCGCAGGACATAAGGGTTCGTCGGGTCAAACACAATCCGCTCGATTGGCCGCCCTAGCAGCGCTTCTGGGTGGTGAATCAAGTAGTTGTCCATCGGTTCATCCCGCGCTACAAAGACCACCAACGAACCCTGCCCCCGGCGCCCCGCACGGCCGGCTTGCTGCCAAAACGACGCAATCGTCCCCGGGAATCCCGCGGTGACCACGGCATCTAACCCGCCGATGTCGATACCCAGTTCCAGGGCGTTCGTGGTGGCTACGCCGAGGAGGGTACCGTCGTCGAGAAGCTGCTCCAGCCTGCGGCGGTCCTCCGGCAGATAGCCCGCGCGGTACGACGCCACCCGCTGCGCGAACTCCGGACGGCCCATCAGCGTCAGCTCCTCAGCCGTGCGCAGCGCCACCACTTCGGCCCCGCGACGCGAACGCACAAACGTCAGCGTCCTCGCACCTTCGCTAATTGCGCTGGCCATGATGCCTGCAGCCTCAGTCGTCGCAGCGCGACGCACCGGGGCGCCGTGCTCGCCGGCTGCGCCTTCCACGAAGCCCGGCTCCCACAACATCACAGTTCGGGCGCCGGTTGGGGCGCCATCCTCCGTCACCGCCAGCACAGGGCTACCTATCAGATTCGTGGCATGCTCGGCGGGGTCAGTGGCGGTCGCCGACGCCAACACAAAAACCGGGTCGCTGCCGTACAACGCGGCAATGCGTCGCAGGCGACGGATCACCAGCGCAACATGGGCGCCGAACACTCCGCGGTAGGAGTGGCACTCATCAATCACCACAAACTTCAGCTTGCGGAGGAATCGACCCCACCGGGCATGATGCGCAAGCAGGGACGTGTGCACCATGTCGGGATTGCTGAAAATGAAGCGAGCCTGGTCACGAATGCCGGCGCGGGCATCGCTGGGGGTATCGCCGTCATAAGGGGCAGGGGTGATGTGTGCGAGATCTGGAACAGCTCGTGTCAAGCGCAGCACGTTTGTGAGCTGATCACTGCCGAGCGCCTTTGTGGGGGTGAGGTATAGGGCGCAGGCGGTGGGGTCCTGCTGCAGCATGGTGAGGATGGGAAGCAAATAGCACAAAGACTTACCACTCGACGTGCCCGTGGCCACCACCGTGGACGTCCCGTGATACACCGCATCCGCCGTTGCCGCCTGGTGGGAAAACAACTGGCGTATCCCCTCATCCTCCAGGTGCTGTCGCAGTGGCGGGTACACCCAATCCGGCCACGGCGCGTACTGCGCAGGCTTCGGCGGGATGGTTTCCAGGTGAGTGCAGGTGGAGTTAGGGTAGCGACGCTGCACAAACTCGGCGATCTCCGTGCCTATCGTGGCGTGGTTGGGCATGCGTTTTCCTTTGGTTGCTGAAAATATTTGTCCCCGTGACCTGTGCTTTTGGTTAAAAGCTAAGTTTAGGGCTATCGCTTTGCCAAGTTTCGTGACACACTGGGAAGCGGTCGCAGCTTTTCCACGCGCAGTGTTTCCAGCGCTCGCACAGGATTTTGTTTATTGCGAGCGCTCAGTTCACTTCTTTGCGAGCGAATGAGAGTTCACAACGACCCGGCACTCCCATCAGAATGCGGGAATGCTGCTTCGCTTTCAAAGAAATAAGGTTTTTGTTATGGCACAGGGAACTGTGAAGTGGTTCAACGCTGAAAAGGGCTTCGGCTTCATCGCTCCAGCTGACGGATCCGCAGACGTATTTGTTCACTACTCCGAGATTCAGGGCAACGGCTTCCGCACTCTCGAGGAAAACCAGCAGGTTGAGTTCGAGATTGGCGAAGGCGCTAAGGGCCCACAAGCTCAGAACGTGGTGGCTCTGTAAGAGTTTTTCACGCTGCGACCCGGCTTCCTCACCGCAGGAAAGCCGGGTTTTGCTTTGTCCACAAGTGGGCAATTCCTCACACTTTTCTGCAAAAAACTAGACCAGTGCGTAGTAGCGCAATATATAACTGTGTACGGTAGTGAACTAATGCACCGTTGAAATGACAGAAAGTTGGCATAGTGGCAGAGTCAAATGCTGGCGTAAAACGCTTAGTGATTGTGGAGTCGGCGACCAAGGCGAAGAAGATCCAGCCGTATCTCGGTAAGGACTACATCGTCGAGGCGTCCGTGGGCCACATCCGTGACCTGCCACGAGGAGCCGCCGACGTGCCCGCCAAATACAAGAAAGAGCCGTGGGCTCGGCTTGGCGTGGACACAGATCACGGTTTTTCGCCGCTGTACGTGGTGAGCGCGGACAAGAAAAAGAAGGTCTCTGACCTGAAAGCGAAGCTCAAGGAAGTAGACGAGCTTTACCTCGCCACCGACCCCGACCGTGAGGGCGAAGCGATCGCGTGGCACCTGCTGGAGGTGCTGAAGCCGAAGGTGCCGGTCAAGCGCATGGTGTTCAACGAGATCACCAAGCCTGCGATCCTGGCCGCAGCAGAAAACACCCGCGACCTGGACCACAACCTGGTGGACGCGCAGGAAACTCGTCGCATCCTCGATCGCCTCTACGGCTACGAGGTATCCCCTGTGCTGTGGAAGAAAGTGATGCCACGCCTGTCTGCGGGGCGCGTGCAGTCGGTGGCTACTCGCGTCATCGTGGAGCGCGAGCGGGAGCGCATGGCGTTCGTGTCCGCAAACTATTGGGATCTCACTGCGCAGCTCAAGACCGACCAGCCAGCCAGCGCGGAAAACCCTAACGAATTCGCTGCGCGGCTCACCGCCGTCGATAAGCGGCGCGTGGCGCAAGGCCGGGACTTTAACGACCGCGGCGAGCTCAAGGGCAAGGACGTCATCGTCATTGACCAGGCGAAAGCCACGCAGCTTGCCGACGCCCTGAGCGGCACGACTATGACCGTAGCCAGCGTCGAGGAAAAGCCGTACACCCGACGGCCCTACGCCCCATTTATGACCTCGACGCTGCAGCAGGAAGCCGGACGCAAACTGCACTACACCTCCGAGCGCACCATGCGTATCGCGCAGCGCCTGTACGAAAACGGTCATATCACCTACATGCGTACGGACTCCACTACGCTCAGCGAGTCCGGCATTCAAGCAGCACGCCAGCAGGCACGCGAACTCTACGGTGATAAGTTCGTGGCTGACGCGCCGCGCCAGTACACCCGCAAGGTGAAGAACTCGCAGGAAGCCCACGAAGCGATCCGCCCGGCCGGCGAAACCTTCGCCACCCCAGGCCAGCTTCATGCACAACTGGACGCCGAAGAGTTCAAGCTCTATGAGCTCATTTGGCAGCGCACCGTCGCCTCCCAGATGGCTGACGCGCGTGGCACCTCCATGAAGGTGACCATCGCCGGCACCGCCACCTCCGGCGAGGACGTGGAATTCGCCGCTACCGGTCGCACCATCACTTTCCCCGGCTTCCTCAAGGCCTACGTGGAAACCTCGCAGCTCGAAGACGGCCGTAACGTGGCAGACAACGCTGAAAAGCGCCTGCCACAGCTGTCCAAGGGCGATGCACTCGCCGCGCAGCAGGTCGACGCCGAAGGTCACTCCACCAACCCGCCAGCCCGCTACACCGAAGCGTCCCTAGTGAAGAAGATGGAAGACCTCGGTATTGGACGCCCATCCACCTACGCGTCCATCATCAAGACCATCCAGGACCGCGGTTACGTTTTCTCCCGCGGCAATGCGCTGGTCCCGTCGTGGGTAGCGTTTGCCGTGGTCGGGCTGCTGGAGCAGAATTTCAGCTCCCTAGTGGACTACGACTTCACCTCCTCCATGGAAGATGAACTCGACGAGATCGCTGCCGGTAATGAAAACCGCACCGAGTGGTTGAACAGCTTCTACTTCGGTAACGCGGAAGTGGGCGACAAGACCGCAGACAGCGTGGCACGCCTCGGCGGGCTGAAAGCTCTGGTGGGCGACAACCTCGAAAACATTGACGCGCGCGAAGTGAACTCGCTCCGCCTATTTGTCGACGAGGAAGGTCGCGATATCGTGGTGCGCGTCGGCCGCTACGGCCCATACCTCGAGCGCATCGTGGGGCAGCTGCCCGACGGCACCCCGGAATATCAGCGCGCCAACCTGCCGGAATCCACCACCCCAGACGAGCTGTCCCTAGACGCCGCTGAAAAGCTCTTCGCCATTCCACAAGGTGGTCGCGAGCTCGGCGTCAACCCAACTAACGGTCGCATGATCGTAGCCAAGGACGGTCGCTACGGGCCTTATGTCACTGAGCTGGTTACCGAGGAGGAAAAAGCTTCCGTCGGCGCCCACGCTGAAGAAATCGTCGCCGAGGAACGCGCTGCCGAAGACGCGCAGCGCAAAGCCGAAGGCAAACGCGCAAAGAACTGGGAAACCAAAACTGCGGCCAACCAAAAGGAAAAGCGCATCAATCAGATCATCGAGGAAACCCTCAAACCAGGGACCGCCTCGCTGTTTCCCTCCATGGAACCCGCCACAGTCACCCTCGAGGACGCACTGCGGCTGCTGTCTCTCCCACGTGAAGTGGGTGTGGACCCAACCGACGGCGAAATGATCACTGCCCAGAACGGCCGCTACGGCCCGTACCTTAAGAAGGGCAGCGACTCTCGCTCCCTGGCCAACGAAGAACAAATCTTCACTGTGACCCTGGATGAAGCGCGGCGAATCTACTCCGAACCAAAGCGTCGCGGCCGTAGCGCCACCGCCGTAGCGCCACTCAAGGTACTCGGCGATAACGACGTCTCCGGCAAACCAATGCAGGTCAAGGACGGCCGCTTCGGTCCATACGTCACCGACGGCACCACCAATGCCTCCCTGCGCAAGGGCGACAACCCTGAAACCCTTACCGACGCGCGCGCCAACGAGCTGCTGTCCGAACGTAGAGCCAAGGAAGCCGCCGAAGGTGGCGCGCCGAAGAAGACGACCCGCAAGAAGGCAACCAAGAAGGCAACCAAGAAAGCTGCTAAGAAAACCGTGAAGCAGACCACGAAGCGTGTGGTGAAGGCACGGCGGTAGGTTGTCTGGGGCGCCCAGGCGGGCCAGAGTTCGGCAGCGTCTCCGCAGGTAGGGGCTGCGGAGATGAAGCTGGTATGGTGCGAATAGGGAATCTCTATCGATTGTCGATGGGCTTGTGACTGTTGGTGACACACGACGAAACCCCATTCGTGCCGTAGCAGGAATGGGGTTTGCTATATGGATCAGCTATGAAACGGCTTTCCGAGTCTCGGTTGCTTCAAACGAAGCAGGCACCGAAATGTTGGACATGAGGAGATCGTGGTGCGACCCGAGGTGGGTGTATAGCTCGTCGCGAAGCAAGCTCTTCTTGCGGGTGACCGCGGTGTAGATCTGGTAGCCGAACACGGCGACGTTGGCCACGAGCGCGATGAAGGACACGAGGAATAGTGCCTTCGGGTCGTGGGAAGCCTCGACAGAGAACTGCGAGGAGGTGACGAAGCTCGGCACGGCCATGGTGAACATCATCCAGAACGCGAGGGTGTGGGCGCGGTGCTGCAGCCAAGCACCCTTCTTGATGAAGAACGCCGGAATTGTGCAGGAAATCAGCAACGCGGCGCCCGCGTAGAAGGAATGATCACCAACGCAGTTGTAGACGTATGCGAAGTTCCACAGGTCGTATGCGATGATCCAGAACCACAGCATGTCAGGCCAAATCATGTCCTTAGACGGATCGCGGGAGATGATGATACCGGTCCAACCGCAGATCGTGATGAGGTTTAGTAGGCCAGCGATGCCGTTCATGTAATTCCAGGAGCCGGAGACCATGAACACACCGTCGACCATGCCGTTTGCGTTCATCGCGCCGACCTGGAAGTCGCGGATGCAGGCCTCCAAGATGTTTAGACCGAGGATGAACGGTGGGAAGCACAGTGCCCACTTGTTTGCTGCGAGCCGTGGATGGTAGCGCAGCGCCATGAAGCCGAGGCAGCCGGCGAGGCGGAATAGACCTTGACCCAGTGGAACCAGGTGCCCGTCGATGAGCCAGCTCCTGCGGTGGTAGGCCAGACGAAGATGGTCAAAATGATTGGTAGCGCGATGAACAGTGCCCACCCGGCGTAGCGGGAGCGACGCGAGATTTCATTGAGGCCGATCAGGGCACCCAGCACCGCGAACCATGCGAGCCAGGAATACCAGGGGATGGTTGCGTATAAAAACATGACATTCTCCTTGTGAGTTGGGGCGCTCGCCTCGCAACCCATTCTTCAAGGAAAGCGCCTTGGTAGTTTCAAGCCTATTGGTCGATAAAACACCTGTACATAGACACTTTTGCAGTTGTGTAAAGTGGCAGTCATGGATGCCCGTGACGCGCTTTCGGACGCGTTGAAAAGCGAGCTGGAGACTGCTGAGCTCTCCCGCATCACCGTCGCACGCCTCGCGGCCCGCGCTGGTGTGACCCGCCAGGCGTTCTATTACCACTTCGACGATGTTTACGACGCTGCCGCGTGGCTCTTCCAAAACGAGGTTGCGCGCCACATCCTCGCACACGCACGTTACGACGCCTGGGCTGCCGGATTCGAGCAGCTCATGACTTACATGTACACGCATCGCACCCAGGTCCAGGCGATTTTGAAATCGCTCACGATGCCCAAAACCGAGGTGTTCTTCTTCCGGGCGCTGCGCAGAATGATGACTGCGATTGTCGCCGAGCTTGCCGATGGCTATAGCTTGCAGCCAGCTGACCGTGATTTCATCATCGATCACTACACCCTCGCAGTGGTCGGGCACCTCATGCACTGGATCGCCACCGGAATGCGTGACGACCCGGCGCAACTAGCACACCGGGTCGAATATGTAATGCGAGGACACGTTCTCGAATCGATCGAGCGCTACGCCCAGACCGACTAGTCCCACGAGACTACTGAGTTGCAGGTTTTAGAAGTTCGAAACCTGGTTGATGAGCATGAACGTCCAGTGGTACATCGAAATCAGTGCTGCGCGGAACGCGCTACCGAAACCTGCGCCGATAGCATCAATGATGTTGCTCGGGAACGGCTGGTTTTCGAGGCTCCACTGCATGTTGTTAGACACGTTCGCCTACTCTTCGGAGGATAGCTGGGCAGCCTCGGAGGAGTTTTGAGCAGTGTAGCCAACGTGAGCAGACGGGGCAGAGATGATCATCAATGCTGCGGTAACCGCAGAAGCGAACTTTTTCATCGGTAGTTCCAATCCTTGAGGTGACGGGGTTCACTTTAAGGATCGCGTGTCGAGCGTTAAACCGTTAGCGGTGATTGAGTGTGTTTATCTACTGGTTATGAATTGGTTACCGAATTACTGACTCGAAATGACCACAAATTCAACGGCCCTAAGAACGATCCGCCAGCGTCGGCCGGATCGGGCGGGCGAGCTGCGTGAGCTCACCGCGCCCCCGCAGCTCCACTGATTTGAGTACGGTCCAGCGGGCCTGCTCGGCTTCGTTGGCGCCCCGCAGCGTCGATACGGAGGTCAGCACTCTGCCGGGTGCGTCTTTGGCTAGCTCGGTTAGTCGTGCTGCCTGATTCACGGCGTCTCCGATGACGGTGTATTCGAAACGGTCGTGGCCACCAATGTGCCCGGCCACTACATGCCCGGAAGCCACACCGATACCGCAGGTGAGCTCCATGTCCTTGAGTTCCGAACGTAACTCACGGGCGGCGGCGAGTGCGAGGCCCGGGGCGTCGGCAAGCGGCAGTGGCGCGCCGAAGATCGCAAGCGCGGCGTCGCCCTGGAACTTGTTGATCACGCCCCTGTGCTTGTGGACGACGTCGACCACTTTTTCAAAAAACTCATTCAGCGCCGCGACGACCTCTTCTGGGGTGTGGTTCACCGCGAAGGTGGTGGAGCCGATGACGTCGACAAAGAGTACAGCCACGTTGCGATCCTCGCCGCCCAACGTTGGGCGTTCCTCCATGGCGCGCCGGGCAACTTCAGTGCCTACGTAGCGGCCGAAGAGATCTCGGACCCGCTGGCGTTCCCGAAGGCCGCGCATCATCTCGTTAAAGCCGGCTTGGAGGACGCCGATTTCGGAGCCGTCATAGATGTCCACAGCCACGTCGGTTTCGCCTCGACGCACCCGATTAATAGCGGTTTGGAGCTCATGAATGGGGTCCACCACGCTCATGATGACAAGTGTTTGGGCTGCGAACCCTGCCAGCAGAGAAATCACGCCAAGGGCCAAGATAGCGGGGAAAAGATCCGACGCGGTGTCCGTGAAATAGCCGTAATGGTGCCCCATTACCAGTAAACAGATGGCCAGCATTGGGACCGCGGCAGTGATCACCCACGTGACCCGCAGGCGCTGGGTCACTGGCGGCTCCAACGTGGAATCTTCAAAGCGTTGCGCCAGGGCTTGCGCCGCGATGGGGCGCACAATCCGTTCCGCCTCCAAATAGGTCAGCAACACCACGACGGAACCGCCCAGAGATGACACCAGCCCCAACACTAATGCCAGCTTGCCGTCGTGCTGCGCCGCCAGAGACGTCACCACAACAATGCCGATGAACCAGATAACAGCGCACAAAATTGCCTGGTAGACGGGGATGCGCATGACCAAGTTGCGCACCATATTCGGGTCGTGGTCCTCAGGGCTGTGTTGCCAGGCAAGTACCGGCCTGAACAGTAAAAACGTCAATATGGCCCCGATGAAGGAGCCCGCCACCAGGTACCCGATCCCCACTTCAGGCAGCTGGCTATCCAAAGACACGAATGCTTCTTTTTCCGGCATCGGGATGAGCCAGCGGAAAAACAGCATTGTGGCGATCGCGCCCAGCACGTTGGAAAGAAAAATGGTGGCAGCGTAGAGCGGCCAGGAGGTCCTCCAGAGCCACTTCACAATCTGCGCAAAACGAGTCATGCCCACTACTTTATCCGCCCTACACGATAGGGTGGGTGGGGTGAGCCAAAATTCTGTGTTTGACCGGCTGGCCGGGGCAGCCCATCTGCGTCGCACGCTTATCGACGCCGCCACCGCCGCACGCCACATCGCTGCCGGAACCGCGTCCCCGCAAGGCGCAGAAGCTGCCGCGATGACACACTCCTGGCTGTTCACTGGCCCTCCCGGCTCCGGGCGCTCCAACGCTGCCCGAGCCTTCGCTGCCGCCCTGATGTGCAGCTCACCGACCTCCGTCGGCTGTGGTGAATGCGAGAATTGCCGCGCTGTGCTTGCTGGTACCCACCCGGACTTGGTGCACATCGTGCCACAGGAGCTGTCGATCGGTGTTGACCTCATGCGTGACAAGGTCATTGGTCCTGCCATTTCCTCGCCCACGCACGCTCCCTGGCGCGTCATCATCATCGAGGACGCGGACCGCTTGTCCGACTCGGCGGCAAATGCGCTGCTGAAAACGGTGGAGGAGCCTGCCGCGCGGACCGTGATCATGCTGTGCGCACCGTCGACGGACCCGCAGGATTTCTCAGTTACGCTGCGCTCACGCTGCCGGCACGTGTATGTTCCCACTCCAGCGCTGGAGGACGTCACCCGGATTCTGCTGGCTGAGGGGGGTGTTTCCGAGGATGCGGCCCGGCTCGCTGCCGCCGCGACATCCGGACACATCGGCCGGGCGCGGCACCTTGCGCACTCGGAAGCGGCTCAAAAGCGCCGGGCTCAAGTCCTGCACCTGGCCGAACTGATCTACCACAAAGAAGCCGCATTTCAGGAGGTAGGCGATTTGGTGAAAGCGGTAGAGGCCGAAGTGAAGGCAGACCTTGCGCCCAAAGAAGAGGCGGAAATAGAAAAGGTCCGTAATTCCTTCGGCGCCGGGGTAAAAGGCAAGGGGGCGAGCCGGCTGACTAAAGGCATGGAGACCGAGGTCAAGGCGTTGGAGGCCGTCCACAAGAACCGCCGGAAGCGCGCCGAACGTGACGCCTACGACCTCGCCCTCATTGATCTTGCCGGGCTCTACCGGGATGCGCTCGTCCGCGACGCCGGCATCCAGCTCACCCATCCGGACTTTGATGGGCTGTCCAGCGACCTCGCCTCCCGTAATGATGCGGCAGCTCTTACAGACTGCCTCGACGCCATCAACGCCTGCCGGGAATCGTTTGGGCACAACGTGCGCCCAGTGGTGGCGCTCTCCGGGCTCGTAGGCCGGCTCCGGAAGGCCTGTAAAGTGCAATGACCAGCGGTTTTCATTCTTTATTCCGCGTGCGCTAAACTAGTCCCTCGATGCTTATTGTGCATCGGCGCCGCCTTAGCTCAGTCGGTAGAGCATTTCACTCGTAATGAAAAGGTCGCGAGTTCGATTCTCGCAGGCGGCTCCAATTAGACAGCAGGTCACCAGTGATGGTGGCCTGCTGTTGTTTGTTCGCTGGCAAAAGCACTAGGGTGAAACCATGCGTGCATTAGTTACCGGCGGTGCCGGCTTCATTGGTTCTCATTTGACGGATCTTCTGATTGAGAAGGGCCACGATGTTGTTGTGGTCGATAACCTATCCCGTGGCAATGTGAGGAACCTGGAGGCTGCGCAGGCCACCGGCAAATGCCTGTTTGTTGAGGCGGACATCCTGGAACTGGACTTTGACAAGTTCTTGGGCGAGCATCGCCCGGAAGTGATTTTCCACCTGGCTGCGCAGATTGATGTGCGGGAATCGGTGAAGGATCCGGTGCACGACGCCACTACCAATATCATTTCCACGATCCGCATTGCGGAAGCCGCTCGGAGGAACAGCGTCCGCAAGATCGTGTTCACCTCTTCCGGTGGTTCGATTTATGGCACGCCGGAGACGTTCCCGGTGGACGAGTCGTTCCCGATTGATCCGCATTCGCCTTATGCGGCGTCGAAAAGCGCTGGCGAAATCTACCTGAACACGTTCCGTCACCTGTATGGGCTGGAGTGCGCGCATATTGCTCCGGCGAATGTGTACGGTCCGCGGCAGGATCCGCACGGCGAGGCCGGTGTGGTGGCGATTTTCTCGCAGCGGCTACTGGCGGGCGAGCCGACCAAGGTGTTCGGTGACGGTGGCAACACCCGCGACTACGTCTACGTTGGTGACGTGGTGCGGGCGTTCTACCTGGCTGCGGGTTCCAAGGGGGGCGGCATGCGGTTCAATATCGGAACCTCTGTGGAGACGAGCGACCGGGAGCTGCACACGCTGGTGGCGCAGGCTGCGGGCGCGCCGGATGACCCGGAGTTTGCCCCGGCACGGCTTGGCGACGTCCCTCGTTCCGCCCTCGCTTATTCCCGCGCGCGTGAGGTGCTCGGATGGGAGCCTGAAGTGTCCATTGAAGAGGGCGTTCGCCGTACGGTGGACTACTTCAGGGGATAGCGCCGCCTGAGTTTCCTGCCCGCTGCTTTCTTTGCTGCGGGGGAATTATTTTCTGCCTCACCCGCGTGGTCTGCAAAGCGACACCCGCGGTGGTCTTTTCGCATGTGGGGCCCGGATCTGTCGTCCCGGTTCCTGCGGTGGTGCTTGCGACACATCAGGGCGATGTTGTCCAGCGCAGTTTCCTGGCACTGGGACCACGGGATGACATGGTGGCCGTCGCAGCGCCCGGCGACCTCGTCGCAGCCGGGGTACTGGCAGACGAGTTGCTCCGCTAAAAGGGCGACCCGCTGGGCGAAGGTGACGCTTCTGTTGCCGGTGACCAGCTGAACAACCGCGCCGTGATGGTTGTGTACGGCGATATAGTCAGTGATGTTATCGTTACCGAGCGCCAGGATTTCCAGCAGGTTGAGCTCGAAATGGGTGTTGGTGGGGAACCGGTTGGCCAGGTCGAGTTCGTCATCTTCCGTGATGGAGACAACGAGGCTGGCGTGCCCGGTGTTGTTGACACGGTTGCTGCTAGCCCAGCGGACGACTTCCGCGAAAGCGTCATGTTGGCGTTGCCGCACGGTGCGGAGGTCGCCGTCGGCTCTTGGGGTGGTGCTGAAAGCTTGGTTCATGAGTGCTTCCAGGAGGGCACCGGTTTCCGGCGTGGTGTATCCGGAGAACTTGGCGCCACCATGTTCATCGGGCTTGCCGAGTGTGAACCGGCGTTGCACGCGCGCCTGGAGGGGATCTTTGGCCAGGCGCTGGTTTTCCTGCACAACCTGGTCGCGGGTAAAGCGCCAGGTTTGCTCAGGTGACGTGGGGCGGTTGTAGCCCTGAACTTCTGTGGAAGCTGCGTCGTAGATTTCATCTCGCCGGTTCGACGCTGGCGACAGGCTGGTGAGGGCGCGCAAGATTTCGTCTTGGTGGTCGGCGTCGACGCCGTCGTCCCACCGCGAATCGGCACGCCGGAGGAGCGTCTTAGCATGCCGTGGATGAACCCCGGCCCTGCCGAGGCCTTCTAGATCGAGATGGCTGGCGAGCGAGGTCTCCAAACGGGCGACGGCCTCTCGGATTTGCACCAAATCAGCGACAGCCCACTCGACTTCGAAAGGGTTAGTGACGTCAATGACGTGTCCTTCGCCCCGAATTATTGTTAATGCTGCTTGCAGTTCTTGCATGGTTCACCCCCTGTGACCTGCTCATTTAATTTACTGACTACAGCATAACAACCGAGGAGGACACGCCAACTCAAAATGTAGCACACATGTTCGAAAAAGGGTGTAGTTCTGCCTTCCAACGCAGTTATCGGAAAGCGCTACTTAACCGTGGCAGCCAGCTGCTCATTCAGGGCAGATTCAAACACTTCCCACGGCTGGGCGCCAGAGACAAACTTAGTGCCGATCAAAAACGCTGGGGTGCCAGAAATACCGATCCCGCCGCCGTACTTCTTGGCCTGCTCGATGGCCTGGTCATACTTGTCCGAAGTGGCGTCTGCCTTGAATTTGTCCATATCAGGAACGCCGGCAGCCTGGGCAAAGCGCTCAAAGTCGGCCTGACCGAAACCAGGGTGCCCGTTTTGCTTCGCAGACTCGGCGAATAACGCAGACTTGAATTCGTGGAACTTGTTCTGCTCGGCAGCGGCGCGCCCAGCCCGGGCAGCAGCGTCGGCATCCGGCCCGTTGATAGGCAGGTCATTCCACTCGATGCGGACGAGGCCCTTCTCCACGTAATCAGTGAGGATGCGCCCCTCGGTTTGGGTGGAGTAGCGAGCGCAGAATGGGCACTCAAAATCGGAAAACTCGGAGATCACTACAGGGGCGTCGAGGGCACCGATAGCGAAAGGATCCTCCGGGTTGCGGCGGTGGATCTTTTCAATGTCTGCTTGGGACTTGATCTCCCCGCTGGGGCCTTGGATCAGCGCGTTATAGGTGCCGTCGGCAAGCGGCTTGGCGGTGCGGTCACCGGTGCCGGCCTGCACCTTCGCCAGTTTCGCGTTGATGGCCGTGGCGGATGAGGGGTTTTCGGCGATGAACTGGGATGTCGCGGAGCGTTCGCCCAAGATGAAGCCACCGAGGCCAAACACCGAACCCAAAAGCACACCAATAACAACAAGCAGGGCAACACGCGTGCGGGACATTAGCTCAGTTCTTCTTCCGGCTTCACAGCATTCTTCAGCGCGATGGCGCGGGCAAGGCGCGCGTAGCGCAGCTCCTGCTCACGAAAGCGCACGTAGGAGGACAAGGTGGTGAACATGAATGCCACGACCAGGGCGTAGAGCAGCAGATCGGTGCCACGGGAAACGCCCACCCAGTTGGCCACCACGGTCAGATCATCGGGGCGGAGAACAGCCCAGATACAAGCCAAGATGAACAACAAAAAGCCCAGCTTCACGCCAGCCTTCGCACGTGCTTTACGACGGTTGCCCAGGAAATAGAGCACCAAAAACGCAGTCGCTAGCAGCAGCAGAATCTGAATCACAATGGTCATGGCAACTTCCTCGCAAGCAAACCGTCGGCGAGGATATTCACGCCGTTGATCAGGGACTGGCCCTTGGACATGGAGTACTCGGTGTACAGGATATCTACCGGCTCCTCGGCCACCCGCCACTTCTTTTCGTCCATGGTGGAGACGAACTCGGAGGCGTGGCTCATGCCGTTCATGCGCAGGTTCAGCTCATTAGCGACCCTTTTGTTGAAGGCTCGCAGGCCATTGTGGGCGTCGGTAAGCCCGAGGCGACGGGTGCGCGGCGAGAGGAACACGACGGTCTTGAGCACCACCCGCTTAATCCACGGCACCTGGTCATCCTCGGCGCGCGGGCGGCCGAACCGGGTTCCCACGACAATGTCGATCGGTTCAGTACGTAGCCGGTTCAGCATCTTCACCACGTCCTTCACCTGGTGCTGGCCGTCGGCATCGAAGGTGACAAAATACTCGGCGCCCGGCTGCATCCGCGCATACTCCACGCCAGTCTGGATCGCCGCACCCTGGCCGAGGTTCACGGGGTGGTTCACCAAGTGAGCACCTGCGGCGTGAATACGCGCGGCGGAGTCGTCGGCGGAACCGTCGTTGACGGCCACGATGTTAGGAAAGGTCTTGCGCGCGTTTTCGATGACGTCCTGAATCACAGAGCCCTCGTTGTAGCACGGAATAACCAGCCAAGTGTCAGTATTATCCATGATGGCTAGTAGCCTAACGCATCGCACTAGTCGCGGTGGAACAACCTGCCGTACGCTGCCCGTAAAGCTTGCGCGGGCAAGAGCCGATAGGCCGTGCGCGCCACCAGGTTAAACCACGAACGCGGCCGGGAAATCAGGCCATAGGACACCAAATTGCGCTGCATGTGACGCTCCGCCGCGAACATACCCTTGCCCGTGCGGCGCTCAAACACGTCGGCGCTGGAACGGAAATACGTCAGCGGTTGCTGCAGGTTATGGAGCTGCGCACCGCTGGCGAGCAGGCGAGCATACAGGTCGTAGTCCTCCATGTGGTGCACGTCGCGATAGCCACCCGCTGCCTTAGCGACGGCCGTCCGCATCATCACACTCGGATTATTGATAGGGGAATTAATCAGCGCATATTTTGCCAGTTCATCATGGGTTTCTGGCAAAGTGCGCACTCCGACAACGTTGGTGATGTCATCGTGGAACTCTGCCAGCGCGGTGCCCAACACGTCAATATCTGGGTGCGCGGCGAAAAACGCAAGTTGCTGCGCGAAGCGCTCCGGGTATGCGACATCGTCGGCGTCGAGACGCGCGATGAAATCGGTGTCAATGGTGCTGAGCCCTGCTTGAGACGCAGGCCCCGCCCCCTGGTTACGCGCCAACACGATCGTGCGGGCACCGTCATAGGAGGTGAGGAAGGCGTCGATAAGCGCCTGCAAATCGTCACCGATCGGCCCATCCTGTACGATCACCACCTCGTCCGCCGGGTGGGTTTGTAGCGTCAAGGAGTCGAGGGCTTCCCGCAGCTCGGCGGGCTTAATGCGGTGATAGACGGTGACAAGAACGGAGAGCGTCGGCATACCACGTATCCTAGTCGCGAACCAGCGCGGACACATGGACTAAAGCGCCCACGGCCGGGCCCAGCAACAGTGCCGTGCACACGTTCGTGGCCAGCGTAAAAGGGAGCAACAACATGGCAAAAGCCACCACGGTGGCCACGACCCACCCCAGCACGTAGCTGCGGTAACGCTCGATAGCGAGGGTCGCAGTACCGGTGATCATGAGCGCGCCAGTGCAGGCACTCGCCAGGGTGAGGATGGCTAGCACCACCCCCGGGACCGCGTAGTCCGGCCCCCACAGCGTTTCCATGATCCACGGACCAATCAGCCAAGCTAGGGCGCCACCGCTGACCCCAAGCGCAAACACTGCCGCTACGGGCTTCGCTAAGGCCTGCAGCACGTGCGCGCGACCCGCCACAAAGTTCACGATCAACGCTGACTGGAAGCGCTGCAGCGGCACCAAAATCGGGGCGCGCGTCAGCGTCACCGCGTACATGACTGCTGCCATCGTCACCCCAGCCACCGGGGTAGGATCCTGGGTCGCCTTAATGAACGTGGGAAAACCCGTAATGAGCAGCGCAGTTGCCCCGGTCGCCATCATGGCCGACAGCGTATTTCGGCGGAAGACCACTGGCGCACAGTCCGTCTGAGCGCGCACCGCATCCTTGGCCAGCGGGAAGATTATCAGCCAGCTCAGTGCGCCGATCACCGTGATGACCAGGAACATCGGAAGTCCCCAGCCTGCCCACCACGCGAGCAACACCAAGCCTAGGCGAATCCCAGAATCCAGGGTGAGCAGCGCCGCCAAAAGTGGCCACTTCTCAGTGCCACTGAGCAGACCGGACATCAACGCCTGGAAGACGTATGACATCAAGCCGAAGGCCAACAGTGCCACCGCCACGCCGGATGTCGTAGACAGCAGCATGAGCCAGAGCGGTGAAGAGATGATGGCGATGAAGCCTAGGACACTCGCGATCCCCGCTGCGGTACGCCACGGGTTAGCAACAACTAGCGGTAGTTGATCGTGTGAACGCGCACTGGAGACGGACCTGGTGGTTTCTTGCATGAGGCCGTCGATGAGCCCAGTGATGGCGAAGAATAGCCCCCAGAAGGCCATGAACTCTTCTACCTCGACGCGTGGCATGGCGTGCGGGGCGATGAAAATGATGGCGAAGCCGGACAGCGCTGCGAACACTGTCGCTAGGGACAGTGATTTCATCGGGCGCTCGGCTCCGGGAACACCGGCAGCTGCACCTCATGCAGCCAGGACTCCCACAGCTGTGTCACGGCATGCGGGTCCTCGGCAGCATTCAACACTTCTCCGCGCAGGTCGTGCGGTTCCACGACACCGTGACGGCCGAATTCGACGTAGCGGTGCAGCATTGCGAAGAACTGATCGTCGCCAAGCAGCGTGCGGAGGGAGTGGACCACCAACGCGCCGCGCTTGTACACGCGGTCATCAAACATATCCCGCGGGCCGGGATTAGCGAGTAGAAGATCCTGAGGCTTCGCCACCAAGCCACGGTAGTGTTCCCGTGCCGCCTCGGCGGCTGGCCGGCCAGCGGAATGCTCGAACCACAGCCATTCGGCGTAGCAGGCAAAGCCCTCGTTGAGCCAAATGTCATTCCACTGGGCTAGGCCCATCGAGTTGCCAAACCACTGATGAGACAGCTCGTGCGCGATGAGGCGCTCCCAGCGGGCTTCCCGCGCATGATTGGCGCCGAAAATAGACAACCCGGCCGCTTCCAGCGGGATCTCGAGGTTGTCTTCGGTCACGACTACCGTGTAGCTGCTAAAGGGATATTCGCCGAATAGCTGCACGTAAAGGGCCAACATGTCCGCCTGGCGCGCAAAGCTTTTCTGGAATGCCGGAATGAGTTTCGCCGGCACGTAGCCGATAATGGGGACCGGATCGTTGCTCAGCTCCAGGCGTTGGTACTCGCCGACCATCACCGTGGCCAGATATGTTGCCATCGGCTGCTCGATGTGCCAGTGGAACGTGGTGCGCGACCCAGATCGGCTTTGACCTCGAAGGATGCCGTTGCACACCGCCGTGAACGGGTTATCGACGCTCACGTGAAAGTCATACGTCGCCTTCTCATCCGGGGTGTCATCGCAGGGGAACCACGTACGCGCGCCACAGGGTTGGGACGCGACGAGGGAGCCGGAGGACAGCTCCTCCCAGCCGATTTCTCCCCACGCTGTTCGGACGGGGTGGGGGTTGCCGGCGTATTTGATCGTCAGCACGAAGCTCGTGTCGGCGGGGACCTCTTCCGCGAAGGCAATCCGGAGCTTGTCTGAGGATTGTTTGAACCTTGCGAGTCGCACGCCCTGCGCCGTCACCTTGGACACTCGCATGGAATCCACCAGGTCAAGAGTCATGCCCTGGATCGGTTCGTAATTCTCCACATCGATCGTGGCCACCGCGTTCAGCCGGTTCGGCAGTACCCGGTAATCGAGGGTGAGGTCGTAGTGGCTGATGTGGAACCCGAGGTTGAAGTCGACCCCCGTGTAGTCGTCTCGGGTACCGGGGATCGGGGTGTTGCGCAGGCGGTGAGTGGTCATCGGTTACTTAGGGTACTCCACAGCCAGGAGTAGATGAGCGCTTCCATGAATGCAGTTTGCTCGTTGTCGGCCGCCCCGGCGTGGCCACCCTCGATGTTTTCGTAGTAATCGACGCGCTGACCTGCGTCTTCGAGTTGCTGGGTGAACAGGCGGGCGTGGGAGGGGTGGACGCGGTCATCGCGCGTGGAGGTGGTCACGAGGCAAGGCGGGTAAGCACGCTGCTTATCGACGCCCTCCAGCGGTGACCACTTCACGATGGCTTCCCGCTCAGTTGGATCATCCGGGTTGCCGTATTCCGCCATCCAGGAGGCGCCGGCGCTCATGGTGTGGTAGCTCAACATGTCTGTTAGAGGCACTTGACTAACCACGGCCCCCATCCGGTCGGGATACTGCACGAGTGCGCCAGCGGTGAGCAGCCCGCCGTTAGATCCGCCCCTGATACCGAGCAGCTGTGGGGTAGTGTAACCACGTTCCACGAGGTCAGCGAGGACAGCCTCGTGGTCCTCCCATACCTTGTGCCGGTTCGTTTTCACCACCTGGGAGTGCCACTCCGGACCAAACTCTCCGCCACCACGCAGATTTGCTTCCACGAACAGGCCTGACCGCGCGAGCCAACCGATGCCTCGCGTCACCGAATAGCTGGGGCGCAGTGAGACCTCGAAACCGCCGTAGGCGTGGACCAACGTTGGCTGTGGCTGATCGGTAAACACACCCGTGATGAAGTAGGGGATGCGGGTGCCATCGGTGGAGGTAGCCCAGTGCTGGCGGGTTTCCATCCCGGTGGCGTCGAAAAGCGCAGGCGCGGTCTTTACTTCGGTCAGCTCCCCACCGATATGCCCAAAATGCAGGGTGGTGGGCTGGGCGAAGCTAGTAGTGGTGATCCATATCTCGTCATCGCGCAGTGGGCTGGTTCCGGCGACCGAGGAGGTTCCCAGGCCATCGACGAGCGTGTGCTGCTCGTCCCACTGGCCGAGCGGGATGGTGATGATGCGGCTGGCCACATTGCTGAGCAGGCTGAGCACTGCGTAGTTCTTGGTGAACGTCAGCCCCTGCAGGGAGGTTTCTGCGGTAGGAGTAAAAACCGGCGTGAAGTCACGGTCCCCGGCGAGGAAGTCCTCAAAGAGCTTCACTCCCAGACCACCGGCCGGGATCCCGGCGAAATCCGTGCGGGGTGCAATGAACATCCATTCGCGGAAGGTGGAGAAACCGCAGTCTTCGGGGATGTCAATGAGTTGGAGTCCATCCCGGTCCAGGTAGGTGCGGGAACGGTAGAAATCGAGGGAACGGGTGACGAAGGTTCGCTCGAAGCCGGGCATCGAGTCGTGCCAGCCACCCACTGCCACATCGCTGCGACTACCTGAGAAAAACAGTTCCGCATCGGCCAAGTCCTCGCCACGCTTCCACAGGTACACGTGGGCGGGGTACCCAGATTCGGTGAGGGAATCTTCTCCCATGTCAGTGCCGATGAGCAAGGTGTCCTGATCTAGCCAACTGACGTCGGTTTTTGCTTCTGGAACGGTGAAGCCACCAGGCACAAATTCGCCGGTGGTAAGGTCAAATTCCCGGAGCTCGGTCGCGTCCGCGCCACCACGGGAGAGCTTGATCATCGCACGGTCGTAGTGTGGAGAACGCACATGCGCTCCTTTCCACACCCAGTTCTCGCCCTCGGCGGCAGCCAACTGATCTACGTCGATCAGGGTGCGCCACTCGGTTTCTCCCAGGTAGCTGTCCAAGGTGGTGGTCCGCCAGACGCCGCGTGGGTGATCGGCATCGCGCCAAAAGTTGAAAAGCAACTCGCCGCGCCGGCGGGGCATGGGGATCCGCGCGTCCGTATCCAGCGCCGCAAGCAGCTCACTACGAAGCGGCTCAAGTTCGAGCTTTGCTGCCGTGCGCTCGGATCTTTCCGCAGCCCACGCTAGTGCGTCAGGAGAGTCAATATCGCGCAGGAAGTCGTGGGTCTGTGTCATACCCCGTGAGTTTACTGATATGTGCCGAATCAGGGGTAGGAGTGAAATCAAGCGTACGTTTGGGACGATTTAGGCTCTAAAAATCCCATCCGTACGCTCGATTTGCGCAGCGGTTATTGGTGAGAATGCAAAAATCGCCCGCCTCCGAGATGGAGGGGGCGATTTTAACCGGCTGCGCTACATTCCGAAGGCGTAGCGGAAGGTCTCCCAGGAGCCGCGCAGGTCATCCTGCCAGTAGGACCAGGAGTGGGTACCAACTGGACGCAGTGCCCAGTCTGCACCAATACCCTGAGCATCCAACTTGGCCTTCAGGTCGTGGGTGCACTGGTTGGTAGCAGCTTCGATGGCGCCACCTTCAACGACCAGGACGCCGACGTTAGCAGAGTTACCCTGGGTGCGTGGGCTGGTCCACAGGTCGTTCTGGCCTGCCAGGCCGGAGGCGTTGGAGATGTACATCGCGGTGCCACGCAGCTTTTCGGCGTTGATGAGGGCGTCGTTGTAGTGCCAGTTACCGGTGCCAAGTGGGCCCCACATCATTTCGCGGTTAACGCCACCGCGCTCGAGGGTCTTGTCGATGGCGAACAGGCCGAGACCGCCGGACGTCTGCGCACAACCGGAGAAGGAGCCGATAGCGTCGTAGAAGCCTGGCTGGTGCTGTGCGTACAGCAGGGTGGTGGTGGCGGACATAGACATGCCGAAGATGGCGCGCTGGGAGTTAGCGCCCAGCTTTGCTTCGATGGCCTGTGGCAGTTCCTTGGTCATGAAGGTTTCCCACATTTGCTTGCCACCGAGGCTTGGTGCGTCCTGCTGCCAGTCGGTGTAGTAGGAGAACTTGCCGGCCATTGGGATGACCAGGTTGACGTCCTTGTCGCCGTAGAAGTCGAGAATGTCAGACTGCATGACCCAGTTGGCGCGACCTTCGCCGCCGTCGCCACCGTTCAGGGCGTACACGGTTGGACGACCTGGGTTAGCAGCACGCTTAACGACGAGCGGTACCCAGCGATCCATGGACGGAGAGTAAGCCCACATCTCTTCTGCCAGTGGGTGTGCTTCAACGGCCGCACGCCACTGCGGGGCGTCACCCATTGGTCCAACATTGATCTGGGCTGGGGCAACACCGGCTGCGACCTCTGCAACGGGGGTGCCTGCGATTGCTACTGGAGCTCCAGCCAGCAGGGTGGCGGCAGCAGCCACAGAAGCGGCGATGCGACGGAAGTTCTTCATATATTCAGTCTTTCTCGTTCTACGACGGTAGACCGGCAGGTCTATCCCATGTGTATGACAGCGGTCTTACAACCTTCAAAGGGCTTGTCGGCAGTTTCGTTCCGAATGTTACCAATCGACAATCTTTCCGTGAAAGTAGGGAACTTTCAAGACAAAGGGTAACCACCTAACAAAGTAGCAGGAAAACTGTGGCGTGTGTGACTAAATGGCAGTATTGTTACAAATGATGTTAATGTGGTTTCGCACATGTAACGAAATGACGCGTTTCTTCGGTTGAGTAGAGGTAACGTGTTGCTCAATTTTCACTCAAAGCTTTAAGGAAACATCATGCAGATTTTTGAACAGCTCATCCTGGCCATCAACTACGCTCTGGGCCCAGTCCTCCACGCAACTTCCTCCGGAATCTCTAACGCTATGCTGTCGGCTGGCTTGATTTAAGTTTTCTCGCTGATTGCGAGGAAAAGGGCGTCGAAAAGCGTGCATAAACGCACCTCGGCGCCCTTTTTTCTGCCCAACTCTCCCCAATGTTGCCTAGGGTAAGTATCCTTGATGGCGTGACTGAACATTATGACGTAGTAGTTCTCGGCGCTGGCCCAGGTGGCTATGTGTCCGCCATCCGTGCAGCCCAGCTTGGACTGAAGGTTGCAGTAGTAGAAAAGCAGTACTGGGGTGGTGTCTGCCTCAACGTTGGCTGTATCCCATCCAAGGCGCTGCTGAAGAACGCAGAAGTTGCGCACATCTTCAATCACGAAGCGAAGACCTTCGGCATTTCCGGTGACGTCTCCTTCGATTTCGGAGTCGCGCACGCGCGTTCCCGCAAGGTATCTGAGGGCATCGTCAAGGGTGTCCACTACCTGATGAAGAAAAACAAGATCACCGAAATCGACGGCTGGGGCACTTTCAAGGATGCCAAGACCATCGAGGTAGACGGCAAGACCATCACCTTCGATAACTGCATCATCGCTACCGGCTCCGTCGTTCGCTCCCTGCCTGGAGTGGAAATCGGCGGCAACATTGTCTCCTTCGAAGAGCAAATCCTCGATTCCAACAAGCCAAACTCCATGGTCATCGTGGGTGCGGGCGCGATCGGCATGGAATTTGCCTACGTGCTGTCCAACTACGGCGTGGACATCACCATCGTGGAGTTCATGGATCGTGTGCTTCCTAACGAGGACGCCGACGTTTCCAAGGCCATCACCAAGGAATACAAGAAGCTGGGCGTTAAGCTCCTGACCGGCCACAAGACCACCGCCATTCGTGACCTCGGCGAGGGCAAGGGTGTCGAAGTGGATGTCGAATCCAAGGACGGCTCCAAGTCCGACACCATCAAGGCTGACCGCGTTATGGTCTCCATCGGTTTCGCGCCACGCACCGAAGGCTATGGCCTGGAAAACACCGGCGTGAAGCTCACCGAACGTGGCGCCATCGAAATCGACGACTTCATGCGCACCAACGTCGACGGCATCTTCGCCATCGGCGATGTCACTGCCAAGCTCCAGCTGGCACACGTTGCGGAAGCACAGGGCGTAGTCGCAGCTGAAACCATCGCAGGCGCAGAAACCATGGAACTCGGCGACTACATGATGATGCCACGCGCTACCTTCTGTAACCCACAGGTCGCATCCTTCGGCTACACCGAAGAGCAAGCGAAGCAGAAGTGGCCAGACCGCGAGATCAAGGTCGCTACCTTCCCATTCTCCGCAAACGGCAAGGCACAGGGCCTCGCCGAGACCGCAGGCTTTGTCAAGCTCGTCGCCGACGGTGAATTCGGAGAACTGCTGGGTGGCCACATGGTCGGTGCTGGGGTTTCCGAAATGCTCCCAGAGCTCACCCTCGCGCAGAAGTTTGACCTGACCGCGGAGGAAATCGGACGCAACGTCCACACCCACCCAACTTTGTCCGAGGCAATGAAGGAAGCCGCCGAAGGCATCGTTGGCCACATGATTAACCTCTAGGTTCTCCCGCACGAGAAAAGCTCCCCTGCTTGTGCGGGGGAATTTTTATTGGCTTAGGGAGGGTGAATTTCTGGCTCGAAATGACCAAAAACCACCCCCGTTCTGGCCAATCGGAATCAGAAATCCGTCCTGGTTAGTAAGGCGCCACCGTGGACTCGTGTGCGTCGATGTGAATGTTGCGGTGCACCGGCGGGAAGGCGCGTTGGGCGCAGTTGTCTCGGGTACACACGCGGCAGCCAGCTCCGATGGGGGTTGCTGCGTTCATGTCTTCTAGGTCGAGTCCTTCGGAGTAGATGGTGCGGTCGGCGTGGCGTGCTTCGCAGCCGAGACCAATGGCGAAGAGTTTCCCGGGTTCGCCGTAGCGTCCGCGGTGGTGTCGGACGGTTCGGGATACCCACATGTAGTTGCGGCCATCAGGCATTTGGGCGAGTTGTCGCATGATGGTGCCGGGGTTGGTGAATGTTTCGTAGACATTCCAGAGTGGGCAGGTGCCGCCGGAGTGGGTGAAGTGGAATCCGGTGGCGGATTGGCGTTTGGACATGTTGCCGGCGCGGTCTACGCGGACGAAGGTGAAGGGGATGCCGCGGAGTTGGGGGCGTTGCAGGGTGGAGAGTCGGTGACAGGTGGTTTCGTAGCCGACACCGTAGAGCTGGCAGAGGTATTCGATGTCGTAGCGTGATTTTTCGGAGTCGTTGTGGAAGCTGCGGTAGGGGAGCATGAGTGCGGCTGCGAAGTATTGTGCGACGCCGCGCATGGCTAGTTCGTAGGATTCGGGCGAGGTGAAGTGACCTTCGTCGACATAGGACTTGATCACGGCGTGTGCTTCGAGGTGGCCAAGCTCAGATGCCATACGGAAGGCGCGCTGGCCGGGGTCGAGGCGGGTGGACAGGGTGAGGTCCCGGGTGTCGGGGTCATAGCGGTGCAGGATGCCACCGACTTCACTGGCCGAGTGGATGTTCACCCCGTGGACGGTGCGCAAGCGGTGCGCGATGGAGTCTTCGGTGGCGCGGATGTCGTTGGGGCCGATGCTCAGTTCGTTGGCGATGCGTTCAGCCTGGGTGTCGACCCCGTCGAGGTAGTTTTGGCGGGCGTAGAAAAAGTCGCGAACCTCTTCGTGTGGCATGGAGAGCGCTTGCGAAGCGGAAGTTGGGGCGTCGGGCGTGGGCGAATGGCGCGTATCGACGGCCAGGTTCAACTTATCTCGGACGTTTCGGTAACGCCGGTGCATATCTACCATGGCGCGGGCAAGGGTGGGGTGATTGTAGACCATCTCCGAGATCTCTTGCAGTTCGACGGAGGTGGGGCAGATCTCCTTATCCAGGACGACGTCTTGAACTTCGGCGAGCAACCGGGAGTCATCATCGCGGGAGAAGAAGGTTGCGTCAACACCAAAAGATTCGGTGATGCGAAGCAACACGGGGACGGTGAGTGGGCGCACGTCGTGCTCGATCTGGTTGACGTAACTAGCAGAGAGGCCGAGGGTCGCGGCTAGCGAAGCCTGGCTTAAGTCACGCTCACGGCGCAATTGGCGAAGGCGTGAGCCCACATATGTCTTTCCCATGTGAACACCATAGCGTGATGGGAGTCACCTTTGCATGAAAACTTCACAAGTTTTTACAAAGCTAATTCTGCAATTAGCTAAAGTAACAAAGCTCCTGCTAGAAAAGGGAATTAGCGAGCGAAATTGTTGCTAAATTCGCAAGCGCTTTAATCAATCTTTCGATTGATCTAAAAAAGGGGGAGTGTGATGTCCGAAATGGCAGCGTGTGATCAAGCGCACAGTTTATTGAAAACGTGCAGCATGGTTACCGTTGTTACTGGTGGGACTAGTTAATTACATGGTTCCCGCCTGGGAAAAACCTGCCAATAATTGGCCATTCATGAGTGCTCGAAGTCACATGGGTGGTTGTTGAGTGGTTCTTTCGGGGCGCCAGGTCGTAAAGTAGTAGCGACACTGGAGGTGCCATGACTGTTAAATTTGATGACCGTGACGCAGTCGCTCACGGCAAGATTACTGAAAAGCCGCTACGTGAGCGGCCATCCTATCCAACTTGGGCGCTCAAGCTGACCATGGCGGTCACGGGCGTGATTTTCGGACTGTTCGTACTGGTCCACATGATCGGTAACCTGAAGATCTTCCTGCCGGATCACGGCGAAGAGAAGGCTATCGACGTCTACGCAGAGTTCCTGCGCACCGTTGGTGAGCCACTATTCCCTCGCGAGGGTATTCTGTGGATCTTCCGCATCGTGCTGCTGGTATGCCTTGTACTTCACGTATACGGCGCATTTGCGCTCGTTGGCCGTGCAAAGCAGTCCCGAGGCAAGTTCAAGCGCACCAACCTCATCGGTGGTCTGAACTCTTTCACCGCGCGCTCCATGATCGTGACCGGCGTGGTGCTGCTGCTGTTCATCATCTTCCACATCCTGGATCTCACCCTTGGTGCAGCCCCAGCTGCATCTGATTCCTTCGAGCACGGCGCTGCTTACGCTAACCTGATCGCGTCCTTTAGCCGCCCAGGTGTAGCGATCTTCTACATCGTCGCCATGCTGATCCTGTTCCTGCACCTGTCTCACGGTCTGTGGACCGCAGTGAGCGACCTCGGCATCACCGGAAAGCGCTGGCGCGCCGTGCTGCTCTTCGTTGCTTACCTGATCCCAGCTGCAGTGCTTGTGGGCAACAGCATCATTCCTCTGGCCGTTCTCTTTGGCTGGATTAGCTAGGTCGGAAGGTAAGAATTAATGAGCACTCATAACGAAACCGCACCGAAGCCAGAGTTCAACGCTCCTGCTTCCGTTGTCCCTGGTGTTTCCATCGGCTCCGTGCTGGAATCCGCTCTTCCTGAGGGTGTTTCCTACAAGGATGCATGGGAATACCAGAAGGATCACTACGATCTCGTTTCCCCGCTGAACCGCCGTAAGTTCCGCATCCTCGTCATCGGTACCGGTCTGTCCGGTGGTGGCGCTGCTGCAGCTCTCGGTGAGCTCGGCTACGACGTTAAGGTCTTCACCTACCACGATGCCCCACGCCGTGCACACTCCATTGCTGCACAGGGTGGCGTCAACTCCGCTCGTGGTAAGAAGGTCGACAACGACGGCGCATACCGCCACGTCAAGGACACCGTCAAGGGCGGCGACTACCGCTCCCGTGAGGCTGACTGCTGGCGTCTGGCCGTAGAATCCGTCCGTGTTATCGACCACATGAACGCCATTGGCGCACCATTCGCTCGCGAATACGGCGGCACCCTTGCCACCCGTTCCTTCGGTGGTGTGCAGGTTTCCCGTACTTACTACACCCGTGGTCAGACAGGCCAGCAGCTGCAGCTGTCTTGTGCAGCAGCGCTGCAGCGCCAGATCCACAAGAAGTCCGTTGAAATCTTCACCCACAACGAAATGGTTGACCTGATCATCAACGAAGTTGATGGCCAGAAGGTCTGCCAGGGCGTGATCATGCGTAACCTGATCACCGGTGAGCTCAAGGCTCACACCGGCCACGCTGTTGTGCTGGCCACCGGTGGCTACGGCAACGTGTACTACATGTCCACGCTGGCGAAGAACTCCAACGCTTCCGCCATCATGCGTGCTTACGAGCGCGGCGCATACCTCGCATCGCCGTCCTTCATTCAGTTCCACCCAACCGGCCTGCCGGTTAACTCTGAATGGCAGTCGAAGACGATTCTGATGTCTGAGTCGTTGCGTAACGACGGCCGTATTTGGTCTCCTAAGAAGCCAAAGGACGATCGTCCAGGCAACGACATCCCTGAGGAAGAGCGCGATTACTTCCTGGAGCGTCGTTACCCAGCGTTCGGTAACCTCGTGCCTCGTGACGTCGCATCCCGTGGTATTTCCCAGCAGATCAACGCAGGCCTGGGCGTCGGCCCGCTGCACAACTCTGTGTACCTCGACTTCCGCGACGCTATCCAGCGCCTCGGTGAGGATGTTATCCGTGAGCGTTACTCCAACCTCTTCGAGATGTACGAAGACGCCATCGGTGAGAACCCATACAAGGTTCCGATGCGTATCGCACCGACCTGCCACTTCACCATGGGTGGTCTGTGGACCGACTTCAACGAGATGACGTCCATCCCAGGTCTGTTCGCTGCCGGCGAGTGCTCCTGGACCTACCACGGCGCAAACCGACTCGGCGCAAACTCCCTGCTGTCCGCATCCGTTGACGGCTGGTTCACCCTGCCATTCTCCGTGCCTAACTACCTGGCTAAGCACCTCAACGAGCCACGCCTCGCCGAGGACAGCCCAGCTGCAGTGAAGGCACTGCAGGAAGCTCAGGCTCGCATCGACAAGCTGATGAGCATCAACGGTGAGCACGGCCCTGAGTTCTTCCACCGTCAGCTCGGCGATATCCTCTACTTCTCCTGTGGTGTTGCCCGCAACATCGAGGACCTGAAGAAGGGCATCGAGGACATCCGCAAGCTGCGCAAGGAATTCTGGTCCAACCTGCGCATCACCGGTAGCCCAGAAGAGATGAACCAGGTTCTGGAGTACGCCAACCGCGTGGCCGACTACATCGACCTCGGCGAACTCATGTGTGTCGACGCGCTCGACCGCGATGAGTCCTGTGGTGCGCACTTCCGTGACGACCACCTTTCCGAAGAAGGCGAAGCAGAACGCGACGACGCCAACTGGTGCTTCGTTTCTGCATGGGAGCCAGCAGGCGAAGACAAGTTCATCCGCCACGCTGAGCCTCTCTACTTCGAAGCCGTCCCGCTGATGACAAGGAATTACAAGTAATGAAACTGACTCTTGAAATTTGGCGTCAGGCTGGACCAAACACCGAAGGTCACTTCGAGACTGTCCAGGTCCCAGACGCAGTTGAGCAGATGTCCATCCTCGAGCTTCTCGACCACGTCAACGAAGGCATGATCGAGGCTGGCAAGGAGCCATTCGCATTCGCCTCTGACTGCCGCGAGGGCATCTGTGGTACCTGTGGCCTCAACGTCAACGGTCGCCCACACGGTGCAGACAAGAACAAGCCAGCCTGCCAGCAGCGCCTGGTGAGCTACAACGACGGTGACACTCTCAAGATCGAACCACTGCGCAGCGCAGCGTTCCCTGTCATCAAGGACATGGTCGTCGACCGCTCCGCTCTGGACCGCGTCATGCAGCAGGGTGGCTACGTCTCCGTTGACGCTGGTACCGCTCCAGATGCAGACACCCTGCACATGAACCACCAGACCGCTGAGCTGGCTCTGGACCACGCAGCCTGCATCGGCTGTGGCGCATGTGTGGCTGCCTGCCCTAACGGCGCGGCACACCTGTTCACCGGTGCAAAGCTCGTTCACCTCTCCCTCATGCCAATGGGCAAGGAAGAGCGTGGCAAGCGTGCCCGTCAGATGGTTGACCAAGTGGAAACCACCTTCGGTCCATGTTCCCTCTACGGCGAGTGTGCTGACGTCTGCCCAGCTGGTATCCCATTGACCGCAGTTGCTGCGATCAACAAGGAGAGGGCTCGTGCTTTCTTCTCTGCAAAGGACCACTAAGCTGTAAGTAATTGCAGCTTTTGAGAAAGGCGACTAGCTAACATGAACGACAGCAAAGCTCTCCAGGATTTCCCTGTATACGAGGGAACCATCGAGGCCAACTACGTTGAGGGTTACCACCCTGTGAGCTACGAGGCACCACACTCCTCCTTGCTCCGTTCCTCCACGTGGATCGGCATGGGCCTGGTTTTGGCTTCTCTCGCTGGTTTCGGCATCCTGATCTTCGGGTTCGGCGCTAAGACTGTTGGATCTCAGGAAAACTGGGACCTCTACGCCGTGGTCGGTGGCGTTCTCGCCGTCGTCTTCCTCGTGGCAGGATTCGGCGCGATTTTTGCTGGCCGCAGCGAGCTCCGTAAGTGGCGTGCCCGCACTGGTCGAAACGACTAGTTAACCACCCCGCTCACAGCCCCGTCTGCTCACCTGAAAGGGTGAGTTGGCGGGGCTGCTTTAGTTAGGGCAGAAAGGAAAATCGAGCGTACGGATGGGACGAAAACTGCCGTAAAAATCCCATCGGTACGCTAAATTCCCATGGTCTTCATCACTGATGGCGTCGATAAGCGATAATGGCAGTTATGTCTACATCAACCATGCCCACCCCGGCCGATGAAGCAGAGCGCCGCGTCGCCCTGAAACGCCACAAGTTCCTCGCTACAGCATTGCTAGGCGTCGCGGCAGTGATTTTCCTGAGCTGTCGTTACGCTGAGGCACGGCTCGGGATCACCGGCGCATGGATCGGATATGTGCGGGCTGCTGCCGAAGCGGGAATGGTCGGTGGCCTTGCAGACTGGTTTGCTGTCACCGCACTGTTTAAACATCCGATGGGGCTCAAGATTCCGCACACGGCGATCGTGAAGCGGAAAAAGGATCAAGTTGGCGTAGCGATGTCGGACTTCATCAGCTCCAACTTCCTCAACGCTGAGCTCATCACAGAAAAAGTGCGCGAGTTTGGCATCCCGGAAAAGCTCGCGAGCTGGCTCGTGGATCCAGCGAATGCTGACAAGGTTTCTGCTGAAGCCGGTCGTCTCACCGTCAACGTGGTACGTGCGATGGATCCAGCGGACGCGGAACAGCTTATTAAGACGGTGTTGGTGGATAAAGCGGCAGAGCCGCGGTGGGGGCCTCCGCTGGGCAAGTTGCTGGAACAACTCATCGAGGACGGTAAAACTGAACCACTCGTGGAAGAAACCGTGCGTTGGGTGCACCGCAAAGTCACAGACAACCAGGCGTTCATTGTGGAAATGGTGGACGAACGGCTGCCCCGTTGGGCCCCGAGGTTTGTTCATGATCTAGTGGGTGACAAGGTGTACCGGGAGGCAGTGGAGTGGACCTCCGCCGTCGCACACAACCCCGACCATGAGGCGCGCCAGGCCTTGCGGGACTTCATCGATCGCTTGGCTCACGACCTGCAGCACGACGAGGTCATGATCGCTAGGGTCGAGGACTGGAAGCACGACGTGATGGGGTCACGCCCTGTCCTGAACGCGCCACAGCAACTGTGGGCGGCAACCTCTCGGGGCATCATCGCAGCTGCCTCTGACCCGGAGTCGCCCCTGCGCACTAAGATCGCCGAGTCGGCGGTGGTGTGGGGCAACAACCTGCGGGATGACTCGGACCTGAGGCAGTCTTTGGACCGACGCATTACGGGGGCGACGCGCTTCCTGGCGGACAACTACGCTCCAGCGGTAGCCGAGATCATTTCAGAGACCGTGGCCCGCTGGGATGCAGAAGAAGCAGCCGATAAGATTGAGCTGATGGTGGGCAAAGACCTGCAGTACATCAGGCTGAACGGCACCATCGTCGGTGCACTCGCTGGTCTTGCTATTTACGCGGTCTCCCAACTGCTGTTTGGTTCAAGCCTGTTAGGATGAGGGATCAGTTGAACGTTGTGACACAGCAAAGGATGAGCCGATGCCAATAACCCCAGATTTCATCTACGCGTGGGTAAATCAACTGCTGTACTGGTTGATGGCTGGCGTGGCCCTGTACGGGGCCGTCCTTGTTGCCGCTACCCGTGAGGATGCGTTTTCCGCGGCGGATCGCCAGGGCAAGTGGGTGTGGTGCGCGATCTTGGTCGGTTCGGCATTCGCGATCGCGACCAAGATGATGTTCCTGAGCTGGATCGGATTGGTTGCCGTGGGCGTGTTCTTCTTTGACGTCCGCCCACAGCTCAAAGACATTTTGAGTGGCCGCTGGTAGGAGGTTACACCAGGATCACGGTGTGATTGCCGTGGACCAGCACGCGGTCTTCCAGGTGGAAACGGAGGCCGCGGGCGAGTACCTGCTGTTCCGCGTCACGACCAATGCGCTGCATGTCCGCAGGGGTGTCCTTGTGGGAGATGCGGATGACGTCCTGTTCGATGATGGGGCCATCGTCCAGGTCGGAGGTGGCGTAGTGGCAGGTAGCACCGATGAGTTTCACGCCACGTTGGTACGCCTGGTGGTAGGGGCGAGCGCCCATGAATGATGGCAGGAAGCTGTGGTGGATGTTGATGGCGCGGCCAGCCCACATTTCGCACAGGTCGGCGGGCAGGATCTGCATGAACCGGGCGAGCACGATCGCGTCCGGTTCATGAGCATTGACGATGGCAGCAACCTTGTCGAAGGCCTTCCGCTTGCCGACGGCGTCCTTCGGAAACGGAATGTAGTGGAAATCGATACCGTGAGCTTCGGCAATCGGCCGGAGATTCTCATGGTTACCAATGACGGCGGCAACTTCCATCGGGTAGTCGTTTTGCGCGACGCGGCCGAGGAGATCGTGCAGGCAGTGACCCTCCTTAGACACCAGAATGACGGCCTTCTTGCGGTGGGCGTTATCGTAGAGGCGCCATTCGACATGCTCACCGATGGAATCGGCGATCGCGGCGAAACGTTCCTGGAGCTCCTCGAAGCTGATGCTGATCGAGGACGCGCGCACTGCCTGACGGGTGAAGAACCAGCCGGAATGTGCGTCCGTGAAGTAGTCTGCCTCCACGATCCAGCCACCGAGTTCCTGGATGAATGCGGAAATACGGGCGACGATGCCGGTGGTGTCTTGGCAGCTTAAGGTCAGGATGTACTGGTGTTCGTCAGTGTCAGGGAGAGCTACAGGAGTCATGCCTGAATATCTTACTGTGGTGTGAATATAGTGAAGACATGAGTCACGATCTGGCCCCTTTGCTTGAGTACACGCTGTTGGATCCGCTTGCGACGACCCGGGACGTCGCAAAGCTGGCGGAAGACGCCCACGCCCTGGGGGTGCCCACCATCTGTGTGCCGCCACACCTGCTGCACGCCGTCGCCGAGTCGGAGCTGACAGTTGCGACGGTGTGCGGTTTCCCGCACGGCACACACCACCCGCTGATCAAAGCGACGGAGGCGCGGTTCGCGGTGCAAAACGGCGCTACCCATATTGATTTGGTGCCGAATCTCGGGGCGATCAGTAGCGGCGATATGAACCAGCTGCTCTCGGAGATCGTGGCGGTGCGTGAGGCGATCACTGATCATGTCACCCTGAAAGTCATCCTCGAGACGGCGGCGTTTCCGGAAGAGAAGATCGTTATGGCAGCGCAGATCGCGGAAAAGGCAGGCGCTGACTACGTAAAAACCTCCACCGGTTTCCACCCCGCGGGCGGGGCAACGGTGGAGGCAGTGCGTCTGCTCGCTCAAACGGTACGCATCCCGATTAAAGCGTCGGGAGGGATTCGCACCGTGGAGATGTCACGGGAATTGATCGCGGCAGGCGCGAGCAGGCTGGGAGTATCCCGCCCGCGAGACATCCTGGCCTAGCGAGTGTGGGCTCGCTGTTGTTCCTCAAGGCTGCTGAGCGGGACATCGTCGCCCGAGAACCGCAACCGAACGCCATATTCCTCCACTACTACCTCGTCTACTGAAAGGTCAGAAGCGGCTTGGTCTGCTTGCTTCGCTAGCGCCTTAGAGATCGTTTCGGTGATTGACGAGGGAAGGTCCAATCCCAGCAGGTTAGCTTGTTCGGCTTCAAAAATGAGGCCACCGTTGGTGGCGATCGGCCTGAGCGTCAGGGTGGCTGCCCCGTTAGAGAATTCCACTTTCACGGCGTTCTCGGCTGCGACAGCATCGAACTTGGTGATCTTCACCAGGCCATTAATCAGCTGCGATGTGAGATCGTTGCCACTAGCAGCCTTCTGATTCGCCACGCCCGCCTGCGCTTGGGCGAGCAGGAAATCCTCCGGCAGTTCGGTCTCCGCCTCAAGATGCCCAGCGATCGGGTTGTTGCGGTCGGAGATGTTCAGATCGGAAATCATCACATGCGAGGCGGGATCCCCGACGATGCTCGGTGCGCCGTTGGGGCCGTCAGCGATGGTGTACGTTGCCGGGGTACGCATCTCCACCGAAGGAATGACACCGGTCAGCTGCGACAACAGTACCGGGGTGGGGCCGAACTTGATGGATGGCTCTTCTTGAGCCTGCCCAGTGGAGGAGGCGAACTCCTTCTTCATTTGGTCGCTAATTGCCCAGCGCAAGCCGAACTCGGCGGCGATCAGGAGCAGCGCGAGGACGAGCGCGATGGTGATGAATGCTTTCCAGATTTTTTTGGTCACAATCAACCAGTGTGGCAAACGGGACGCTAGTTCGCCACAAAGTCCCACGGCACTGTGATCGTATTGTCACGTATGCGACGCCGGATGGGGGTGTGGGGGATGGCGTCGTCAAGCAGGGCGCGCGCCTCGCGCCAGCGCACCCGGGGGCCGAAGGTGGCGTAGCCGGCGGCGCGGTCCCAGGCGTCGTCGAGGGCGCGTAGCAGGTCATAGATGGCGGTGCCGGGGATGTTGCGGTGGATGAGCTTTTTGGGAAGGCGCTCCGCGAGGTCGCTGGGCTTATCGACGTCCATCGGGTCCCACGCTAACGTGAGCGACCGGGGGCCACTGGAGTCCAGTAACACCCAGCAGGAGCGTCGGCCCAGTTCATCGCAGGTGCCCTCCACAAACAATCCGCCGGGTGCGAGCCGGGAGCAGACCTCGGACCATGCTTCATCCACTTGGGCGACATCGTATTGGCGCAGCACATTAAAGGCGCGGACCAAGTTGGGCTGGTAGCCGGCAAGCTCAAAGCCGCCCAGTTCGAAGGTGACACCATCACGGGGAGGCAACACTCGTTCGGGGTTGATCTCTAGTCCCGTCACGTGGATGTCCGGGCGGATCCGGCGTAGCCAACCGGCCCATTCCACCGTGGTGGTGTGGGAGGCACCGTAGCCAACATCAAGGGCCAGCGGGTGCGCTACATCGAGTGCCGCGTGGATATCCGGGTGGTAGCGCATCCAGCGATCACAGCGCCTGAGCCGGTTGATATTGGTGGTGCCCCGGGTAATAACGCCGATAGGCCGACCTTTGCTCGCGGAAAACCGCAGGTTGTGAGCGTGGTCGGCCATGAGGTACGAGAAGTTTAGAGGTTCTCGGAGATCCACTTTTCGGTCAGGGCAGCCTCGTTAGCGAAGAAATCAACGAGGGCTTCAGCGACCTTAGGCTCAATCGCAGGGCCCATGAATGGGATGTCCACGGTGACTTCGTTGGCGTAGGTCAGGGTGGTGGTCTCCTCGCCGGAGATGGTGATGTCGCCCTTGAAGTCCACTGGGGTGCCCTTGACATCGGCGGTGTAGGATCCGCCGGTGGAACCCAGCTTGACCACGCGCTTGACCTTCAGCGCCTGGGAAATCATTGCTCGTGCTGCCTCTGGCATCAGCTCCTGTGGGAGGATCTCGTAGAGGACAACTTCGACGCTGTCATCAGTCTGGGTGAACTGGTGCACCTCTCCTGGTTCGGTGGAGAAGTTAGCTACGTTGTATGCCCAGTACTCAGCGCTCGAGTATGCCTCAAGCACCTTTGCTGGTGGAAAATTAATAGTTGCGGTGTTCTCACTACGCTTAGCCATGAATACAGACTACCGTTATTGGTGTGCATGACCTACTGCTGACCCAAAAACTCGCCGATATTCGTCCACAGATTGATCGAATTCCCGACCTTGAGCTGGAGGAAACGGCGCTACGTGATCTCACCACCCTGCGCGTGGGGGGCGAGCCACTGCTCACTATGCGCTGCTATTCTCCGGCCGCGGCGGCTTCCGTGGTGACGTTGCTCGATTTCCACAAAGTCCCGCTCCTTATCGTCGGTGGTGGCTCCAACCTCGTGGTGGCCGATGGCGACCTCGACATTGTGGCGGTGGTCTTGGACTTTGACTCCGTTTCCGTGGACCCGGAGAGTGGGCTGGTACATGCGGAGGCTGGTGCGCAGTGGGACGACGTGGTCTCCCTCGCTGTCGGGGCTGGGCTCGGCGGGATTGAATGTCTCTCTGGCATCCCAGGGTCGGCGGGTGCTGTCCCCGTGCAAAATGTGGGGGCGTACGGTGCAGAAATTTCCAGCGTGCTCACTCGGGTCCGGCTGCTGGATCGGGTGAAACGCGAGGTGACGTGGGTACCCGCGGAGGCACTGGAGCTGGGATACCGCTACTCCAACCTGAAATTTACCTCCCGCGCTGTGGTACTGGACATCGAGCTGCAGCTTGACCCTTCCGGGATGTCGGCACCATTGCGGTTTGGTGAACTGGCCCGTCGTTTGGGGGCAAACGGTGCGGGAGAACGTCGTCCAGCAGGCGAGGTACGTGAGGCCGTGCTTGAGCTACGCGCCGGTAAGGGAATGGTGTTGGATTCTGCGGATCATGACACCTGGTCAGCAGGTTCGTTTTTCACTAACCCGGCCGTCGATAATCGCGTGGCTGACTACGTTCGGAACGTGACGGGCGACGACACCATGCCGTGCTACCCGATTGCCGATTCTGACCAATCGAAGCTGTCGGCAGCGTGGCTGATTGAACGCGCCGGGTTCCCCAAGGGATTCCCCGGCGGTGACGCTCCTGCGACACTGTCCACCAAGCACACGCTCGCGCTGACCAACCGGGGTGGCGCTACGGCAGCGGATATCGTGTCGCTTGCGCGAGTGATCCGCGCCGGGGTGGATAAGAAGTTCGGTGTGCTGCTGGAACCGGAGCCGGTGTGGGTGGGGATTCGGATTGACGAATAACAACACACAACCCGTCACTTCCTTGGAGGAGCTATCCGCGAGTCACCAGAATTACGTCAAGGCGCTGTGGGGGCTGCAGGAGTGGTCGGCGGAGCCGGTGACCAAGACGGCGCTGGCGCAGCAGGTGGGGGTGAAGCTGTCCACTGCTTCTGATGCGGTGCGTAAGCTGCAGGAACTCAAGCTGGTGAATGATACCCGCTATGGTGCGGTGACGCTGACGGAAACGGGCCGCCAGCTCGCCATTCAGATGGTGCGACGCCACCGACTCATTGAGGCGTTCCTGGTCAGTGCGCTGGATTTTGAGTGGGATCAGGTACACGCGGAAGCTGAGGTGCTGGAGCACGCGGTGTCCGATTTTTTGGTTGACCGGATTGAGGAGAAGCTGGGGTTCCCGGATCGGGATCCGCATGGTGATCCGATCCCAAGCAGGGATGGTTCGGTTGACCGTTTGGAGGCGGTGGCGCTGTCGGAGGTGCCTGCTGGGAGCGTGGTCACCGTGGAGCGAATCAGTGACGCGGACCCGGCGCTGCTGCGCTATTTTTCGGAGCAGGGAATTGTGGTGGGGGCTGCGCTGACGGTGTCGGAATCCGGGCCGTTTAGTGGTTCGGTTGCGGTGACGGTGGGGGATCGGAACGTGCAGTTAGCGCTGGGGGTCGCCCGTGGGGTGTGGGTGCGCGTCGATTAGCTCGATGGTGTAGCCGGTGAGCCGGCCGGTGAAGCGGAAGTCGGTGGTGTGCGCGTTGTCGCGAAACACCACTTCCACGGTGCCGCAGGAAGGGAGTTGGCGTGCCAGGGGTGAGGTGGCGCTGAAGGTCAGAGTGGAGTCTGTGGTGGCTTCGAGGTAGGGGTCGTGTAGGACAAAGGGGGTTCCGGCGCGGGTTGTTCCTGCGATAAGGGCGCAGTGGGTGTGAAGCAGCGTGCTTAACGACGGCACAATCCGTAACTCCGGTCGCGCAGCCGGGATGTGTTGCTGGGGTACGTGCAGCGGGGGCGGAGGGGCCATGGTTCGGGCGGTGTCCATAAAGTGGTCGAGCTTGGTTGGCGGTTCTGACTGGAGAAACACGTGGAACATGCGAGCGATTCCGTGCAGCGTGGCGGTGGGGTCTGATGCTGAGGTGAGGAGACGGTGGGCGCCTACGAAGTCGCCGTCTCTGAGCTGTTGGAACAAGGTGATGGATTCTAGCCAGGCTCCTTGAGGTTGGGTCACGAAAACTCCTCTGCGATTTTACAAACTACGCCTTGCCGTAGTTAAGTCTACGCAGTACCGTAACACTATCGTTGTGTGAACGCTAGCAAGCTGAAATGAGGAGGCACCACCAGTGCGCACATTCGCGCCCGAGCAATCCCCAGAGATTGTGTATTTCTCCAGCGTTTCGGAGAACACCCATCGCTTTGTTGAGCGGCTCAACCGAACCGCTGCCCGCATTCCTCTGAATGTGAAAACCGAGCCGATGATCGAAGTGTCACGGCCATACGTGCTGGTAGTGCCCACCTACGGCGGTGGAAACCGGCGCCACGCGGTACCAAAACAAGTCATCGCATTTTTAAACAATCCCACCAACCGCAGTCTGCTGCGAGGCGTGATCACCTCCGGAAACACCAACTTCGGTGAGGACTACTGCATTGCTGGCCCCATCATCGCCAGCAAATGTGGTGTCCCAGAGATGTACCGTTTCGAGCTCCTCGGCACCAGGGATGACGTAGAACGCGTGACCCAAGGGCTGGACAAGTACTGGCAAGAACACCCTCGTTAGGAAAGGAAAAATCTGTGCGCGATATGTCGCAATCACCCCCGGGGTTTCGCAAGGATCCCACGGTTCCGCTCCGTCCCATTAACTGGAACCGGATGGACGATGAGAAAGACCTGGAGGTCTGGAACCGACTCACTGCCAACTTTTGGCTGCCGGAGAAAGTTCCGCTGTCCAATGACGTGAAAGACTGGCAGAGCCTGAGTCCCATCGAACAACAACAAACCATCCGGGTGTTCACGGGGCTGACCATGCTCGATACCGTCCAAGCCACAGTGGGAGAAATCTCCCAGATCCAGGACGGGCTCACTGACCACGAGCAAGCGGTGTACACCAACATCGCATTCATGCAGTCGGTGCACGCGCGATCCTACTCCTCGGTGTTTTCCACCCTCACCAGTACTCCGGAGATCGACGCAGCCTACCGCTGGGCGGTGGACAATGACCTGCTGCAGCAGCGGGTGCGCTTGGTCATGCAGTACTACTACGGTGAGGACTCCCTCAAGCGGAAAGTGGCCACCACGCTGCTTTCTTCGCTGCTGCTGTACGCCGGGTTTTATCTCCCCCTGCACTTCGCTGCGCACGGAAAACTGATGAACACCGCGGACATGATCCGGCTGATCCTGCGTGATAAAGCTGTGCACGGCTACTACTCCGGCTACAAGTTCCAGCGCGGTTTGGAGCACCACGGGGAGCACCGGCGCCAGGAACTCGAAGAGTTCACCTTCGATCTGCTGGAACAGCTGTACAACCTCGAGCTGGAGTATTCCCGCGAGCTGTACGAGCCTCTCGGTCTCTACGAGGACGTCGCCGTCTTCGTCCGCTACAACGCGAACAAAGCCCTCATGAACCTAGGCTTCGGGGATCGTTTCGCTGCGGAAGAAACCGAGGTCCGACCGGAGGTGTTGGTGGCGCTCGCCCCTGGGGCAGACGAAAACCATGATTTCTTTTCCGGGTCCGGATCGTCCTACGTCATCGGCCAGGCCGAGATGACGGATGACTCAGACTGGGATTTCTAGTTTCAACCTCTACTCATAGGAGAAAACACATGACCTACACCGTAAGCGTCCTGGTAGGAAGCCTCCGCGCGCAGTCGTACGCGCGCAAGATTGCGAAGAATGCTGTGGCTATGTTCCCGGAGGATTTCACCGCAAACATCGTGGAAATCGGGCAGCTGCCGCTGTACAACTTTGACTACGATGACCCGCAGGTTCCGGAGCCGACGCTCCCGGAGGAGTACACGCAGTTCCGGGAAACCATCAAGGCCTCGGACGGCATCTTGTTTGTCACCTCGGAGAACAACCGCACGATTCCGGCATGTCTGAAGAATGCCATCGACATTGGCTCCAAGCCGAATCACGACGTGGCGTGGAAGAACCGCCCTTGTGGCGTGATTAGTCACTCCGTGGGTCGCATGGGCGGGTATAGCTCCCAGAAAAATCTCCGGCTGGCACTGTCGTATTTTGATATGCCGACGGTGGGCCAACCGGAGGTCTTCCTAGGCAAATCGCCCGAGCTCATCGGGGAGGACGGCACCTTTGCCGTGGCCTCCACCGAGGAATTCGTGCGCGATTACATCACGCGGTTCGCAGACCTGGTTAGGACGCACCGTAGCGCTCGATAAGCTGGTCGCGCACTTCACGACGCCGAATCTTCCCCATCTGGTCCTGTGGCAGATGCTCGAAGTGGTAGAACGTGCGCGGCACCTTGTAGCGGGTGAGTAGCTCACGGCAGTGGGCTTTCAGCCCGTCAGGGTCCATGACTGCGCCTTCAGCCAGCGTGATCGCGGCCACGACATTCTCGGATCCGTCTCCGCGTGGCATACCGACGACGGCGCATCCAGCCACATCAGGGTGAGTGAGAAGAACATCTTCCACTTCCACCGGGTAGACGTTGAAACCGCCGGTGATGATGACTTCCTTGATCCGGGCGACCAGTTTGATGAAGCCGTCAGGTTCCATGATTCCGACATCGCCAGTGCGGTACCAGCCGTCATGGAAGGACTCGGCGGTCGCTTCCGGCTGGTTGAGGTAGCCCTGGAACACCTGTGGCCCCTTGGCTAGCACCTCGCCGGCGACACCGTCGGGCTGGGTTTCATCCAGGTTGTCCGGGTTCGCGATACGGATGAGGGTGTCTGGGAACGGCAACCCGATGTATCCGGGGCGCCGACCGCCGTCCATTGGATTGCCCACGAGGATGGGGGAGCATTCGGTGAGCCCGTAGCCCTCCACCAGGCGGCCGCCGGTGAGGTTCTCCCAGCGCTCCACGATTGCGACCGGTAGCGTCGATGCGCCGGAGAAGGAGTTACGAACACCGGTGATATCCAGGCCGGAGCTTTCCGCAGCCTCGGCGATCTTTTCATACAGCGTCGGCACGCCAGGCAGGAACGATGGCGTGTTCTTCCGCATGATCTTCATGATCAGTTTCAGGTCCGGTGCGGGCAGCAGATTCATCTCGGAGCCACATCGAACAGCGAGCAACACACCCGTGGTGAGCCCGTAGGCGTGGAACATCGGCAGGGCGGAGAGGAACTTTTCGTGGGAATCGCCAAGGCCAGGAACCCACGCGATGGCCTGTTCCAGGTTGGCGGAAAGGTTGCCGTGCGACAGCTGCGCGCCTTTCGGGGTTCCGGTGGTGCCGGAGGTGTAGAGAATCAGCGCGATGGAGTCAGTGGTGACGCACTCCGGCGCAGTCAGGTTCGCGCCATTACCTCCAATTGCATTGCCGATGAGCAGTTCCCATGGCACCGTGTTAGGTGCCTCGCCGGAAAGCTTGTCGCGGGTTTTGCGAAGCGCAGGGATTGGAAGCTGCAGCGCGAGACGCTGCGGGGTCGGCATTGCCTCGATCATGTTGACCGAAACGATGGTTTCCAGCGACGTCGTGCCACGAAGCTTCTCCAACGTGGGAGCTGCCTTGTCCCAAGCGATAGCGATGCGCGCGCCATGATCGTGGAAAGGGTGCTCGAGTTCATGCGCGGTGTACAGCGGGTTGTGCTCCACCACAGTGGCGCCGAGCAGCAACACCGCGTAGAACGCGGCAACATGTTGCGGACAGTTCGGAAGCAGGATGGCGACGCGATCCCCAGGTCGCACACCGAAGGCCTTCAGGCCGGCTGCGGCCCGACGGACCTGGCGATCCAACTCCGCGTAGGTTTGGGTTTTGCCAAAAAAATTGATTGCGACGCGATCCGCATGCTCCTTCACGGAAGCCTGGTAGGAGTCCAGTAGCGTGGTGTCGCCGTAGTCCACCGTGCGTGGCGTCCATTCGGCGTACAGATCGAACCAGGCCCGAGTATCAAAAGCTGACATGCAGTTACCTTTCCAGTTGTTAGTATGGGGAAAGTATAACTGCTACCTGCCGTCGTAAAGTGCGTTAGTGCTGAGCGTAACGTTCGATGAGCTGTGCCTGCACTTCTCGACGCCGCACCTTGCCCAACTGATCCGCAGGAAGTTCCTCGAAGTGGTAGAACGTGCGGGGCACCTTATAACGGGTGAGCATCTGACGGCAGTAATCCTTCAATCCGTCCGGATCCATCGCCGCCCCCTCAGCGAGGGTAATCGCGGCGACGACATTCTCCGAACCATCAGAACGAGGCATGCCCACCACGGCGCAGCCCGCGATATCCGGGTGAGCCATCAGCACTTCCTCCACCTCACCAGGGTAAACATTGAAGCCGCCCGTGATGATCACTTCCTTGAGCCGCGCCACCAACCGCACGAAGCCGTCCTCCTCCATCACGCCGATGTCACCGGTGCGGTACCAACCGTCATGGAAGGAATCGGCGGTGGCCTCCGGCTGGTTGAGATAGCCCTTGAACACCTGCGGTCCCTTGACCAGGAGTTCGCCTTCCACCCCGTCCGGCTGCGTCTCGTCCAGGTTCTCCGGATTAGCAATGCGCACCAACGTATCGGGGAACGGCACACCCACGTACCCAGGGCGACGGTTGCCGTCCATCGGATTGCCCGTCACGATCGGGGAACACTCGGTCAGGCCGTAGCCTTCCACGAGTCGGCCGCCGGTGAGCGCCTCCCACTTATCCACCGTCTTGACCGGGAGAGAGGACGCCCCAGAGAAGGACGCGCGGACACAAGAAATATCCACGCCAGACTCGGTGGCAGCCTCCACGATCTTTTCGTACAGCGCCGGAACGCCCGGGATCCACGTCGGGCGGTACTTCTTAATCGCCTTCATGATCAGCTTCATATCGGGGGCCGGCAACAAGAGGAACTCAGCGCCCACGTACACACCTTCGAGCACCATCATCGTCATGCCGTACGCGTGGAAGAACGGCAACGCAGCCAGGAACACTTCCTTTTGCTCGCCCAGGTTCGGCACCCACGCCTTGCCCTGAATGACATTTGCCATGAGGTTGCCGTGGGTGAGCTGCGCCCCCTTCGGCGCCCCCGTGGTCCCAGAAGTGTAAAGGATCAACGCGACGGTATCCGTGGTCACATCATCCGGGGACTCCAGGTCCCGGCCGTCACCACCAATTGCGGAACCCACCAGCACCTCCCATGGCACCGTGTTTGGGGCCTCGGCGGTGATACTTGCGCGTGCCTTGCGCATCTGCGGAATCGGCAAGCGCAATGCCGCGCGCTGCAACGACGGCATCGCTTCCGTCATGTCCACCGCAATGATGGTCTCCAGCGGTGTGGTGGCGCGCAGTTTCTCCAGCATGCCCGCGGCTTTATCCCAGGCAATAGCGATACGCGCGCCGTGATCTTGGAATGGGTGCTCCAGCTCATGGGCCGTGTACAGCGGGTTGTGCTCAACCACCGTGGCGCCCAACTTCACCACCGCATAAAACGCGATGAGGTGTTGAGGGCAGTTCGGCAGCAGGAGCGCCACCCGATCTCCGGGACGCACCCCAAAAGCCTTGAGGCCAGCCGCCGCCCGGCGCACCTGCCGGTCGAGCTCAGCATAGGTTTGGGTGCGGCCGAAGAAGTTCGTTGCAGTCTTATCCGCATTCCGGGCCAGATTGGCATCGTAGCTGTCGAGGATGGTGGTGGTGCCGTAATCCAGCTGGTGAGGCACCCACTCGGGAAAGTGCTGGAGCCAGCTCTTCGCTTCAAATGCAGACATGCCAAAACGACCTTTCATTGGGTTTTATGTGCCCCCAAGTATAGGACTTTCCTGCGTCGCCTTTTGTCAGGGCTGGTTAGTGCGGGTCCGTGCTGCCCTCACTCACTCGATGACGGTGACCTAGAATATGCCACATGCGCATCGCGATGATCTCTATGCATACCTCGCCACTACAGCAGCCTGGTTCAGGTGATGCTGGTGGGCTGAATGTCTACGTGCTGAACACTGCCCGGGAGTTGGCTAAGCAGGGTATTGACGTGGACATTTACACGCGCGCAACTCGCCCTAGTCAGGGGGAGATTGTGACGGTTGCGGATCATCTGCGGGTGATCAATATTGTTGCCGGGCCTTATGAAGGGCTGGAAAAGGAAGAACTACCGACTCAGCTGGCGGCGTTCGCTGGTGGAATCTTGGTGTTCGCCCGTTGCCATCACCGCACCTATGACCTGGTGCATTCCCACTATTGGTTATCTGGTCAGGTGGGTTGGCTGCTTCGTGATGTGTGGCAGGTGCCTCTTGTCCATACCTCTCACACGCTTGCTGCGGTGAAGAATGCGCACCGTTCGGAGTTTGACCAGCCGGAATCTGAGGCGCGTCGCATTTGTGAACAGCAGATTGCCGACAACGCAGATCTATTGGTTGTCAATACGATGGAGGAAGCCAAGGATTTCGAGCGACACTATGACACCGACGATGAAAAGGTCGCCGTAGTCGCGCCGGGCGTGAATATCGAGCTGTTCAATCCCGGGAATGATCGCGCTACGGAGCGTTCGCGTCGTTACCTCGGCATTCCAATCCACACTAAGGTCATTGCGTTTGTGGGTCGCCTCCAGATTTTTAAAGGGCCGGATGTGCTGATTCAGGCGGTAGCGGAGATGGTGCGCCGGAACCCTGATCTTAATTTCCAAGTGCTGATTTGTGGTGGAGCGTCGGGTGCGGTGGCGCAGGCAAACACGTATGTTGATCTGGTGAATTCGCTGGGCTTGCGGCGCTATATCCGGTTCTTGCCGCCTCGGCCACCGGAGGAGTTGGTGAGCCTGTATCGCGCGGCTGATGTGGTGGCGATGCCGAGCTATAACGAAACTTTCGGGCTGGTGGCCATGGAGGCGCAGGCCACAGGTACCCCGGTGGTTGCCGCACGCGTCGGTGGCTTGCCCTTCGCGATTGCGGAGGGGGTGACGGGCGTGTTCGTGGACGGGCACGACCCGGGCGAGTGGGCTGACGCGTTGGAGAGCATGCTTGACGACGACGAAGGCCGCATTCGCATGGCCCAAGAAGCCGTGGATCATGCCACACAATTCTCCTGGGCGACCACCGCGGAGCGCCTGGCGGGCGTGTATAACGAGGTGCTTACGGAAACGATGACCAGCTGTTATGACCGCCAGGCTGAGGGGAGTTAACTCTCCCAGAGTTCGCGGACGCGGGCTCCGAGATCTGGATCGACGTTGGTCCAATAGGTAAAGACGCGCTGCGCCAGTTCCTCGGATACGCCTTCCATCGCTGCGTTGATGTTGCCGGCCAGGCGTTCCCGAGCGGCGTCGTCAAGGACTTCGCGGACGAGGATGCCGGGTTGGATGAAGTCGTCATCCTCCGGGTGTTGGACATATGCTGCGCGCACCAAATCCTCGCCGTGTGGTGACGGGTTGACGTAGAGGTCGGTTGCCGGCCCGTAGCTAGCTCCCGAGCTGGAGGTCACCCCATCGTCCAGGTAGCCCGCTGGGCGGGGGCTGCCGTTGGGTGAGTACACCGGCTGGTCAGAATCGTTGAAGAAGTGGGTGCTAGCCCCGTCTTGGGCGTAAGAATGCACTGGGCAGGTCGGCCGGTTGACGGGGATCTGCTCGAAGTTGGCGCCGAGGCGGTAACGCTGAGTGTCCGGGTAGGAGAAACCGCGGGCCTGGAGCATCCGGTCCGGGGAGAACCCGATGCCTGGGACCAAGTTCGACGGAGAGAAGGCGGCTTGTTCGATCTGGGCGAAGAAGTTACGCGGATTGACGTTGAGCTCGAAGTATCCGACGGGGATCAGCGGGTAGTCCTTCTGTGACCAGGTCTTGGTGAGGTCGAATGGGTTCCAGCGGTAGCCTTCGGCTTCTGCTACCGGCATGATTTGCACTTTGACATCCCAGCGGGGGTAATCACCGCGGTCGATGGCGTCGTAAAGGTCAGCGCGGGCGTGGTCAGTATCGGTGAGGGTGTCGGCCTCGTCGTCGGTGATGTAGTCCCAGCCCTGCTGGGTCTTGAAGTGGTACTTCACCCAGAACACGTCGCCGTCAGCGTTTTGCCACTGGTAGGTGTGGGAGCCGAAGCCGTCCATGTGGCGGAAGTCGCGGGGACGGCCACGGTCGCCCATGAGGTAGGTGACCTGGTGGGCGGATTCTGGGGTGCGGGTCCAGAAGTCCCATTGCATTTCAGCGGAGCGCAGGCCGGTGCCGGGGTGACGCTTCTGGGAGTGAATGAAATCAGGGAACTTGATGCCGTCGCGGATGAAGAACACTGGGGTGTTGTTGCCGACGATGTCGTAGTTACCTTCGGTGGTGTAGAACTTCAATGCGAAACCGCGCACGTCACGCCAGTGATCAGGGGAGCCTTGCTCGCCAGCCACGGTAGAGAAGCGGGCCAGCATTGGGGTGACGGTTCCTGGTTGGAAGAGTGCAGCGCGGGTGTACTGTGACACGTCTTCGGTGATGTGGAGTTCTCCGAAGGCTCCGGAGCCCTTGGCGTGTACGACACGCTCTGGGATGCGCTCGCGATCGAAGTGGGCCAGCTTTTCGATGAGCTGGAAATCATCGAGCACGTTCGCGCCCTGCGCTCCGGAGGTGATGGAGATGTTTTCGGAGGCGACGGGGCAGCCGCTTAGGCGGGTGGTTGGCTCGGTGCTGCTTGGTAGCAACCCTTCGGTTGCTTTGTCATGTGCTGCAGACATATCTTTCTCCTTTCCCTTGCCGAGATATAAATAGTGTAAGCCTCAGTTAATTACATGTCAATGATTGGAAAGGTTAATAATTCAATAGGTTTTTAGTATCCCATCCGTCAAGGGGGTAGAGATCCTCGGCAGATTCACCCAAACACTGGCAAAATAGAACCTATGACTACTGGAAAGCTGATTTTGCTGCGTCACGGCCAGTCTGAGTGGAATGCTTCCAATCAGTTCACTGGTTGGGTGGACGTGAATCTGACAGAAAAGGGCGAGGCTGAAGCAAAGCGCGGTGGCCAAATGCTCAAGGAAAAGGGCATTCTCCCTGATGTGCTTTACACCTCTTTGCTGCGTCGCGCGATCCGCACCGCAAACATTGCGCTCAATGAGGCTGACCGCCACTGGATCCCAGTTGTTCGCGACTGGCGTCTGAATGAGCGTCACTACGGCGCTCTGCAGGGCCTGAACAAGGCTGAGACCAAGGAAAAGTACGGCGAGGAGCAGTTCATGGCGTGGCGTCGTTCCTACGACACCCCACCACCGGAGCTCGCGGAAGATTCGGAATACTCCCAGGTGAATGACGTTCGTTACGCGAACCTGGACAAGGTGCCGAACACGGAATGCCTGTTGGACGTCGTGAAGCGCTTCGTGCCTTACTTTGAGGAAGAGATCCTGCCTCGCGCAGTGAAGGGCGAAAACGTCCTGATTGCAGCGCACGGCAACTCCCTGCGCGCATTGGTCAAGCACCTCGACGGCATCTCTGACGAGGACATCGCCGCACTCAACATCCCAACCGGTATCCCACTGGTGTACGAGATCGACGAAAACGGCAAGGTCCTGAACCCAGGTGGCACCTACCTTGACCCAGAAGCTGCTGCGGCTGGTGCCGCTGCGGTGGCAGCACAGGGTGGCAAGTAAGCCCTAGATGTCGGTGCTGTTCGGATTCTTAGCGGGCGTAGCAACAGCTGCGCTCGCTTTTCCGGCTGCCGATTTTCTGAAGAAGCGCTATCGGCGCCACAAGATTGCGGCCACCCTCTCCACAAACCAAGTCACAACGGTGAGTCAAGTGCTCCACCTGGCGGTGCAGGGCGCCCCGACGGGGATCGTGGTGGTGGATCGCACGGGCGATGTGATTTTGTCCAATGGCAAAGCACATGACATGGGTATCGTGCACGAACGCACCGTGAATCCCCAGGTGTGGGCAGTGACGGAAGAAGTATTCGAAGATCAGGAAACGCGCACGCTGGACCTGAAAACCCCGAAGCGTCGCAAGGGGTCCCGTGTCACCGCAGTGCAGGCACACATCCAGCCACTCACGTTGGTGGACTTGCGGTACAACGTGATTTATTCCACCGATGAATCTGAGAATGTGCGCATGGAATCGGCCCGCCGCGACTTCGTTGCCAACGTCTCCCACGAGCTGAAAACACCGGTGGGAGGCATGGCGTTGTTGGCGGAGGCGCTGCTGGAATCCAGCGATGACCAGGACTCGGTGGAGTACTTCGGTACCCGCCTGCACAAGGAAGCCCACCGCATGGCGGACATGATAAACGAGCTCATCTCGCTGTCCAAACTGCAGGGCGCCGAGGCGTTGCCGGACATGGAGCCAGTGCTTGTCGACGACGTGGTCACCGACGCCATTGCCCGCACCCAACTCGCGGCTGATAATGCCGGCATCCATATTGCTGCCGGCCGGCCTTCCGGAAAATGGGTCAACGGGGACCACAGCCTGCTGGTGACGGCGATCGCGAACCTGATCAGCAACGCCATCAACTACTCGCCACGGTCTACTCCGGTTACCGTTTCGCAGAAAGTTACTGGCGATGGCACTATCCTCATTCGTGTGACCGACCGTGGCATTGGCATTAGCACGGAGGATCAGGCTCGCGTGTTCGAGCGGTTCTTCCGGGTGGATAAGGCGCGTTCCCGCAGCACCGGCGGGACCGGTCTTGGCCTGGCCATTGTCAAGCACGTGGCCGCTAACCATGGCGGCGCTATTAAATTGTGGTCGCGGCCCGGCACCGGGTCGACGTTCACACTTGAACTTCCCATTATCGAACCGGGATCTGGGGCGAAACTCGCCTCTGAACTAGCTGCCGAAATTCCCGCAGCTCAGCACAATCGCACGCTCCCGCGTGGCGAAAGGACAAAGGCTTAAGATGACTAGCATTTTGATCGTTGAGGACGAAGAGTCTTTGGCGGACCCGCTTGCTTTTTTGCTGCGCAAGGAGGGATTCAGTACCACGTGGGCGCCGGACGGCCCCACAGCAATGGTGGAGTTTGAGCGTGGCGACTTCGACATCGTGTTGCTCGACCTGATGCTGCCGGGCATGTCAGGCACCGATGTGTGTAAGCAAATTCGCAGCACCTCCGCGGTGCCGATCATCATGGTCACCGCGCGAGACTCGGAGATCGACAAAGTCGTCGGACTGGAGCTGGGGGCCGACGACTACGTCACAAAACCCTACTCATCCCGCGAGCTCATCGCCCGTATTCGGGCCGTGCTGCGCCGAGGTGGAGAAGCCGAGTTCATCGAGGATGAGGACGACCAGATCCTCGAAGGCGGCCGGGTGCGCATGGATGTCGAGCGTCACATCGTCACCGTCGCCGGCGAAAAGGTCCCGATGCCGCTGAAGGAATTTGACCTGCTGGAATACCTGCTCCGTAACGCCGGGCGCGTCCTCACCCGTGGCCAACTGATTGACCGCGTCTGGGGCGCCGACTATGTGGGAGACACCAAAACCCTCGATGTCCATGTCAAACGTCTGCGGAGCAAGATTGAAGAGGAACCCTCCCGCCCGCGCTACCTGGTCACCGTGCGAGGCCTAGGCTACAAATTCGAGCCCTGAACCGTGGCGGGGTGGGCCGCCGCACTTACCGACGCCCGAGCCCGTCGCTCACAGTGCTCCGCTAGTTTCTCGTACGCCGCTTCGCCCATGAGGGCCACCAGTTCTGCGCGATAGCTTCGCCACATCGGTTCGGAGGCTGTGTGGCAGGCGGGTGCGGTCGTGCAATACCAATCAAAGTCCTCGCCACCGTTGCCCCAGCCACGCCGGTTGTATTCCGTGATCGTGGTCCGGAGAATCTCTACTCCGTCGGGGCGATCCTCGTAGGCTTCTAGCCGTCGTAACGGCAACTGCCAACACACCTCGGGCTTGACTAAGGTGAGGTCTTCGCCGGTAGCGACCGCCCACTGATGGAGCGCACACCCCGGGCCCGTCGGCCAGCCTGGGCGGTTAGCAAAAATGCAGGCCCCGTCTACAGTCACTGTTTTCAGCGCCGGCTCGGGGTTGCCGTCTTCGTCGTCCAATTCATCCCATTCCAGCCATGGCTCCACGTCGCCGGTGTCGAGATTGTCGGGCTTGAGCTGCCAGAATGCGTCGGGCATACGCTGGACGGCGTCGAGAAGCTGGGCGCGGTCGGTGTCGTCGGTGAGGAAGGCGCCGTGCTCGCAGCAACCTACAGCCGGATTGGTCGCGTCAATGCCTTTGCACGCTGCGGTGCCAAATTTGCAACTCCAATGGGACTCCAGCCAGGTCAAATCAATGACGAACTGGTGGAGTGGGTCCTCAGGGTTGGTGAATTCGTACCACTCTCGGTCGAAATCGGGTGGCAACTCATCGCCGCGGCGAATCGACGCGGCCGCGGGGGAGTCGCTTGGGAAACCAAGAAAAATTGGGTGATTCACACTTTGACAGGGTAGACCGTCTAATCTGGAAGAGTGCGATTAGGTGTATTAGACGTGGGAAGTAACACAGTTCATTTGGTGGCGGTGGATGCCCGCTCCGGCGGTCACCCCACCCCGATGTCGGACTGGAAGACGACAATGAAGCTCGTCGAGCACCTCGACTCCGAGGGCAACATCGACGACAAGGGCGTCCGCAAGCTCATCAAAGCAGTAGCGGAAGCAGTGGAGCTGGCCGACACTCTCGGCTGTAGTGAAATGATTCCTTTCGCCACCTCGGCTGTTCGCTCCGCCACCAACGGCGAAGAACTATTGAACCTGGTGGAGAAGGAAACCGGCGTGCGCCTCGAAGTGCTCTCCGGTGAGGACGAAGCACGCCTGACCTTCCTCGCTGTCCGCCGTTGGTACGGCTGGTCCGCTGGTCGCATCATCAACCTGGACATCGGTGGCGGTTCCCTCGAACTGTCATCCGGCACCGACGAAGAACCAGACGTGGCCTTTTCCCTGGACCTTGGCGCCGGGCGCCTGACCCACAACTGGTTCGACACCGATCCACCAGAGCGCAAAAAGATCAACATCCTGCGGGATTACATCGACGCTGAGCTCGCCGAGCCTGCCCGCATCATCCGAACCTACGGCAATGCCGATCTGGCCGTTGCTACCTCGAAAACTTTCCGCACGCTCGCTCGCCTCACCGGCGCAGCCCCCTCCTCAGCTGGCCCCCGAGTCACCCGCACCCTGACCGCACCAGGCTTGCGCCAGCTCATCGCCTTCATCTCCCGCATGACGGCCGCGGACCGTGCAGAGCTGGAAGGTATCAGTTCAGACCGGTCCCACCAGATCGTTGCCGGTGCGTTGGTCGCCGAAGCGAGCATGCGTGCACTAGGTTTGGAACAGATCCAGATTTGCCCATGGGCGTTGCGCGAAGGCGTCATCTTGCGCCGTATCGATAAAGGTTTGGAATAGGAATATGTCTGACAAACAGCTCACCGTTGCCGAGTTGATGGCGCGAGCGGCCGCCGAGGGGCGCTCCAGCACGCCTAGGCGTCGCCGTCGTCGCAGTTTGGAAGACGGCGGTGTGTCCGTAGCCGAACTGACGGGATCGCTGCCGAAAGTTGCGGCCAAACCAGAGCAGCCCCGGCACACCAGCGAGCCCATCGATGACCCCAAGCCCGCCCCGGCCCCCAAGGCGCCGGTGGTCACGCCGGTTACCGACGCCCCGCAGCCGGAACCAGTGCCCGAGACGGAACCCGTCGTCCACGTAATCCACGAGGACGACCCCATCAAACTCACCACTGATTCCTTCCCGGCTCAGACCGCTGACAAGGTTGAGGAGGCAGCCCCAGAGGCGCGTGCCGAGGAGGCTCCGGTTGAGGCCCCTATTGAGACTCCGGCGGAGCTTCCTGTGGAGCCTCCCGTGGAGCAGACCGCCACGATGGCTCCAGTCGCCACGGATTGGGAGACCGAGCCAACCGAAGAATCCGGGGTCGTTGACACTGTCGAGGACGAGGATGAGGGGCGCGTGTCTATCCTCAGCGTGGTGCTAATGGCTATTGTTGGCGTCGCGCTCGGCGCCGCGATTTTCTTCGGCTTCCGCGAGCTCTGGGCGAACGTCAACACCCTCCTCGTCGGTGCGCTGGCTGGTGTGATGACGCTCGGCCTGGTCGGTGTGGTGCACGCGCTGCGTACTGAACGCGACACGCTGTCCATGACGCTCGCTGCGGTAACCGGCCTGGCGCTGACCTTCGGCCCATTGCTCATCGTCGGCTTGTAATCGCTCCCGCCCGCCATTGGCGTTACAGTGGTTGCATGACAAAAATTGCTGTTGTTGGTGGCGGAAAGATTGGTGAGGCCCTTATTGCCGGCCTCGTCGCGGGTGGCTACAGCCCGAAAGACATCCACGTAGCTAACCGGCGCCCAGAGCGTGGAAAAGAGCTCGTAGACGCCTATGGTGTAATCGACTACACCGACGTCGGGCAGAGCGTTGAAGACGTGGATGTGGTCTTTTTGTGCGTCAAGCCAAAGGACACCCTTTCCCTGTTGTCCTCGCTGTCGGACACCCTGGACAACAATTCACAAGACACCACCGTGATTTCCATGGCTGCGGGGATTTCCGTGAAATCTCTGGAGGAAGTAGTTTCTGCGGGCACCCCCATCGTCCGCGTCATGCCGAACACCCCAATGTTGGTGCGCCGTGGTACCTCGGCGATCAGCCCAGGGCGCTTCGTCGGCGACGAACAACTCGCTCAGATCACGGAACTGCTTGAAGCCCTTGGCGACGTGTTTGTGGTGGAAGAATCCCAAATGGATGCTGTCGTAGCAATGTCTGGGTCTTCACCTGCATACTTTTTCCTTTTCGTGGAAGCGATGATCGACGCCGGCATCAACCTGGGGTTGCGGCGTGATTTGGCGAAGAACCTCGCGATCAGCGCGGCTGCCGGTTCTACCGCCCTGATGCAGGAAACTGGTCTTGAACCAAGCGAACTCCGGGCGAACGTGAGCTCCCCAGGGGGTACCACCATTAAGGCAATTCGCGAGCTGGAGCAGTCGGGGCTGCGTGGAATGGTGTACCGGGCAACCGAAAAGTGCGCCAACCGCTCCGCAGAATTGGGTACCACCAAGTCCACTACCAAGGTGGTGGGGGCAGATGAGGTAAGTGACTAGAAAAAATGTTTCAGCTGTGACTGTGTTAATAAACAGTGCACTAGCTGGGCTGATGATAAAAGAACACGAGTTGCATTGTGGCGCGTAAGAGAATTTTTGGCACTCATGTCGCAATAGTCACATGCTTCACGGTAAACTAGCACAAGCACGTGCGTGACCGTTCTGCGGGAGGGGAAGCCTGCAGCGCGCGACGTGTGTGAAGGGTTAGAAGATTATGGCAAATGAAGACAATGGCACTTTCTTGACAGTCGCTGAAGTAGCGGACATCATGCGGGTATCGAAGATGACCGTTTACCGCTTGGTTCACTCCGGTGAACTGCCTGCCGTGCGCGTAGGCCGTTCATTCCGCGTGCACCAGAGCGCTGTTAACGAGTACCTGGATTCCTCTTTCTACAACGCTGGTTAAGTGGCGAAGGGGCTGTAAGCGCTCCCTACGAATGTTGCTACCTGCCCTCCTTTCGATAGGTAGGTGTTCGTAGGGAGCGTTTTGGCTTGTATTGGACCCCTTTTTTGTAGATGGGAAACCGCGCGGTAGGATATAACCCATTCGTGTCAACGAGCCAGTTTGGTGAGCGTTCTTTCGGGAATGCTGCGACGGGCGAAGTGCACTCGGTCGTCGGCAATTTGTTTCAAGCCGAAATGCACGTTGGCAGGTTTGTACGTACAACTTCTACACAAGCGAGGTAAACCCTATGGGTTCCGTTATTAAGAAGCGCCGCAAGCGCATGTCCAAGAAGAAGCACCGCAAGATGCTGCGCCGTACTCGCGTTCAGCGTCGTAAGCTCGGCAAGTAAGCCTCTTCTGGGCGCCCGTCACCGTTTTGGTGGCGGGCGTCTTTGTTTAAGTAAAGAAAAGCGTGTCCGGTCGGCGTGTCGCCGGCCGGGCTTTGTGGCTATCTGATGGTGCCTTTTTCTATGCCGATGTTGTGTTAGTAGCTGGCCAGGATAGCGTTCCAGGTGTTCCATCTCAGCGTGTGAGGGGCATCGGGGCCGGTTGGTAGAGAACGGTTGGTGGAGAATTCGAGAGGAAGTGGCGTCAAACCTTAACCGAGGTTGTTTTCCACTTTAACTCTCTACCAACCGTTCTCTACTAACTGTTGTGGACGACTGGTGATGTCGTTCTGTCAGGCAGTTGGGGCACCGGTCTTAGTCACCGGGCGCTGCATTGAGCAGAGATAAGAGCCTATAGCCCTAACCTGGCTTTGCCGTGGAATGTAGGGATGCTCTTACCCCCCGCGATCCTTGAGATCGAGACTTGGAAGTCGAGACTCGGAGTGTTTTTGGGCTTCACTTGGGTGTGCGGACTTTTTGTTGGAGTCCTACGCGGCGGTGTGGGTTGGTAGTGATTCGAGTCCCCGGCTGTGGGCCAGGGTTTGGTATCCCAGGCGTTTGAACCGCCTGTGGTAAATGTACCAAGTGATGTACTCCTCCAGCATCGCAATCACCTGGTTTCGGGTCAGTTCCCGCGGGTTTATGTCGTGGTAGTAGAACACTTCACGTTTGAGCACCCCGAAGAATCCTTCCATCGCCGCGTTATCCCCACTGGTGGCTTTCCGGGACATCGACGGGATGATCCTATAGTCCTCCAGGTTCTCCACCGGCTGGGCACTGCCAGTGGTGGTGAT